>CAZXAS010000095.1:0-10905 GCA_964638185.1 uncultured Steroidobacteraceae bacterium | reverse complement strand
GGCGCAGCGCGCCGATCGGGTAGTCGGTCCAGACGTCGCCATTCACGACCAGGAATGGACCAGGCCCGAGCCAGGGAAGCGCGTGGTGGATGCCGCCACCGGTTTCGAGCGCCACCGGGCCCTCGTCGCTCAATCGCAGTGCCAGGCCGTGGCGCGTTCCGTCGCCGAGGTACTCGGCGAGTGTCGCAGCCTGCCACGACAGGTTGACCACGACCTCGTAAATGCCGGCGGCCGCCAGTGCGGCAAGGTGATAGTCGATCAGCGCGTGGCCACCGGCGGTGAGCAGCGGCTTGGGCCGGTCGTCGGTCAGGGGCCGCATGCGCTCGCCGCGCCCGGCCGCGAGGACCATGGCCTTCATGGCGCGGCCGTCGCCCGGCGCTGGGCGGTCGCGAAGGCCGGTAGCACCGCCTCGCGCAGCAGTCCGTCGAGCGCGGCCAGTTCCGGGTACTGCCCGGTGACGGCCAGCGCGTAGTCCAGGACCAGGGGCAGGTCCACCAGGTATCCCGGCTTGCCGTCGCGGTACCACAGCCTCGCGAAGATGCCGAGCACCTTGAGGTGTCGCTGCAGGCCCATCAGGTCGAAACTGCGGATGAACCGGCCGCGATCGCGATCGAGGGCGATCCCGGCGGCAGCGGCGCGCGTGCGGTAGTCATCGAGCCAGCCCAGCACCCGATCGCGCGGCCAGGCGATGTAGCAGTCCTTCAGGAGCGAGACCAGGTCGTAGGTCACCGCGCCGATCACCGCGTCCTGGAAGTCGAGCACACCGGGGTTCCGCGGTACGCAGACCATCAGGTTGCGCGAATGAAAGTCGCGATGGACGAGGACCTGCGGCTGCGCCAGCGCCTCGTCCGCCAGGAGCGAGAACGTCGCGTCGAGCATGGCGCGCCTGGCCACATCCTCCTCGAGCCCGAGGTGGCGCGACAGGAACCACTGCGGGAAGAGCTCCATCTCCTCGCAGAGTCGCCGCCGGTCGTAAAGCGGCAGGGAGCCCGCGTCGGCCGGGGCACGGGACTGCATGGTCACGAGCGCGTCGAGCGCATCCGAGTACAGGCGGCCGGCGTCCCCGCCGCCGCGCAACTCGTCCAGGTACTGGCGGTCGCCGAGGTCCCCGAGGAGCAGGAATCCGCGCGCGCGGTCCGCGGCCAGCACCTCCGGCACGTGCACGCCGGCGCGGGCCAGCAGGTCGGCCACCTGCAGGTACGGCCCGAGCTGCTCGCGATCGGGCGGGGCGTCCATCACGACGAACGTCGCGCCATCGTGCCAGGCGCGGAAGTAGCGGCGGAAACTCGCGTCCGCCGACGCCGGCGCGAGCCGGGCCGGCGCGCGGCCCAGCACGCCGGCGAGCCAGAGTTCGAGTTCGCGCCGACGGTGATCGGGAGTTCGGGGCAGGTTCATGGCCGGGACGCGGGCGGTTCCGACATTATAGACTGGCGGCGCCCAGGCACCGCCGTGGATCGCAGCGCAATTTGAACCCGTCCACCCGTCAATTGCTGGCCCTCGCCGTCCTGGCCGCGCTGGCCACGGCCGCCGGCGCACAGCAGTGCCCGATGGCCACGCCCCGGGACCCACCGCAGTTGCCCGGCACGACGCCCTCGGCCGCGGATCCGTCCGGCGAGCCGATCACCATCGAGAGCGACGGCGCAGAGGTCACGCGCGAAGGCGATGCGACCCTCCTGGGCGAGGTCCGAGTCAGGCAGGGGGATCGCGTGCTGACCGCGGGCACCGCGAGCTACGATGCGTCAACGCGCTCGTTCAAGGTCGAAGGAGACGTCGAGTATCGCGACCCGGAGGTCCGGGTACGCGGCGCCACGGGCAACTGGAGCGGAGAGCGCGGCGGAGTGTTCACAGAGGCCGAGTTCGAGTTGCCGGCGCGGCCGGCGCGCGGCTCCGCCGATGAACTCAAGCTGTCGCCGCAGGGAAACCTCGGCCTCGCGGGCGTGCTGTTCACGACCTGCCCGGCCGGCAACGACGACTGGCTCCTGAAGGCCGGGTCGATCGACATCGATCGTGAGCGCCAGCAGGGCACCGGCCGCGACGTGCGCCTCGAGTTCAAGGGAGTCCCGCTGCTCTACACGCCGTGGATCTCGTTTCCTGCCGGCGATGCCCGCAAGTCCGGATTCCTGTTCCCGAGCGTCGGCACCTCGAGCAAGAGCGGTTTCGAAGTCGGCGTCCCCTACTACTTCAACCTCGCGCCCAACTACGACCTGACCCTGGAACCGACGCTGCTGTCGCGACGCGGGATCAACGTCGACGCCCGGTTCCGCTACCTGACACCGACGAGTCGCGGCCGCCTCGAAGGCAGCGTGCTGCCTTCCGACCGCGTCTTCGGCGACGACCGCGCCTACGGCCACCTGCTGCACCGCACGGACTTCACCGACAGCCTGCGCTTCGACGCGACCCTGGAAAACGCCAGCGACAGCCAGTATTTCGAGGATTTCGGCAGCGGCTCGGGCGGCACCAGCATCCTGTACCTCGAGCGGCGCGTGCAGCTCGACTACCTCGGCGCGGGCTGGCGGGCCGTCGCACGGGCGCAGAACTTCCAGACCATCGACCAGGCCATCGACCCGCTCGACCGGCCCTATGCCCGGGCACACCTGATGCTCGACGGCGCCTGGCCCCTGGCGCGCTCCGGGCTCGAGGCCGGGCTGACCGGCGAGTTCGCGAACTTCTATCGCGCCGAAGGGGTCACCGGAACCCGGCTCGACGTCGAGCCACGATTGTCCTGGCCGTTGCGCCGGCCCGGTTACTTCTTCGAGCCTTCCGCATCCATTCGCTACACTTCGTACGAGCTCGACGACACCCTGCCCGGCGAGGACGACTCGCCGTCGCGCGACGCACCGGTCGTGAACGTCGACGCCGGACTGGTGTTCGAGCGGGAAGCGGCGAGCGGCGGGCGCCTGACCCAGACGCTGGAGCCGCGACTGCTCTATACCTGGGTGCCTTACCGCGACCAGGACGACCTGCCCGTGTTCGACAGCGGACGGCCGGACCTCGACCTGATCCAGTTGTTCCGCAGCAATCGCTACGTCGGTGCGGACCGCCTGGCCGACGTCAACCAGCTGGCCTTCGGGGTCACGACCCGACTCGTCGAGGCAGCGAACGGCCGCCAGGTCCTGGCGGCGACGATCGGCCAGCAGTATTACTTCGAGCCGTCACAGGTGGCCCTTCCGGGCGAACTGCCGGAGACGCGGGACAGCTCCGACCTGATCGCCGAGCTCGAGTTGTCCGCCTACCGGAACTGGAGCGTCGGGCTCGCCATGCAGTATGACGCGCAGGCCTCCAATACGATTCTCGGACAGACGTACCTCCAGTACCGCCCGCGCCCGGACAGCCTCGTCAACCTGGGCTACCGCTATCGCGAGGGCAGCGTCGAACAGTGGGAAACCTCCGCGGCATGGCGTGTCGGGCGCGCCTGGAGCCTCTACGGGCGCTTCGTCTACTCGGCGCGCGACCAGCAATCGATCGACAGCTTCGCCGGGGTCGAGTACGAATCCTGCTGCTGGCGGCTGCGGGTGGTGGCGGGTCGCTACCTGTCCAACCGCACCGGCGAGCAGGACACGTCGGTGTCCGTGCAGCTGGAACTCAAGGGGCTTTCATCGGTCGGAAACACGTCCGTTGCTTTCCTCGACGAGGGCATTCGGGGATACTCCCGCGACGCCGCGGGCCTCCCCTGACACCTGACCGGATCCCATGAAGAAAACGACCGCATTCCTGGCCTTTGTCGCATTCCTGGCCACCACCGGGGCAGCCGCGCAGACCGCCGACCTGTCGGCAACCGGCACCCAGCTCGACAAGATCGCCGCCGTCGTCAACGACGGCGTGGTCCTGAAGAGCCAGGTCGACGACCAGGCCGAACTGATCGCGGCACGCCTGCGCGAGCAGGGCGGTCAGCTGCCGCCCGAGCAGGTCATCCGCCAGCAGGTGCTGGAACGGCTGGTGCTGCAGGAGATCCAGGTGCAGCGCGCCGAGCGCCTCGGCATCAGCGTCTCGGACGAGATGCTCAACAACGCGCTGCGCGACGTCGCCGAGCGCAACAAGGTGCCCTTCGACCAGATGCCATCGGTGCTGGCCGCGCAAGGACTCGACTACACCAGCTATCGCGAGGAGATGCGCCGCGAGATCACGCTGACGCTGCTGCGTCAGCGTGATGTGCTTGCGCGCATCTACGTGTCGCCGCGCGAACTGGAACAGGCCCTGGAGCGCCAGGCCGGCGCGACCAACCAGAATACCGAGTACGACGTGTCGCACATCCTGCTGGCGCTGCCGGAGTCGGCGACCGCCGAACAGATGGCGGCCGTCGAGCGGCGCGCCGAGGACGTCTACGAGCGCGCCGTGGGCGGCGAGGACTTCGGCCAGCTCGCCCTCACCTATTCACAGTCCCAGTCCGCCCTCGACCGCGGCAAGCTCGGCTGGCGCCGGGCCGCGCAGCTGCCGCAGTTCATCGCCGACCTCGTCGGCACGATGGAGCCCGGCCAGGTCGCGAGACCGGTGCGTACGCCGACCGGGTTCCACATCGTCCGCCTCGACGACAGCCGCGGCGGCGACGCGCCCATGCTGGTCGAGCAGGTTCACGCGCGCCACATCCTGCTGCGCCCCAACGAGGTCCAGGACGATGCGACCACGCGCCAGCGTCTCGAGGACATCCGTGCGCGCATCATCGCCGGCGAGGACTTCGACGCACTGGCGAGCGTGACCTCCGAGGATCCGGGCTCCGCGACCCAGGGCGGCGACCTCGGCTGGACCGGGCCCGGCACCTTCGTGCCGGCATTCGAGGAAGCGCTCGGACAGCTGGAGGAAGGCGAGATCAGCGAGCCTTTCCGCACGCAATATGGCTGGCACATCGTGCAGCTGCTGGGCAAGCGCTTCCACGACCAGAGCGACGAGGTGCGCAAGCAGCGCGTGTTCGCCGCCCTGCGGGAGAGCAAGGCCGATGAAGAGACCGAGCTGTGGCTGCGGCGGATGCGCGACGAGGCCTTCGTCGAGTACCGCAATTTCTGAGCCCCCCGGCGCCTCCCGCCGGAACCACCCATGATCAGGCGGCTGGTCCTCACCTGCGGCGAGCCGGCCGGCGTCGGCCCCGAGTTGTGCCTCGCACTCGCCATGCGCGACTGGCCGTTCCAGCTGGTGATCGCCGGCGATCCGGGCGTGCTCGCCGCACGCGCCGATGCGCTCGGGCTGGCGCTGCGACTCGACCGTTATGCCGCGGACAAGACGGCGCCGAGCGAGGCCGGCCGTGCGACGGTGCTGGAGATCGCCGCAGCGGCGCCCTGTGTGCCCGGACGGCTGGAGCCGGCCAACGCGCGCCACGTGCTCGCCCTGCTCGACGCCACGGCCGACGGCTGCATGCGAGGCGAGTTTGCCGCGATGGTGACGGCTCCGGTGCACAAGGGCGTGATCAACGACGCCGGCATCGCCTTCACCGGCCACACGGAATACCTCGCGGCGCGGCTCGGCGCGCCGACACCGGTGATGCTGCTGGTGGCAGGCAGCCTGCGCGTGGCGCTCGCCACGACGCACCTGCCGCTCGCCGCCGTGCCGTCGCACGTCACGCGTGAAGGACTCGTTGCGACGCTCGTCGTACTGCGGCAGGACCTCGAGCGCCGCTTCCGCCTGCCTGAACCGCGCGTCCTGGTGTGCGGACTCAATCCACATGCGGGCGAGTCCGGTCATCTCGGTCGCGAGGAGATCGACGTCATCGGGCCCGCGATCGAGGCTGCACGCGCGCTCGGCATCGACGCACGCGGTCCGGTGCCGGCGGATACCGCCTTCACGCCCGCGGCGCTCGCCGGCTGTGATGCGGTGCTCGCCATGTACCACGACCAGGGACTGCCGGTGGTCAAGCATGCAGGCTTCGGGCACGGCGTGAACGTGACCCTGGGGCTGCCGATCATTCGCACCTCGGTCGACCATGGCACCGCGCTCGAGCTTGCGGGCAGCGGGCGCGCGGACCCGGGCAGCCTCGTCGCGGCGGTCGAACTGGCGGCCGGACTCACCGCGTGATCATTCGCGCGCGCAAGCGCTTCGGGCAGCATTTCCTGCACGATCCGGGGGTCATCGCCCGGATCGTCGCCGCCATCGATCCCCGGCCCGGGGAACGGATCGTCGAGATCGGGCCGGGTCTCGGCGCGCTTACCGGACCGCTGCTCGAACGCAGCGGCAGGGTCGAGGTCGTCGAGATCGATCGCGACGTCATTCCCGAGCTCGAGCGCAGAACTGCCGGTCGCGGCGAACTGGTCATCCACAACATGGACGTCCTGGAGACGGATTTCCGTGCGTTGCGCGGCACGGGTGCGCCGCTCAGGGTGTGCGGCAACCTGCCGTACAACATCTCCACGCCACTGCTGTTTCACCTGCTGGCGGCCGGGGACGCGGTCCAGGACATGCACTTCATGCTGCAGAAGGAAGTTGTCGACCGGATGGCGGCCCGGCCCGGCGGCGGCGACTATGGCCGGCTCACGGTGATGCTGGCCGCCGCCTGCCGCGTCGAGAAGCTTTTCAACGTCGGCAGCGGCGCCTTCAATCCGCCCCCCAGGGTCGATTCGGCGGTGGTCCGGCTGGTGCCGCTCGCGACACCGCCGTTTGCGCTCGCCGCTCCGGAGCGCTTCGCGCGCGTGGTGGCGGCGGCGTTCAGCATGCGGCGCAAGACGCTGCGCAACGCCCTGCGCGGGCTGGTCGATGCGGACGGATTCCTGGCCGCCGGAGTCGATCCGGGCCGGCGGGCGGAGACCCTCGCGGCAGCCGAGTTCGCCGCACTCGCGGCCACCCCGCCGCCGGCGCCCGACCTATAATCGACGAAGCCGCCGGGTACGTCCGCTTCCGGGGCGGCCCAACTGGAGACGCCATGGGACCGTACAAGAGAATCCTGCTGGTCGTTGACCTGACCGAGGACAGCGAGCAGATCGGCGCACGGGCGCGCGAGCTCGCGACCGCATGCGAAGCCACGCTGTCGCTGCTGCACGTGGTCGAGTACGTGCCGGTCGAACCGATGGGCGAGACGCTGTTGCCGGCGGTGCAGATCGAGGAGGAACTCGTCGCCCGGGGGCGTGACCGGCTCGGCGAGCTCGCCGCGAAACTCGGCCTCGAGTCGGCGCACCGGGCCGTCGCGGCCGGCAACATCAAGGCGGAGATCGTCCGCATCGCGCAGGAACAGGAGGCCGACCTCATCGTGCTCGGCTGCCGTGAGCGGCACGGCCTGTCGATCATGGTCAACTTCACCGAAGACACCGTGCTGCACGCGGCGCCCTGCGACGTGCTCGCGGTGCGCCTGCGCTGACACCCGTGGACGACCCGCGCACCATGGAAGACACAGCCCGGCACCAGATCGCCGTCGACGTCGACACACGCTACCTCGAGGATCAGTCCGACCCGGTCGAGGGCCGCTACGTGTTCGCCTACACGATCACGATCCGCAACGAGGGCGAGGTCCCGGCGCGTCTGCTCAAGCGGCGCTGGCTCATCACCGACGCCAATGGCAAGGTGCAGGAAGTGCGCGGCGACGGCGTGGTCGGCGAACAGCCCTATCTCAAGCCCGGCCAGGGATTCCGCTACACCTCTGGCGCCGTGCTGGAGACGCCCGTGGGCGCCATGGAAGGTTCCTACGAGATGCTCGCCGACGACGGCGTCAGCTTCGACGCGCCGATCCGGCCCTTCACGCTCGCGATGCCCGGCACGATCCACTGACCGCGATGGCCGTCTACGCCATCGGCGACATCCAGGGCTGTCACGACGAGTTCCTCACGCTGCTCGAACGCCTCGGATTCGAACCGGGCAGCGACCGGCTGTGGCTCACCGGCGACCTCGTCGCGCGTGGCCCGCAGTCGCTCGAGGTGCTGCGCACCGTGCGCGGGCTAGGTGCGGCGGCCATCACCGTGCTCGGCAACCACGACCTGCACCTGCTTGCACTCGCACGGCAGCGCAGGCATCGGCGCCGGGATGCCGAGCTCGAGGCCGTGCTCGACGCCCCCGATCGCGACGAACTGCTCGCCTGGCTTGCCGGCCGGCCGCTCCTGCACCGCGACAAGGACCTGGGCTACACCATGATCCATGCGGGATTGCCGCCGCAATGGGACCTCGAGCTTGCAATGGCCTGTGCCGGCGAGCTCGAGCAGGCGCTCGCCACCGCACCGGACGTGCTGCTCGACACCATGTACGGCGACGAGCCTGCGGACTGGTCCGGGGATCTCGTCGGCGCGGCGAGGCTGCGCTACATCGTCAACTGCCTGACGCGCCTGCGCTACGTGGATGCCGCCGGCAGGTTGCTGCTCGAGCTCAAGTCCGCGCCGGACCAGGCCCCGGCTGGCGCAATGCCGTGGTTCCGCCATCCCGGCCGGCTCAGTCGCGGCGAGCGGATCGTCTTCGGACACTGGTCGACGCTCGGCCTGGTGCGCGAGGACAACGTGCTCGGCATCGACACCGGCTGTGTCTGGGGGGGATCGCTGTGTGCAGTTCGTCTCGATGCGCCGGACGCGGTCACCTGCCTGCCCTGCCCCGGGCGCCGCCGCCCTGGCGAGGCTTGAGGACCTCTGTTCAGCGTCGGGCGGCCTGGACGTCGGCCGCGGCCCCTTCGAGCACCTGGAAGCTGAGGCGGAAGGAGCTGCCCGACAACTGGTGCGGGATGCAGCGAATGTCGCTGTCGATGGCGCGGACCGTGACCGCGGACAGCACGCGGTCGCGGAACTGCTCGACGAGCTCGCAGTCGCCGGTCTCGAGGCCCTGGGGCTGGCGCATCGACAGGGTCACGGGCTTCCACGCCGCGACGGTCGCCTCGCCGACGTCGCGCGCCCCCGCTTCCGGCAGGGTGGGCGCAAAGAACACCATCCGTACGCGCGGAAACGGCGTCACACGCCCTGGCAGGTCGCTGCATGCGGCCGTATTGACCTCGAAATCGGGCCGGACTCCGGAGGCCCGGAGCAGGACGCGCATCTTGTCGCGCAGCCCCTCGCAGGAATAGCGCGTCGTGAACCCCATGTACGTAAAGGCGATGTCGTGGCGCTTCCAGGTCGCAGGGACAGGCTCCTCCGCCATGGCCGGAACGGCCGCCGCGACCGCCACAGCCATGAACAGCACACACAGGATCCTCACACGGTTCTCCTTCCATCCTCGCGAGCGCCGGGCCCGCACCCGACCTGAGGGTGAGACTCGCCATCCCGGCCGAGGGTTCCGGCCCGCCGGGGGGAATATAATGCAGGTGGCCCAGGGAGAGCGGCGATGACGGTGATGCACTTCGAATACGAGGGCCGGCGGATGCTCGCCGACCTCGCCGATCCGCTGTCGATCGCCATCCCGCTGGACTTCGGCGGCCCGCAACCGTCCTTCTTCGGCGCCCCGGCCGCAGCGGCGGCGCCGTTGCGGGCCGGGACGTTCGTGGGCGATACGCGCGCAGGCGGCTCCTGCAACTGCGAGCAGCTCACGCTGGCGCCGCATTGCAATGGTACCCACACGGAGTGCGTCGGCCACGTCACCGACGAACGCGTGTCCGTGACCGAGGCCGTGCGCGGCGGCTTGTCGGTGGCGCTCCTGGTGTCGGTGCGGCCCGTCACCGCGAGCGCGACCAACGAGGGCAGCGATCCAGCACCGGAGCCGGGCGACCGGCTGGTAACGGCGGCGGCGCTCGCGGCCGCCGTCGCGCCGTTCGCCGGACCCGGGCCCGAGGCGCTGGTCGTCCGCACGCTTCCCAGCCGGATCGACCCGATGACCCACGCCTACACCGGCGGCTCGCCCGCACCCTTCCTCACGCGCGAGGCGGCACAGTGGCTGGTGGCGCGCCGCATCAGGCACCTGGTGCTGGATGTTCCCTCGGCGGATCGCGCGGACGACCATGGCCGGCTGACTGCGCACCGGGTGTTCTTCGGCCTGCCTCCCGGCGGCCGGCGTGCCCGCGATGCCATGCGCCCGCAGGCGAGCATCACCGAGCTTGCCTATGTGGCGCCGACCGTCCGCGACGGCTGGTACCTGCTCGACCTGCAGATCCCGGCCTTCCTGTCGGACGCAGCGCCGAGTCGACCGATCCTCTACCCGGTGCACGCCGCATGAGCGGTTTCGACGCGACCCTCGCCCAGGCAATGGCCCTCGACGCCGCGGATCCCCTGGCCGGGTTTCGCAACGAGTTCCGCTTTCCGGATGCGCCTTCCGGCACCGGCAGTGCCGTGTACCTGTGCGGCAATTCCCTCGGGTTGCAGCCGCGGCAGGCGCGGACCGAAGTCGCGCGGGTCCTCGCCGACTGGGAACGCCTGGCGGTGCTCGGCCACCACGGCGGCGGTGCCGACTGGATGACCTACCACGACAGGCTGGCGTCTTCGCTCGCCAGCCTCGTCGGCGCGCAGGTGTCGGAAGTCGTCGCCATGAATTCGCTGACGATCAACCTGCACCTGCTGCTGGCGACGTTCTATCGCCCCGCGCGCGGCCGCGAGGTCATCCTGTGCGAGCGCGGCGCCTTTCCCTCCGATCGCTATGCGCTGGTCTCGCAGCTTCGCTGGCACGGCCTCGACGAACGCAGCACGCTGGTCGAGGTCGGGCCGCGACACGGCGAGGACCTCTTGCACACCGAGGACATCGTCGCCCGCATCCGCGAACTCGGTCCGCGACTGGCGCTGGTTCTGCTGCCGGGCGTCCAGTACCTGACCGGCCAGGTGCTCGACGCCGGCGCCCTGGTCGGCGCCGCGCGCGACACCGGCGCGGTCGTCGGGCTCGACCTGGCCCACTCGATCGGCAACACGCCGCTCAGCCTGCACGACTGGGGTGCGGACTTCGCCGTCTGGTGCTCGTACAAGTACCTGAATGGCGGGCCCGGTGCGACTGCCGGCGCATTCGTCCATGCGCGACACCACACCTCCGGCCTGCCGCGACTCGCGGGCTGGTGGGGCAACGATCTCGATACCCGTTTCGAGTTCTCGCCCGAGTTCCGCC
>CAZXAS010000094.1:0-10908 GCA_964638185.1 uncultured Steroidobacteraceae bacterium | reverse complement strand
CCAGCCCCACGAACTTCCTCGGCTCCGGGCCGATGTAGTTCGCGCTCGGGCGGATGATCTTGCCGTCGATGCGCTGCTCGATGACGTGCGCGCTCCAGCCGGTGGTCCGCGATATCACGAACAGCGGCGTGAACATCGCGGTCGGCACTCCCATCATGTGGTAGGACACGGCGCTGAACCAGTCGAGGTTCGGGAACATGTTCTTGATCTCGCGCATCACGCTTTCGAGGCGCAGCGCGATATCGAACATCCTGGTGTCTCCGGCCTCGTCGGACAGGCCCTTGGCCACGCGCTTGATGACCTCGTTGCGCGGATCGCTGATGGTGTACACCGGGTGGCCGAAGCCGATCACGACTTCCTTGCGGGCGACGCGCTCGCGGATGTCCGCCTCTGCCTCGTCGGGTGACTCGTAGCGCTTCTGCACCTCGAACGCCACCTCGTTGGCGCCGCCGTGCTTGGGTCCGCGCAGTGCGCCGATCGCGCCGGTGATGCAGGAATACATGTCCGAGCCCGTGCCGGCGATGACGCGACCGGCAAAGGTCGAGGCATTGAACTCGTGCTCGGCGTAGAGGATGAGCGAGGTGTGCATCGCGCGCACCCAAGAGGCAGGCGGCGGGCGTCGATGCAGCAGGTGCAGGAAGTGGCCCCCGACCGAGTCGTCCTCGGTCTCGAGGTGCAGTCGCTGGCCGTTGTGGCTGAAGTGGTACCAGTAGCACAGCATCGAGCCCAGCGACGCGACCAGCCGGTCGGCGATGTCGCGCGCGCCGGCGGCATTGTGGTCGTCCTTCTCAGGGAGCGCGCAGCCGAGCGCCGACACGCCGGTGCGCATGACGTCCATCGGGTGGCTCGCCGCCGGCAGCTGCTCGAGCGTGGTCCGCACCACCGCGGGCAGGCCGCGCAGTGCCTTGAGCTTCGCCTTGTAGCCGGCCAGCTCTGGCCGGTTCGGCAGCCTGCCGTGGATGAGCAGATACGCGACCTCCTCGAACTCGCAGGTCTCGGCAATGTCGAGGATGTCGTAGCCACGATAGGCCAGGTCGTTGCCGGTCCGGCCGACCGTGCACAGGGCCGTGTTGCCGGCTGCAACACCCGACAGCGCCACGGACTTCTTCGGTTTCGGTCCCGCGGCAGTGGTCGTATCGCTCATGATGGTCACTCCTTCTCGCGCGCGAACAGGGCGTCGAGCTTCTTCTCGTAATCGTGGTAGCCGAGCACTTCGTACAGCTCCGTGCGGGTCTGCATGCGGTCGACGACGGCCTGCTGGGTGCCGTCGGCCCGGATCGCCGAGTAAACCTCCAGCGCGGCCCTGCTCATGGCGCGGAAGGCGGAGAGCGGGTACAGCACCAGGGCGGCACCGGCATCGCGCAGTTCCTCGACCGTGAACAGCGGCGTCTTTCCGAACTCGGTGATGTTCGCGAGCACCGGCACGCGCACCGCCGCAGTGAACTGGCGGTACTCCTCGAGCGTCGTGAGTGCCTCGGCGAAGATCATGTCGGCGCCGGCGTCGACATAGGCGAGCGCCCGTTCGATCGCCGCGGCCTGGCCCTCGACCGCATGGGCGTCGGTGCGTGCCATGATCACGAACGCGTCGTCGGTACGGCCATCGACGGCCGCCTTCACCCGGTCGACCATCTCGCCGGCCGCGACCAGCGCCTTGCCGGGGCGATGGCCGCAGCGCTTGGCCTGGACCTGGTCCTCGAGGTGCATGCCGGCGGCGCCGGAGCGGATGAGGTCGCGGCAGGTCCGGGTGATGTTGAAGGCCGCTCCCCAGCCGGTGTCGGCGTCGACCAGGAGCGGCAGGTCGGTCGCGCCGGCGATGCGACGCACATCCTCGCAGACGTCGTTCAGCATGGTGATGCCGAGGTCCGGCAGGCCGAAGGAGGCGTTGGCGACGCCGGCCCCGGACAGGTAGATCGCGCGGAAGCCACTCTGCTCGGCCAGGAGCGCGGTGAAGGCGTTGATGGTGCCGACCACCTGCAGGGGCTTTTCCTCGGACACTGCGGACCGCAGTCGCGCCCCGGCGGAAATCATGGTCATGGGTGGCCTCCGGACGGTCGGGTGACCCGCGACCGGCATGGCACCAGGCGGGCGTGGTAAACCGCCAAATTATAGCGAACGGGGGCGCTGCGCGGACATACGCAGTCGTGTATCGTTTCCAGTTCGACCGAACGACGGGAACCCGCTCGAATCATGACCGATGCCGTCAACGACAAGGCCCTCGCCGTAGCGCGCGAGCAGGCTCCCGAACCCGGCGAATATGTCGAACTCGTCGGCGGCATCATCTGGCTGCGCCTGCCGATCCCCGGCGGCCTCAGGCACATCAACGTCTGGCTGGTGCCGGCGCCCGACGGATGGTTCCTGGTCGACACCGGCATGCGCACGCCGGCCGTCGAGCAGGCATGGATGGCGTTCGACCAGCGCCTGCCGCTGGCGCGCGAGCTGTCAGGCATCGTCGTGACGCACCATCACCCCGACCACTTCGGCATGGCGCAGTGGCTCGCGCGGCGCTATGAGGTCCCGGTGAGCATGAGCGGTGCAGCGCTTGCGGCGGCTGCGGGCACGCTTGCCGGTGGCGAAGCCGCGAGCGAGACACCCTCCGACGGCTTTGCCAGCCGCGTCGGTCTCGACGTCGACGAGGCGATGCGCCCGATACTCCGTGGTGTGACCTACCGGGCCATCGTCAGTGGCACGGTCGACATACCGGTACCGCTCGACGAGGGCGGGGTGGTGGAGGGTGCACACCATGACTGGCGGGTGTCGCTGCACGAGGGGCATGCCCCGGGCCACGCATGCCTGCATGCCGCCGAGCTCGATATCCTGATCAGCGGTGACCAGGTGCTGCCGCACATCTCGAGCAACATCAGCCTGTACCCGTCCAACGAGGAACGCGACCCGCTCGGGGAGTTCCTCCATTCGCTCGACCGGCTGGCCGCGCTGCCACCCTCGACCCTGGTGCTGCCGGCCCACGGCCGGCCCTTCGCCACGCTGCACGAGCGCATCTCGGCCCTCAAGGCGGAGCATGAGCTGCGCCTCGACCAGGTGCTCGACGCCTGCGGCGAGCCGCTCGCCACCGCCGAGGTGGTGGCGAAGCTGTTCAACGTCGCGCGCCTCGACACGCTGAACCGCCTGCTGGCAACGACCGAGTCTCTCGCCCACCTGCGCCACCTCGAGCTCAAGGGCGTGCTCGAACGCCGTGGCACCGGCAGCGCCTTGCGCTGGCACGCGCACTGAGCCGAGCCGACTGCTTTCCTGCGTTGCAAAAACGCGACGCGTGCGGCCAATCCCGGCCTCAGCTCCGGCAGCGGTGCTTGCCAGCAGCTTTGAAACGCCCGTAACCTCTCTGCCACAGCCCGAGGGGGGACCTCGCCGGCCTGTCGCATCGCTCCAACACAAAACAGACTCAAGGAGTCAGACATGTTGCATCGACCAGGACGCACGAGCACCGTTGCTGCCGCTGTCGCGCTGACGCTTGCGGCCGCCGGTGCCGAAGCGCAGCAGGCGACGCTCGAGGAGATCGTGGTGACCGCGCAGAAGCGTGCCGAGTCGCTGCAGGACGTGCCGGTAGCGGTCAGTGCGGTGACGGGCGCCAAGATCCTCGACTCGGGCATCGTGCGCCTGGAGGACCTGCGCAACTTCGTGCCGACGCTGTTCACGCAGGAGACGGCCATCGGCAACAACATTTCCATCCGCGGCATCTTCTCCGGCGTGAATCCCGGCTTCGAGCAGTCGGTCGGCACCTACGTCGACGGCATCTATCGCGGCCGGCCGCAGCAGACGCGCATGCAGTTCCTCGACCTCGAGCGCATCGAGGTGCTGCGCGGACCACAGTCGATCCTGTTCGGCAAGAACAGCGTGGCCGGCGCGCTGAACATCACCTCGGCCCGTCCGACGGACGAGCTGCAGGGCACGGTGACGGCGCTGTACGAGCCCGAGTTCAACGAGGAGGAATACACCGGCGTGGTGTCCGGACCGCTGTCCGATACGGTCCGCGGACGCCTCGCGGCGCGCTATCGCACGGTCGATGGGCACATCGAGAACCTGACGCTCAACCGCGACGAGCCGGCGCGCGAGGAGTTGACCGGGCGCCTGTGGCTCGAATGGGATGCGACCGACTCGGTCACGTTCGCCCTCAAGGCGGAAATGGGCAGCTTCGACGTCGTCGGGCGCCAGATCGAGATCTTCACCGAGACGCCGGTGCCCGGGGCACCCGGTCCGACCAACCCCTTCGGCGGGCTGACCTACAGCCAGATCCTGGCGGCGCTCGGCCAGAGCCCGACGGTGCTCAACAACACCGGCGACTACAAGCGCTCCGGCAACGGCGACTTCAGCAACAACGACACCGAGGAATACCTGCTGCAGATGGACTGGGCCCTGGGCGAGGGGTCGGTCACCGCCATCGCCGGCTATTCGGCCTACGACTTCGCCGAGCTGTGCGACTGCGACTTCACCGGCGCCAACGTATTCAACGTCACGTCCTTCGAGGAGTTCGACCAGATCAGTTTCGAGCTGCGCTACGCGTCGCCGGTGGGCGAGAAGTTCGAGTACCTGGTGGGCGGCTACTACGAGGAGACGGAGCTGACCTTCAGCGACACCATCCTGCTGCCGGCCAACAGCGTGCTGGTGCCATTGCTGAATGGCAACCCGGCGTTCATCGGCTCGCCACTGCAGGGCATCGCGGGCACGGCCATCGCCAACACCGGCACCCCGCGCCTGTTCGAGCAGGACGGCGAGTCCTACTCGCTGTTCGGACAGCTGACCTGGAACGTCACCGACTCGTTCCGCGCCACGGCGGGACTGCGCTACACGAAGGACGAGAAGGATGCCTCGCGCGTATTCTCGATCACCGAGATCGACGGCGATCCGCTGACGGGGCTGCAGGCCGTGGCGGCGCCGACCGTGTACGCGCTGGTCTTCAACGCGCGTGCGCACAACCTGTCGGGAGACCGCAGCGAGGACCAGGTGCTGCCCTCGGTGATCCTGGAGTACGACTGGAACGACGACGTGATGACCTACCTGAGCTTCAGCCAGGGATCGAAGTCCGGCGGGTTCGACGCCCGGTCCAACAACCCGACCATTCCGCCGGCGACGGCCTGCACGGCGCCGGGCACGCCGCCGGGCTGCTTGAGCGGGGCGCAGGTCGGCACCTTCGAGTTCGAGGACGAGGAGGCCGACAACCTGGAACTCGGCGCCAAGATGTCGCTGGGCGGCAACGTAGAGCTCAACGTGGCCGCGTACTACACCGAGTTCAGCGACCTGCAGGTGTCGACTTTCGACGGCGTGCTGGGATTCAACGTCCAGAATGCGGGTGAGGCGGAAATCAAGGGTATCGAGGTCGACGCCCGCTGGCGGGTGACGGACGGCCTGCTCCTGTCGACGAGCCTCGCCTTCACCGACTTCGAGTTCAAGGACTACTTCGGCCAGTGCGCCTTCGGCCAGCCCGCGGACGCCCCGGACGGCATCAACTGCAACTACAAAGGCAAGACCAATGAGTTCGTCGCCGACTTCGTCGGCACGGTGGCCGCGGATTATCGCCACCCGATCGGCGCGAACCTCGAGTTGCGCCTCGGCCTCGACGTCTACTACACGGACGATACCTTCGTCGCACCGACTCTGGATCCGAAGCAGGTCCAGGACTCCTACGTGAAGGTGGGCGCGCGTGCCGCCATCGGCAACGATCGCTGGGAGATCGCACTGCTCGGCAAGAACCTCACGGACGAGGAGATCTATCCGTACGGCAACGACACGCCGCTGGCCGGCCGGACCTTCGGCGCTTTCAGCGCCTGGCGCTTCGCCGAGCCGGCGCGCTCGGTCGCCATCCAGGGCAGCGTCCGCTTCTGACCTGGCCGCGCCCGGCCGTGGCCTGCGAGAGCAGGCCGCGGCCGTCGCGCGCCTCAAGCGACGGACAGAGGATTCGGCATGCGGCTGGTGACCTTCGCCCGCGAGGGCCGGGAGATGCTCGGGGCCCTCGCCGACGGTGGGGTGGTGGACCTGGCGCTTGCGGCGCGTGCGGCGGGCCACGACCCGGCGACCTTTGCCTCGATGCAGGGCCTGATAGAGGCGGGACCGGACGCGTGGAAGGCAGCGGCAGGCCTCGCCGCCGCATCACGGTCCGCGGGGCTCGTCGCCCCGGAGGGCCTGCAGCTCCTGGCACCGCTGCCACGCCCGCCGCAGATCCGCGACTTCATGTGCTTCGAGAAGCACGTGATCCAGGCGTTCGCCGCGGCGTTCCGGATGAAGGCATCGCGTGCCGCCTCCGAGGCGGAGCGCGCGGGCCTGCTTAAGCAGGCGGCAGCCTACCGCCCGCCGGAGGCATGGTACGCGCAGCCGCTCTACTACAAGGCGAACCGGTTCGCGGTGAGCGGCCCGGACGAGGACATCGAGTGGCCGGCCTACAGCCGGCTCATGGATTACGAGTGCGAACTCGCCTGCATCATCGGCCGTGGCGGCCGAGACATCCCGGTCGAGCGGGCGCGCGAGCATATCTTCGGCTTCACCATCTTCAATGACTTCAGTGCCCGCGACGCGCAGGCCGCCGAGATGGCCGGCGGTCTCGGGCCGGCCAAGGGCAAGGACTTCGACAAGGCCAATGCCTTCGGTCCCTGTGTCGTGACGCTCGACGAACTCGGCGACCCGTACGACCTCGACATGATCGTGCGCATCAATGGGGTGGAACGCTCGCGTGGCAGTTCGCGCGACATGCACTGGAAGTTCGAGGACCTGATTGCCTGGGTGAGTCGTGGCGAGACCCTGCATCCGGGCGAGATCCTGGGCAGCGGCACCGTCGGTGACGGCTGTGGCCTCGAGCACCTGAAGTTCCTGGAGGATGGCGACGTGGTCGAGCTCGAGATCAGCGGCATCGGCGTGCTGCGCAATCGTGTGCGGCGGCGCATGGAGCCGGTGGCTTGAGCGGGCCGGCATTTGCCCGCGGCCTGGTCGAGCTCGGCAACGGCCTGTTCGCCTGGATGCAACCGGACGGCGGCTGGGGCTGGTCGAACGCCGGCATCGTCACCGACGGCGACCAGGCGCTCTTGGTCGACACCCTGTTCGATGAGCCGCTCACCGCGACGATGCTTGCGGCGATGCATGGCGCCACGGGCATCGCGCCCGAAGCCATCCAGTCGCTCGTGAACACGCACGCCAACGGCGACCACACGCACGGCAACGCGCTGGTGCCCAATGCGGAGGTGATCGCCTCGGAAGCGGCGGCGCGCGAGATGTCCGAACTGCCGCCGGCGCTGGTGGCGAAACTGATGGCGGGGGCGGCGACAGGCGCCCTGGGCCCGGCCGGCGAGATGCTCACCGAAGTGTTCGCGCCATTCGACCTTGCCGGTGCGCGCGGCCGGCCACCGACGCGAACCTTCCGGGATCGGCTGGCTCTCAGGGTCGGTGACAAGGCCGTGGAACTGCGGATGGCGGGGCCGGCCCACACGGCCGGCGACGTGATGGTGCACCTGCCGGGCGAGCGCACGGTCTTCACCGGCGACATCCTGTTCATCGACGTGACGCCGATCATGTGGGCCGGCCCGGTCGGCAACTGGCTCGCCGCCTGCGACTGGATCCTGGGCCTCGAGGTCGACCACATCGTCCCCGGGCACGGGCCGATGACGGACAAGGCAGGCGTGCGGCGCCTGCAGGAGTACCTGAGATTCGTCGACCGCGAGGCGCGCCGGCGTCATGAGGCCGGCATGCCGGCCGACGAGGCGGCGCTCGACATCGCGCTCGGCGAGTACCGCCACTGGCTCGACGCGGAGCGCGTGGCCGTGAACGTGGACACCCTGTATCGGGAGTATTCCGGGGATACCACACCGCCGGACATGGTCCGCCTGTTCGGGCTGATGGCGCGGGTCCGGCGCCTGCTGCGGACCTGACGCCGGCCGCGACCGGCGCGGCAATCGCGGATCCTCACGACACCCCGCGATGCCCCAGACGGTATGATCCGCGCATCCGTCCAGTCGGAATCGCGGGAGACGACCGTGGCCAGCAACGACAACATCGACGCGCTCAAGGGTTCACCCCTGGCGCAGGAAATGGATGAGGCGGAGGTGCAGGCGCTCGCCCGCCTCGTCGACGTCCGCGACTACGCCGACGGCGAGGTGCTCGTTCACGAGGGCGAGAGCAGCCCGACGCTGTTCGTGCCGCTGAGCGGCAAGATCGCGCTGGTCAAGAACGACGAGCACAACCAGCCGAGCACGCTCTACGTGCTGAAGCCCGGCGATCTCGTCGGCGAACTGTCATTCATGGATGGCGAGCCCAGGTATGCCAATCTGGTGGCATCAGGCCAGACCCGCGTCCTGACCCTCGACCGCAACCGCTTCGAGGAGTTGCTGCCGACACACCCAGTGGTCGCGTACAAGGCGATGCGCGCCATCATGCGCGTGGCCCACCGCGTGCAGCGCCGCCTCAGCGCCCAGATGGTGGACATGCAGCACTACCTCTATCGTACCGGCGGCAAATATTGACCCCCAACAGGTACCGGACTTGGATTATTGGAGTTTGGTCACCAATCTCTGCAGTTAGAGCTGGTTTTTCGACTGGCGCCGGATGGGTTTGGGTGTATTTCGGCGCGTTCTGCATACCAAAATCCAATAATCCAAGTCCGGCACCGGTCGGGGGAGGGTGGGGATGTCGATCGAAGCCTTGCGGACCCCGGACGAGCGTTTTGCGGCGCTGCCGGGATGGCCGTACGAGCCACGCTACATCGCTGACCTCGAGGGCTATGCGGGCCTGCGCCTGCACTTCGTGGACGAGGGTCCGCGCGACGCCCGGGTGACGTTCCTGTGCCTGCACGGCGAACCGACCTGGTCGTACCTCTACCGCAAGATGCTGCCGGTGTTCACCGCTGCCGGGCACCGCGCGGTGGCTCCCGACCTGTTCGGTTTCGGCCGCTCGGACAAGCCGGTCGATGACGACGACTACTCCTTCGCCTTCCATCGTGATGCCCTCAAGCGCTTCTTCGAGCGCCTCGATCTCGAGAACGTCTGCCTCGTGGTCCAGGACTGGGGCGGACTGCTCGGGCTCACGCTGCCGATGGACTATCCGCACCGCATCACGCGCCTTCTCGTCATGAACACCGGGCTCGGCACCGGGCGTTCACCCGGCGCGGGCTTCGAGGCCTGGCGCGCCTACGCGGCGGCCAATCCCGACCTCGACGTGGCGGCCCTGATGCGCCGCTCGACGCCGGTCCTGAGCGCCGAGGAGGCCCTGGCCTATGCCGCGCCATTTCCGGACCGGCGGTACAAGGCAGGCGTACGGCGATTCCCCGAACTGGTCCCGACCCACCCGGACATGGCCGGGGTCGATACCAGCCGCGCCGCGGCAGAATTCCTGTCCCGCGACTGGTCCGGCGAGTCCTTCATGGCCATCGGCATGCAGGACCCGGTCCTTGGCGAGCCGGTGATGCGCGCCCTGCATCGCATGATCCGCAACTGCCCGGAGCCGCTCATCGTTCCCGAGGCAGGCCACTTCGTCCAGGAATGGGGCGAACCGATCGCGCGTGCGGCGCTCGCTCAGTTCGTGCTCGACGCCGAGCGCTGACCGTACGCGGCGTGGATCGCGGCGGAGCGCGCCGGGTCGATGTTGACCTGCGCCAGGTCGCCACCCGCCAGCGCCAGCAGGCGCGCGTTCATGACGCGGAAGTACAGCACCGGGATCCACGCCAGCAGCAGCATGCCCATGTAGCCCGTCGGCAGCTGCGGCGCTTCGTCGAAATGCCTGAGCGACTGGTAGCGCCGCTCCGCATGCGCGTGGTGGTCCGAATGCCGCTGCAGGTGAAACAGCAGCAGGTTGGATACCGTGTGGTTGCTGTTCCACGAGTGCCGCGGACGACAGCGCTCGTAGCTGCCGTCCGGCCGCTGCTGCCGCAACAGGCCGTAGTGCTCGATGTAGTTCACGCCGGTGACCTGGAACCAGGCCCAAAGGTTGTGGAGCAGCAGCCACGGCAGCGCCTGCCACCCGAGCCAGGCGACGAGGCCACCCTGCAGCAGGAGCGTGATGCCCCACGACTGCAGGATCTCGTTGCCCGCCGACAGCACCGGCCGGCCCTGGCGCCTGAGTCGTGCGGCCTCGAGCCGCCAGCCCCGCCGCAGCCCGCCTGCCATCTCGCGCCTGGCGAAACGGTACAGGCTCTCGCCCATGCGCGCACTGGCCGGGTCCTCCGGGGTCGCGACCTGCACGTGGTGGCCGAGGTTGTGCTCGATGCGGAAATGGCCATAGGCCGCCACGGCGAGCGCGATGCGCGACAGCCACCGGTCGACGGCCTCCGCCTTGTGCCCGAGCTCATGCCCGACGTTGATGGCGAGCGCCGCGATGAAGCCGAGCGACAGCACGATCGCGAGCGTCTCCGCCGGACCCGACGCCTGCGTGACCGCGTACCACATTCCCCCTGCCATGACCCCGATGTTGACCGGCACCACGATCCACGTGAGCCAGCGATAGAAGCGGTCGCGCTCGAGCACCCCGACCACCGGTTCCGGCGGGTTGCTCGAGTCGACGCCGACCAGCCAGTCGAGCATTGGAATGACGCCGTAGATCACGACGAGCGGTGACCACAGAGCCCAGCGCCAGCCGCTCGTCTCGGCCAGCGCGATCGCCGCCACCGGCAGCAGCGGCATGGCGACCGACAGCCACCAGAGGTAGCGCTTGCGGTCGACGTACCGGACGCGTCCCGCCACCGGATCGGTGGCCGTGAATGCCTTCACGCCGAATCTCCCCTGGGGCCGCCACCCGGCCGCCCTCGCCGCAGCCAGTGTCCGCGCGAGGGCAGGGCGCGACCAGTGTGCAAGCCGACGGCGGATGGTCATAAACTGTCACCCGTGATCGACCGCCGAAAGCGCCGCAGCGTCCCCGCCCCAACCGAGCCCAACGTGCCCGCAGCCTACCTGCGGATCATCGTCCGGGCAGCCGCAGGCGACA
>CAZXAS010000093.1:0-11111 GCA_964638185.1 uncultured Steroidobacteraceae bacterium | reverse complement strand
GCTACCGCGTGACCAATGACGGCCGCTTCGTCGCCGGCGGCTTCACGCTCGCCGATATCACGCGCAATCGGCTGCAGGGGCTCGCGGCCTTCGGCGAGGCCACCTACTCGGTTTCCGACAGTCTGCGGCTGACGGCGGGCGGGCGCGTCAGCCGCGACGAGCGAGAGGGTGCCGGCAACAGCGCCTTTGGCGAGCCATACACGGCCGACCAGTCCTTCGACCGCGTGGACTGGAAGGTCGGCCTGCAGTACGACCTCGATCAGGCGTCCATGGCCTACGCCACGATCCAGACCGGCTACCAGCCGGGCACCTACAACCCGTTCCCGCCCACGCCGCTGGCCGACAACCTGGTGGACGAGTCGACGCTCACGGCCTACACGGCCGGCATCAAGAGCCGCATGCTAGACGACCGGCTCCAGGTGAACTACGAACTCTTCTACTACGACTATCGCGACCTGCTGGTCAGCTCGTTCAATTTCAACACCTTCCTGCTGACGGCCTTCAATGCCGAGCGCACGGAGACCTATGGCAGCCAGCTGGACATCCTGCTGCAGGCGACCGGGTCCGGCCGGTTGAATCTCTCGGCCGGTTACCTGAATGCGCGCTTCGACGACTTTGTCGTGCCTGCCGACATCGACATCGGGCTGCCCAACCGCGACTTCGCCGGGTACCAGCTGCAGTACGCGCCGGACTGGACATTGTCGGCGGGCTACGAGCACGACTTCCGCGTCAAGGGTGGCTCCCTGCGGGCGCGGCTGGAGTCGCGTTACGAGAGCTCCTTCTGGGGAACGTTCGCGCACAACCGCGGCACTCAGCAGGAGGCCTACACCAAGTCAAATGCATCGCTGACCTACTTCGCCGGCGACGGCCGCTGGAGCCTGGGCCTGTGGGTGCGCAACATCGAGAACGAGGCGGTGCTCGCTGCGACCACGACGGGCCAGTTCGGCCCTTACGCGGACGCGTTCATCGAGCCGCCGCGCACCTGGGGCATGCGGTTCACGCTCGATCTCTGAGTGTGGTTCGGGTGGCCGGCCCGCACAGGTCCGCGGGCCATAGGTCATCGGGCCTCGCGGGCGTTCGCAGCGCCATCCCGTGGTGCTATTTTCGGGCATGACTGCGACCATGTACCGGGGATGAGGCGATGTTGATGGACGCTCTGGGCAGGTGGATGCGCAAGGCGGCGGCGGCCACGGCGGCGCTGTCGCTGAGCGCGACGTTGAACGCGGATCCGGCGACCCCGCCGCCGCCTGCCCCCGAAGGAGCGAGCCGCGCCGATCTGCTGGGCGCGCTCATTGAGCATTCCCATCTGGCCGTCAGCCTCGAGGAT
This sequence comes from uncultured Steroidobacteraceae bacterium, assembly GCA_964638185.1. Lineage (GTDB taxonomy): Bacteria > Pseudomonadota > Gammaproteobacteria > Steroidobacterales > Steroidobacteraceae > SG8-30. The sequence continues at coordinate 9,784 of CAZXAS010000093.1, read as the reverse complement.
GGCAAGCTGGCCGGGTCCGGCGCAGACCGGCTGCGGCGACTGGCAGCCGATGCGCAGTTCGTACTGATGGGCGAATCCCACGGCAGCGAGGGGGTCGCTGCTTTCGCCACGGCGCTTTGGAACGAGCTGCGGCCCTTGGGTTACACGCAGGCAGCGATCGAAACCGATCCGTGGGTCGCGGAGCGGCTGGAGCAGACCCTCAGGGCGGAGGGTCTCGACGCCTGGGCGCGCTTCGTCGAGAAGCGCGGCGGGGCGGCCGCAGCGCCATTCGTCACGTGGGCGGCTGAAGCACGGTTCGCCCAGGCGGTCGTGGCGAGCGTGCCAGACGGGCCGGTACCGTCATTGTGGGGTCTGGACCAGGTCTTCATCGGCAGTGCCGGGTGGTTGCTGCAGGAGGTCGCGGTCGGCGCGAGTGCGCCGGGGGCGCGGGAGATCGCGCGCGACCTCGCGATGCATGCGGTCGAGGGTGGATTGAACGGCTTGATGGTACTCGAGCCCACCCGGCTCGCGACGCTGGGCGACGCATTGTCGGCGGAAGGGGATGCGGGCTGGCGCAAGCTCGTGGACGCCATGGTCCTGTCGCAGAAGATCTACCGGCCGTTCACCGGAGGGGCGGGTGAGGCGCTCTTCGCCAACGACGCGCGCGAGCGGCTGATGCGGCGGCAGTTCGTCCATTACTACGAGCGCGCGGCAGCGGCGGGGCAGCCGCCACGCGTGCTGCTGAAGTTCGGCGCGAACCACATGTACCGAGGCGCATCACCGGTGCAGGTGCAGGCGCTCGGCGGCTTCGTCAGCGAGTTCGCCGCCGCGCGCGGCGCCGATAGCGTCGCGCTGCTGGTGCTCTGTGGCCCTGGCGGGCAGGCGGGCGACCTGGCCGGCCACGCCAGCGACTGCGGCGACGACCTGGCGAACGGTGACTGGAGCTTCCTGTTGCCCTACGTAGACGCCGGGCCGCCTGCGCTTTTCGACCTGCGAAGCTGGCGCCTGCGCCCCGGGAGAATCAAGCACCTGCCGGCGGAGGTGCAGCGAGCCGTGGGCTCCTTCGACTTCCTGGTGTTCGTGCCCGGATCTGCGGCCAGCTTCCTGCCAGGGGTGTCACCCATCAAGATGCCCTGAGCCGGAGGGCAGCGCGATGTCCACCCACGCCGAATCGCGCAGCACCATCCATGTCGTGCTGGTGCCGTGGCCGTGGCTGCAACAGACGTGCTACCGCGCAACCGGGGCATGCGGTTCACGCTCGATCTGTGAGTGGGGGAGGTCCAGGGAGCCGGCCCGCGCAGGTCCGCGGGCCAGTCCGGCCGCCACGCTGGCCGCGTGGCGTCAACGATGTCAAGATAGCGACGTAAAAATGGTGCCCAGGAGAGGACTCGAACCTCCACGCCTCGCGGCACTAATACCTGAAACTAGCGCGTCTACCAATTCCGCCACCTGGGCACAGGGAGCGTCCGGGGCAGTCCCCGGCGAGGGCAGCGAAATCTACGCACGCCGCCCGCGGTTGTCAAATCCGGAACATCAATGAAGAAGAATTCCCGCTGGCAGGATCGTGATCCCCGTTTCGGGGACGAGTCCAGCCGCTACGAGAGCCCGATCCCGAGTCGCGAGTTCATCCTCGCGGAACTCGGCCAGGCCGGGCATCCGCTCGGTTTCGATGCACTCTGCGCGCGGCTCGGTGTGCGCGACCGTGCCGTGAAGCCGGCGCTGGCAAAGCGCCTCGGCGCCATGGTGCGCGATGGCCAGCTGCTGCTCAACCGGGCCGACGAATACTGCCTGATCGAACGCCTCCCGGTGGTCGTCGGCACCGTGAGCGCCCACAAGGACGGCTTCGGCTTCCTGGTGCCTGACGGTGGCGGCGACGATGTCTTCCTGCCGTACCGGCAGATGCGCCGGGTGATGCACGGCGACCGCATCGCCGTGCGGGTGTCCGGCACCGACGAGCGCGGCCGCAAGGAGGGAGTACTGGTCGAGGTTCTCGAGCGCCGCACGCGCGAGGTGGCCGGACGCTTCACCTTCGAATCCGGGGTTGGTTTCATCCAGCCGGACAACAGGCGCATCAGCCATCGCATCGTGGTGCCCGCGAAGAATCGCGGCGGGGCGAAGTCGGGGGACCTGGTGGTCGCCGAGATCATCGAGCCGCCGAGCGAGCACAGCGATCCGGTCGGGCGGGTGACACGGGTCCTGCCCGAGGCCGGTGCCGCCGATACCGCCATCGAACTCGCGATCTCCGCGCATGGCCTGCCGCACGAGTTCCCGGCGGCCGCGATACGCGAGGCCCGAAGCTTCGGCCGGCAGGTGCCGGGTACCGCGACCCGTGACCGGGTCGACCTGCGCGACACGCCGCTCGTGACCATCGACGGCGAGGATGCACGCGACTTCGACGATGCCGTGCACGCCGAGGCGACACGTGGCGGCTTCCGGCTGCTGGTCGCGATCGCCGACGTGAGTCATTACGTCGAGCCGGGCAGCGCACTCGACACCGAGGCTCGCGAGCGCGCCACCTCGGTCTATTTCCCGAACCGGGTGGTGCCGATGCTGCCGGAGCAGCTGTCGAACCACCTGTGCTCGCTCATGCCCGAGGTCGAGCGCCTGTGCATGACCTGCGAGATGACCGTCTCGCGTGACGGCAAGGTCACGCGGACGAAGTTCTACCCGGGGCTGATGCGCTCGGCGGCGCGGCTCACTTACTCGCGGGTGGCCGCGGCACTGGTCGACCGCGACGCTGCGACCCGCAGGGAACTCGCGGCGGTGTTGCCGGTGCTGGAAACGCTGCACGACGTCTATCGCGCACTGCGCCGGCACCGGGAATCGCGCGGTGCACTGGACTTCGAGGCGCCGGAGGTGAAGGTCATGGTCGACGATGCCGGCCGCGTGACCGGCATACAGGCGTTTCCTCGCAATGACGCCCACCGCATGATCGAGGAATGCATGATCGCGGCGAACGTCGAGGCCGCGCGATTCCTGAAGAAGCACAAGATGCCGGCGCTGTTCCGCATTCATGGGACGCCCGAGGAAGACCGCATCGACGACCTGAAGCGTTTCCTGGCGATGCGCGGCATCCTTCTCGAGACCGGCGAGGAGCTGGAGCCGGCGCGCCTGCAGAAGGTGCTGCGCGAGGTGGCCGCGCGCCCCGACGCGGCCGTGATCGAGAACGCGATCGTCCGCTCGCTGCCGCAGGCGCTGTACCAGCCGCTCAATATCGGGCATTTCGGGCTCGCACTCAGCGAGTACGTCCACTTCACCTCGCCCATCCGTCGCTATCCCGACCTCCTGGTGCATCGCGCGATCCGCCATGCGCTCGGTGGCGGCACGGCCGACGACTTCGTGCACCCCGCCCGGGAGATGGAACTGCTCGGCCAGGAATGCTCGCAGCGCGAACGCAAGGCGGACGAGGCGGCCCGCTCCGTGGTGGCGTTCCTCAAGTGCGAGTTCATGAAGGACCGCATCGGCGAGGAGTTCGACGCGGTCGCGACCGGCGTGCTGGAGTTCGGCGTGTTCGTCCAGATCAAGGGCCTGCAGGTCGACGGCCTCGTGCACGTCACCTCGCTGCCGAAGGACTACTTCCGCTTCCACGAGTCGGATCGCACGCTGGTGGGTGAGCGTACCGGGCTGCGCTTCAGCATCGGAGACGAACTCCGCGTCCGGCTGGTGCGCGTCGATCCCTCGGATCGAAAGATAGATTTCGAACTGGTCGACAAGGTCGCCGATGCCTATCACCCGAGGCGTCCGCGGCGGGAGAGTCGCCGCAGGTGAGCCCGGCCAGTCTCGTCTACGGCGTGCACGCGGTGCGCGCGCTGCTCAGCGGCGCGCGTGCCCGGGTATTGAGGGTATGGCTGCAGCAGGGACGGCAGGACGCGCGCATGGCGGAAATCAGCGCCCTTGCGGCCGCCGCCGGGATCCCGGCAGCGAGCCGGCCGGCGGCCGAGCTCGACCGCATCGCCGGGGGGGCCGTTCACCAGGGGGTGGTGGCCGAGATAGAGCCTGCCGCGCCGCTCGACGAGGACGCCCTGGTAGAACTGGTCCGGCTGGCAGGCCGCGGCGTCCTGCTCCTGGTCCTCGACGGCGTGCAGGATCCCCACAACCTGGGGGCGTGCCTGCGCACGGCCGAGGCCGCCGGGGTCACGGCCGTGGTTGCCCCGCGGGATCGTGCTGCGGGCCTGACGGCCACGGTGCGCAAGGTCGCCACCGGCGCGGCCGAGACCATGCCATTCGCCCAGGTCACCAACCTGGCCCGGACGCTCAGGGACCTGAAGGCGCTCGGGGTGTGGATCGTCGGCACCGACGGCGATGGCGACCGCGGCCTGTTCGAGACGGACCTGACCGGGCCTGTGGCCGTCGTGATGGGCGCGGAGGGCGCCGGGATGCGCCGCCTGACCCGCGAGACCTGCGATTTCGTGCTGCGCCTGCCCATGCACGGGGCGGTCGAGTCGCTCAATGTCTCGGTGGCGACCGGCGTCGTGCTGTACGAGGCGCTGCGGCAGCGGACCGGCCGATCCTGACGCCGGCACCGCCGCCGTCCGGACCGCCCGCCGGGAATGCGGCCCGCCGCCGGTGACGGTTGCACAACCTTAGTGATTCCGGTACCTTACGCACCCCTTCGCGCCGCTGGGCGCGTTTTCTCCTGGCCTCACCGTGTCGCATCCGACGGGAGGCAAACCCATCAAGGAGTACCCAAGATGCGTCATTACGAGATCGTATTTCTCGTTCATCCGGACCAGAGCGAACAGGTCCCGGCGATGATCGAGCGTTACCGCGGCATGATCGATGCCGGCGGCGGCACCGTGCATCGCCTCGAGGACTGGGGCCGGCGCCAGCTGGCGTTCCCGATCGCCAAGGTCCACAAGGCGCACTACGTGCTCATGAATGTCGAGTGCGACGGCAAGACCCTGGACGAACTCACCGATGCGTTCCGCTTCAGCGACGCGGTGCTCCGGCACCTGAGCATCAAGATGGACGGTGCGGTCACCGAGCCGTCGCCGATGGCGAAGTCCTCGGAGGACAAGGAGCGCGGCGACCGTGACGATCGCGGCGACCGCGATGATCGTGGCGACCGTGACGGTCGCGGCGACTACCGTGGCGAGCCCGCCTCCGGTCGCGACGACTGATCACAGGAGACACTCATGTCGCGTTTCTTCCGTCGCAAGAAGTACTGCAAGTTCACGGCCGAGGGCATCGAGCAGATCGACTACAAGGATCTGAACACGCTCAAGGGATACATCACCGAGACCGGCAAGATCGTGCCGAGCCGCATCACGGGCACGCGCTCGTTCTACCAGCGGCAGCTGTCGGTCGCGATCAAGCGGGCCCGGTACCTGGCGCTGCTGCCCTACACCGACCAGCACTGACAGGGCGCGAGGTCCGCCTCGCGGCAGTGGCCATGAAGAAGTTTGCCGAGTGGCTGACTGCGCGCCCGGAACGGGGCTTCGCCGTGGCGGCCGCCGTGGCGTTCGTCAGCCTGCTGGCATTGCCGGTCGCGGCATGGCTGCCGGCGGGTGTCATGGTGCTGGTCCTGCTCGTGGCGGGCAGTGGAGCGGCCCTGGTGGCCGGCCTCGGTGCGGCATTGCCCATCGCCTGGGGATTCTCGCCGGTGCTGGGGCTCTTCGGTGGCCTGGTGCTGGCGGCGGCGATCCTGACGCCGGTGTTCTTCGCCGCGAGACTGCTGGCCGCGAGCCGCAACCTGAGCTTTTCGTTCCAGGCGGTGGCACTCGGCGCGGCGCTGCTGGTGGTGGCCATACACCTGCTGCTGGGCGAGCCGACCACGGTGCTGTCGCCGCTGCTGGAGCAGCTGCGGCCTGCGCTGGAGGAGACCGCGCGGACACTCGCCGACCTCGGAGTGGAGAGCACTCCGGAGGAGATCGGCGCGGCCACGGCGCGGGTGGCCTGGGCCACGGCGGCATGGGTGCTGCTGCTGCAGACCATGCTGGCGCTGTTCGTCGGCCTCTGGGCTTTCGGGTCGATGCGCGAGCCGGGCCTGTTCGGGCGCCAGTTCAGGGCCCTGCGCCTCGGCAACGTGGTCGCCTGGGTCGCGGTGGCCGCGCTGGCGCTGAGCCTGCTGAGCCAGTGGCTGGCAGGGCAGGCCTGGCAGCCGGCCGAGGACGTATTGTTCGTGCTGGCCGGGGCGTTCCTGCTGCAGGCGCTGGCGGTCGTGCACGGCCTGCGTGCCACGCAGGTGGTGGGTCCGGCGGTGGTCGTGCTGGCTTACGCCGGCGTGGCATTGCTGCCGATGGCGGTGGTCGGGATCGGTTTCGCGGACAACTGGGTCCGGTTCCGCGACCGCTTCCGGGGCAAGGGCGCGTGATGTCCGGGCCGGCTGCGAAGCGCGCGGCCGCCCGGGGTCGGGATACGGTTTTTCTCTGTTTTCTGGGTCGATCAGTTATCGCTATTACGGTGCAATCATGGAAGTAATCCTGCTGCAGAAGGTCGCCAATCTGGGCAATATCGGGGACCGGGTGCGGGTGAAGCCCGGCTACGGTCGCAATTTCCTGCTGCCGAGCGGCAAGGCCACGCTCGCGACGCGTGAGCACATCGCGGCGTTCGAGGCGCGGCGCGCCGAGCTCGAGGCGAAGGCAGCCGACGACCTGACCCGGACCACGGCGCGTGCGGCCAGGTTCGAGGGCTTTGCGCTCAGCATCACTGCGAAGGCGGGCAACGAGGGCAAGCTCTTCGGGTCGATCGGCACCGCGGACATCGCCGAGGCCATTGCCGCGGCGGGCCACGAGGTCGAGCGCTCGGAAGTCCGCCTGCCAGGCGGTCCGATCCGCATGGTCGGCGAGCATCACGTCACGCTGCACCTGCATGCCGACGTGGACGTGGAAGTCACGGTGACCGTGGTCGCCGAGGAGTGATGGACCGCCGGCCGCAGTGGGCCGGCCCCGGCCTGCGAGGTCGCAGATGGCAGCTGTCCCGGGCCCGCGCATGAACGATCGCGGCGGCACCGATGCGGTCCGCGTGCCGCCGCATTCCGTCGAAGCGGAGCAGGCCGTCCTGGGCGGCCTGATGCTGGATCCGGTCGCCTGGGATTCCGTGGCCGACATCGTCTCCGCCGCGGATTTCTACCGGCGCGACCACCGGCTGATCTTCGAGTCGATTGCCGAAGTCGTCGAACGGCGCGGCCAGTGCGACGCGGTCACGGTCTCCGAGCACCTCGAGCGCAAGGGGCTGGCCGACGAGACCGGCGGTCTTGCCTATCTCGGTACGCTCGCCCGCGACACACCGAGCGCCGCCAACGTCCGCACCTACGCCGAGATCGTCCGTGAACGGGCGATACTCCGGCAGCTCATCACGGCGGGCGCCGAGATTTCCACCGCCGCGTTCGCGAGCGGGGGTCGCACCGCGACGGAGCTGGTCGACGAGGCCGAAAGCAAGGTGTTCGAGATTGCCGAGCGCGGCACGCGCTCGCGCGCGGGCTTCCAGTCGGTCAAGGAGATACTGCCCGCCACGGTCGACCGGCTGGACATGCTGCACCAGTCGCCCGGTGCCCTGACCGGCGTCACCACCGGTTTCACCGAGCTCGATCGCATGACCACGGGCCTGCAGCCGGGCGACCTGATCGTCATCGCCGGCCGGCCGTCGATGGGCAAGTCGACGCTCGCGATCAACATCGCCGAGAACGCGGCCATCGGCAAGGGCGTACCGGCCGCGGTGTTCTCGATGGAGATGTCTTCGGAGCAGCTGACGCTCAGGATGATCTCCTCGCTCGGTCGCGTGCACCAGGGCCACCTGCGCACCGGGCAGTGCTCCGACGAGGACTGGTCGCGCATCAACAGCGCGATCGCGCAGCTCACGGCGGCACCCATCTACATCGACGAGACCCCGTCGCTCACGCCCACCGAGGTGCGCGCCCGCGCCCGGCGACTGAAGCGCGAGAAGGGGCTCGGGCTCGTGGTGGTCGACTACCTGCAGCTGATGCAGGTTTCGGGATCGAAGGAAAACCGGGCCACCGAGATCTCGGAGATCTCGCGCGGTCTCAAGGCCCTGGCCAAGGAACTGCAGGTTCCGGTGATCGCGCTCTCGCAGCTGAACCGCAGTGTCGAACAGCGCACCGAAAAGAAGCCGGTGATGTCCGACCTGCGTGAGTCGGGCGCGATCGAGCAGGACGCGGACCTGATCATGATGATCTACCGCGAGGAAGTGTACGAGCCGAACACGACCCGCAAGGGCATCGCCGACATCATCATCGCCAAGCAGCGCAACGGCCCGGTGGGCGAAGTCCACCTGACCTTCCTCGGCGAGTACACGCGCTTCGAGAACCTCGTGGCCGAGTCGTACGGCGAGGGCGTCTTCTAGGCCGTGATGACGCCAGTCATCCGTGCGATCGTCGACGGCGCCGCGTTGCAGCGCAACCTGCAGCGCGTGCGGGCGATCGCGCCGCGCTCGAAGGTGCTCGCGGTCGTCAAGGCGAATGCCTATGGCCATGGCATCGTGCCGACGGCCGTGGCGCTCGCCGGGGCCGATGGCTTCGCGGTTGCGCGGCTGGAGGAGGGCATGGCGCTGCGCGCCGCGGGACTCACGCAGCGCATCCTGCTGCTCGAGGGCGTATTCAGCCCGTCGCAGCTCGCCCAGGCCGCGGATCATGGCTTCGACATCATGGTGCACGGTCGCGAGCAGATCGCCATGCTCGAGTCCTGGCGCGACAGGCGGGTCTTCGGCACCTGGTGCAAGATCGATACCGGCATGAACCGGCTCGGATTCAGGCCGGGTGAGGCCGCAGCCGCGCTCGCGCGCCTGACTGCCTGCGCCGCGGTGGCGAAGCCGCTCACCCTGGTGACCCACCTCGCCAATGCCGATGACCGCGACGACGCCACGACGCGCGAGCAGATCGGGCTGTTCTCGCGCCTCACCGACGGCGTGCCCGGCACGCGCAGCATCGCGAACTCGGCCGGCATTCTCGGCTGTGAGGCAGCGCGTAGCGGCTGGGTGCGCCCCGGGCTGATGCTCTACGGAGTCTCGCCGTTCCCGGATGGCGATGGCGCCGCGCTCGGGCTCGAGCCGGCCATGTCGCTCGTCACCGAGGTCATCGCCGTCAAGGACATCGACGCCGGAGAGCGGGTCGGCTACGGCGGTGCCTGGCGCGCGCCGCGGCCGACGCGGCTCGCCATCGCCGCGGCCGGCTACGGCGACGGATATCCCCGCAACACCGCGTCTGGTGCTCCCGTCCTCGTCAATGGCGCGCGGGCATCACTCGCCGGGCGCGTCTCGATGGACATGATCGCCGTGGACGTGACGGACCTGCCGCCGGTCGCCGTGGGAGACCCGGTGATGCTCTGGGGGCCGGGGGTGCCGGTCGAGGAGGTCGCGCGCGCCGCCGGTACGATTCCCTACGAGCTCATCTGCGGCGTCAGCCAGCGGGTGCACCTGGACGTTCGCTGAGGCGCGCAGGACCATGGACGCTTCCGTGCTGCTGTGGATCGTCGCCGTGGTGCTGGTCCTGGTGGGCCTCGCAGGCCTGGTGCTGCCGGCGATTCCAGGACCTCCGGTGTTGCTCGCGGGCCTCGTTGCGGCGGCCTGGGCGGAGGACTTCGTCCATGTGGGCGCCTGGACGCTGGCATTCCTCGCCTTGATGGCGCTCCTCGCCTATGCGCTCGACTTTGCCGCAACCGCCTTCGGCGCCCGGCGCTTCGGTGCATCGCCCCGTGCCGCGGGTGGTGCCGCGCTCGGCGCGCTGGTCGGAGTGTTCTTCGGCCTGCCGGGGGTCGTGGCCGGGCCCTTCCTCGGTGCCGTGGCCGGCGAGTTGTCGGCGCGCCGGCGCCTCGCCGAGGCCGGCCGGGCCGGCCTTCGCGCTACCATCGGC
>CAZXAS010000092.1:0-11138 GCA_964638185.1 uncultured Steroidobacteraceae bacterium | reverse complement strand
GACGAGACTCGGCGCCCGCCGGCCAGCGCAGCGGCAGCCCGCGCAGGGCCGCCGCGGCTTCGACGGCCGCACGCTCGGCGGCAGCGGTCGAGGTCGTCACCAGCTCGCTGGCCCCGCCGCCGCGGTCGATCGCCAGCCAGACCTCCGTCGTCGGCCGATCGCTGCCCCAGTAGGGCATCCCGGCGGCGGCCAGCGCCGTCTCGACGGCGTCGCCCTCGAAGGCGACGGCCAGCCGCCCGCCGGCGGTGCGCCGGTAGGAGCGCACATAACGCCCGGCATCCTCGAGCAGCGTGGCCGCCCCGGGCAGGTTGGCCGCATCCCGGCGGCCGGTGACGCGGACCAGCACCTCCGACAGCGCTGCAACGAAAACCTCGGCCTGGCTGAGACCGGTCGCGCCAACCTCGGCCTGGTACAGGTCGGCCACCGGCACGGCGCGCGCCGGCGCGATGGCCGCGGCCAGCACCAGCGCCATGGCCAGCCCCGCGAGCGGCTGCCGGACGAATCCATCCTGCTTCGTGCTGACCATACACCTGACCGTCGTTTCGGCCCCGGGCCGGACGCCCGGGGCGGGTTACAATAGTACCCCACCGCGCGCACCCAGCAGCGCGAAGCCCTTGGCGAGCCTGAATGACCCAGCAACCGTCCCTTACCTACCGCGACGCCGGCGTGGATATCGATGCCGGCGAGGCCCTGGTCGAGCGCATCCGGCCCCATGTCCGGCGCACGCGCCGGCCCGAGGTGATGGGTGGCCTGGGCGGTTTCGGCGCCCTGTTCGAGCTGCCGCCGGGACGGTGGCGGCACCCGGTGCTGGTGTCCGGCACCGATGGCGTCGGCACCAAGCTGCGCCTCGCCATCGACACCGGCCGGCATGACGGGGTCGGGATCGACCTCGTCGCGATGTGCGTGAACGACGTCCTGGTGCAGGGTGCGGAACCGCTGTTCTTCCTCGACTACTACGCGACCGGGCACCTGGACGTCGACGTCGCGGAGCGGGTGGTCGCGGGCATCGCGGAGGGCTGCGTCCGCGCCGGCTGCGCGCTCGTCGGTGGCGAGACCGCCGAGATGCCCGGCATGTACGAGGGTGAGGACTACGACCTGGCCGGATTCTGCGTTGGCGTGGTCGAGCGCGACCGGATCCTCGACGGCAGTGCCACCCGTGCCGGCGACGCGGTGATCGGCATCGCGTCCTCCGGCCCGCATTCCAATGGCTTCTCGCTGATCCGCCGGCTGATGGAGGTCGCCCGTGCCGACGCGGACACGCGTCTCGGCGACGAGCTGCTGGTCGACCTGCTGATGGCGCCGACGCGCATCTACGTCAAGCCGGTGCTGGCGCTGCTCGGGGTCCACGAGGTGCACGGCATCGCGCACATCACCGGGGGCGGCCTGATCGAGAACATCCCGCGGGTCCTGCCGGCCGGACTCGGCGTCCGCCTGGAGCGCGCCGCCTGGCGCAGGGCGGCGGTGTGGGACTGGATCCAGCGGAGCGGCAACATCGCCGACGATGAAATGCACCGCACCTTCAACTGCGGCATCGGCATGACGCTGCAGGCCCCGCCGGCCGCGGCGGATCGCATCCTCGCGTCGCTGCGCGCGGCCGGCGAGGATGCCGCCATCATCGGCGAGGTCGTCGACGGCGACGGAGTCACGATCGGGTGACCGGTCGGCCGATGCCGGTCGCGGTGCTCATCTCCGGGCGCGGCAGCAACATGGAGGCGATCGCGCGGGCGGGCCTGGAGGGGCGGATCGACGCGCGGGTGGTCGCGGTCCTGAGCGACCGGGCCGACGCGCCTGGACTTGCGATCGCGCAGAGCCTCGGCATCGACACCGCGGTGCTGCCGGCCGCCGGGTACCATGACCGGGCCGCGCATGGAAGCGCGCTCGCGGCGGCGGTCGGCGCCACCGGCGCCGGACTGGTGGCACTGGCGGGCTTCATGCGCATCCTGGACCCGTGCTTCACGCGCGCCTTTGCGGGACGGCTGCTCAACGTCCACCCGTCGCTGCTGCCCGCCTACCCGGGGCTTGCCACGCACCGGCGCGTGCTCGAGGCCGGTGACCGCTGGCATGGCTGCACCGTGCACTTCGTCACCGAGGAACTCGACGCCGGTCCGGCGGTGCTGCAGGCCCGGGTGGCGGTCCTCGCCGGCGACGACCCGGCATCGCTTTCAGCGCGGGTTCAGCACTGGGAACACATCATCTATCCTGAGGCGGTCGGCTGGTTCGCGGCCGGTCGCCTGGCCTGCCACGACGGCGCGGCCTGGCTCGACGGCAGGCGGCTCGAGCGTCCGGTGATCCGGGGTGATGCATGAAGGCGATCATGGGCACACTGCTGTGGACGATGCTGGGCGTGGCCATGCCGGCCGCGGCCGCCCCGGTCGACCTCGAACCCTTCATCGCCCTGTACGCCGTGAAGTACGGCAGCATGACCGTCGGCGACAGCCGCATGGAACTGCGCCCGGGCGCAGGCCCGGACGGCTGGATCTTCGAGTCCCGCGCGGATGCCACCGGCCTGGCGCGGCTGTTCGCCAGCGGCACCCTGGTCCAGACCAGCTGGATCGAGGTCGACGGTGGGCAGGTGCGACCGATGAGGTTTCGCTTCGACGATGGCATGGAACGCTCCGACGAGGACATCGCGCTCGAGTTCGACTGGAGCCAGAAGCGGGTGCGCGGCACGTCCAAGGGCGAGCAGGTCGACCTTGCCACGGTCGCCGGCCTGCAGGACCCGGTCTCGATCCAGGTCGCGACGATGGTCGCCCTGATCTCCGGCGGAAGGCCCGGCACCATCCCGATGATCGACGGGCCGAAGGTCAAGTATTACGACTACGAGTTCCAGCGCAACGAGCGGCTGGAGACGCCTGCCGGCACGTTCGATACCGTCGTGTACACGAGCACGCGCGAGGGCAGCTCGCGGGTGGCGACCATGTGGCTCGCGCCGGAGCTCGGCTACATGCCGGTACAGCTCGAGCAGCACCGCAAGGGCAAGCGGCTGTTCGCCATGTACCTCAAGAAGTACGTGGGTGGCTGATCAGGTCTTCGGCAGCGTGACGCCCTGCTGCCCCTGGTACTTGCCGCCGCGATCGCGGTAGGACGTTTCGCAGACCTCGTCCGACTCGAAGAACAACAGCTGCGCGACGCCCTCGTTGGCGTAGATCTTGGCCGGCAGGGTCGTGGTGTTGGAGAACTCGAGCGTCACGTGCCCCTCCCATTCCGGCTCGAGCGGCGTGACGTTCACGATGATGCCGCAACGCGCGTAGGTGCTCTTGCCCAGGCACACCACCATCACGCTGCGCGGAATGCGGAAGTACTCGATCGTCCGCGCCAGCGCAAAGGAGTTCGGCGGGATGATGCACACGTCGGAGGTCTGGTCGACGAAGCTGTTCACGTCGAACTGCTTCGGGTCGACGATGGTGGCGTTGATGTTGGTGAAGACCTTGAACTCGTTGGCACAGCGCACGTCGTAGCCGTAGCTCGAGGTGCCGTAGGACACGATGCGGCGGCCGTCGGCGGTGCGCACCTGGCCTGGCGCGAACGGCTCGATCATGCGGTGGTTCTCCGCCATCTCGCGAATCCAGCGATCGGACTTGATGCTCATTCATCGTCCTCGATGCTGATCCTGGGGAAGGCGGCCGCGCCGCCGCCGGCGGCGAGCGCGAGCTGCGCAGCAGCCCGCCGTGCGACCTGGTGGTAGGCACGCGCCGGCGCTGAGTCCGGGTCGGCCACCACGGTCGGCTGGCCGGCGTCCGCCTGCTGGCGGATCGCGACGTCGAGCGGCAGCTCGCCGAGCAGGCGCACGTCGTACTGGGCGGCCATGCTGCGCCCGCCACCCTCGCCGAAGACGTGCGAGGCGTGCCCGCAGGCCGGGCACAGGTGGACGCTCATGTTCTCGACCACGCCCAGCACCGGGATCTCGACCTTGCGGAACATCAGCAGGCCCTTGCGCGCGTCCAGCAGGGCGATGTCCTGCGGCGTCGTCACCACCACCGCGCCGCTCACCGGGACGCGCTGGGCCAGGGTCAGCTGGATGTCGCCGGTGCCCGGCGGCATGTCCACGACCAGGTAGTCGAGCGGACCCCAGCGGGTGTCGCCCATCAGCTGGGTGAGCGCCTGGGTCACCATCGGCCCGCGCCAGACCATGGGCTGCTCCTCGTCGATGAGGAAGCCGATGGACATGACCTTGACGCCATAGTTCTCCGGCGGGTCGAACGACTTGCCGTCACGCGTCGTGGGACGCTGCCCGGACAGCCCCATCATGCGCGGCTGGCTCGGCCCGTAGATATCGGCATCGAGCAGCCCCACCCGCGCACCCTGCTGGCGAAGCGCCAGCGCGAGATTGACGGCCACGGTCGACTTGCCCACGCCGCCCTTGCCCGACGCCACCGCGATGATGTTCGCGACGTCCGGCAGCGGCTTGACGGCGCGACTGGCGACGAAGGCCGGGATCTCGGCGGTCAGGTCGATCTCGACCGGGCCGCTGTAGCCTTGCGCGGCGAGGCAGCCGGCGAGCGCCTCGCGGATCGCCGGCTCGTAGCCCCCCACCGGAAAGCCGAAGCACAGGCGCACGGCCAGCGCTCCGGCGCCCCGGCTGACCCCGCGCACGGCGCCGAGCTGTCCGAGCGTGACGCCGCTCGCGGGGTCGACGCAGGCAGCGACGGCGGTGGCCAGCGGGTCGTCGGCAGGGTCGGTCATCGTGGTCTCCGGTACGGGCGGGGGCGAGGATTGTAGCGGAAGCACGGGATCGCCAAGGCACGCCAATCGCTGTGGCATACTTGCGCGTGGTGCCGGGTCGGCGTGTTCCAGCGTGGCTGGGCCGCCGGACCGCCGGCAGCGAGGACGACCGCGGCGCGATCCGCCGTGCCGGGGCGACAGACCGAAGGACCTGGATGGCTCTTTTCAGTGCGTTCCGTGCCGACCGCCTGCTCGCCGAGTTTCGCGACTCCGGCGATCCCGAGAGCCCCAAGGCGAAGCGCGCCATGGAGCGGCTCAAGGGCCTCGGGCAGACGGCCATCGAACCCATCGTCGACGCCCTGGCAGGCGCCAACAAGGCCGAGACCATCGCCTTCGTCGAAGTGCTGACGGCACTGGTCGACAACAAGTCCTTCCCGATCTTCGCCCGTGCACTGGCCGAGGCCAATCCGCGCTCCGTCGCCGGCGTCGCCTGGGCGCTGTCCTCGGCCCGCTCGTTCTCGCCCAACCTGCTGCTCGATCTGCTGTCGCAGCCGGGTATCTCGCGCCCGGCGGTCCTGAACGTCATCGGCGCCCACAAGAACCGCCTGTCGATGCGCGAGCTGCTGAATGCCGCCTACCAGCAGGACACCGCGGAGAAGGCCGCGTTGTTCAAGATCATCGCCGAGATCGCCGACGAGGACTCGCTCGACGAGCTGCTGCCGCGGGTCGAGGGCAAGGACCCGATCGCGCGCATGCACATCATCTCGGTGCTGTCGCGATTCAACCAGCCGCGCGTGCTGGCCGCACTCCAGGCCACGCTCAAGGACCCGCACAAGCTGGTGCGGGCCGCCGCCCTGCAGGCGATCGCCGGCATGCAGGGCGAGATCGACCCGGCCCTGGTCGCGCCCCTGCTGCGCGACACCGAGGTGGAGGTCCAGAACCAGGCCGTCGACCTGCTGTGCAAGGCACGCCATCCGGAGACCGCGCGCCACCTCGTCAGCGTGCTCCAGGACGAGTCCGAGTACGCGCGCCGCGCGGCGGTCGAGGTCCTGAACGAGGTCGGCGACGAGCGTTCCATCAAGTTCCTGCTGAACGCCATCAAGGACAGCGACTGGTGGGTGCGCACCCGCGCCGCCGATGCGCTGGGCAAGATCGGCGGCCCGCGGGTGATCAACGCAGCGCTGTCGCTGGTGAACGACCGCGACGAGGACGTCCGCCGCACGGCGATCGAGATCCTCAACCAGACCCGCGACGAGCGCGCCGTCAACCACCTGATCGAGGCGACGCGGGACTCGGACTGGTGGGTGAGCGAGCGAGCCGTCGATGCGCTCGGCGCCATGGCGAACCGCAAGGCCGTGCCGCGCCTGATCGAGATGATGGGTACCAACCCGAAGTCCGTGCCGACGGTGGTGCGCGCCCTCGGCCGGATCGGCGACCCGCGCGCCATGGACGCCATCATGAGCGCGCTCGACCGCAGCGAGACCGACGCGCGGGTGTCCGCGGTGGAGGCCCTCGTCAAGATGGCGGACGACCGTACCGTCGACACCATCCAGATGCGCATCCAGCCACTCGTGTCCTCGGTCGAGGAAACTGTCGTGGCGGCGGCCCAGCGGGCGCTGTCCGAGCTCGACACCAAGTTCGGCTCCTCGCTCGGACGCAGCATCCCGTCGCTCACCGCGACAAGCGGCAGCCGCGCCGCGTCGCGCCAGCCGCCGCCGCCGCCGCCGTCACCGGGCAAGACCCTGCTGGTCGAGTCCGCGGACGTGGCCGCCATGGTGCACGCCGGCGCCGAGGCCCAGGCCAAGTTCGACATCGGCACGCTCAAGGAGGGCGAGCTGCTGGAGGGCCGCTACAAGTACATCGAGCGCATCGGCCGCGGCGCCTTCGGCACGGTGCTGCTGTTCGAGGACACCGTGGTGCACGAGCAGCTGATCCTGAAGTTCCTGAACCCGAGCGTGGCCCAGGACGAGGAGATGATGCAGCGTTTCGTGCACGAATTGCGCTACAGCCGGAAGATCACGCACCCGAACGTCATCCGCATCTACGACTTCCTGCAGATCCGCGGCCACTACGCGATCTCGATGGAGTACTTCCACTCGCACACCCTCGGGGCCGAGATCGTCGACGGCAAGCCGATGCCGCTGCCCAAGGCGGTCCGCTACTGCATGGACGTCGCCACCGGCATGACGGTCGCGCACAAGGCCGGCGTGGTGCACCGCGACCTGAAGCCGGCGAACGTGCTGATCAACGACGAGGGGCTGGTCAAGATCGTGGACTTCGGCGTCGCCGCCGTGCAGCGCGAGGGCGACACGCAGCTGACCAAGACCGGCTACGTGATCGGCTCGCCGAAGTACATGGCCCCGGAGCAGATCCTCGGCAAGAAGGTGGACGCGCGCGCGGACGTGTACTCGCTCGGCGTGATCCTCTACGAGATGGTGACCGGCAGCCCGCCCTACCACCGCGGCGATCACATGTCCGTCATGTACCAGCACGTGCAGGGCAAGGTGCGCCCGCCCATCGAGGCCAATCCGGACCTGCCACCGGCGCTGTCGGACGTGGTGCTCAAGGCGATGGCCGTGGACAAGACCAAGCGCTTCCAGACCATGGAAGAACTGAAGCTGGCGCTCGAACCGTTCTTGTGATTCACTTTTTGCCCGATGCCCCGCATTGACGCATTTCTGAAGCTCGGCATGGCGCAGGGATGCTCCGACGTGCATCTCGCCGTGGGCGTGCCGCCGATGCTCAGGCTGAACGGCGACCTGATCCCCATCCGCTTCCGCGAGCTGGGCGGGCCGGAACTCGAGAGCTACGTCACCGAGATCCTGACCCGCAACCACCAGGACAGGTTCCGCTCCGGCGAGGACCTCGATTTCTCGTATGTCTCCGAGGACGGCGGCCGCTTCCGCGTCAACGTCTTCCGCAAGGACTCCGGCGTCGGCGCCGTGTTCCGTTCGATCCCGAGCGAGCTGCCCACCCTCGACGGCCTCGGGCTGCCGCCGATCGTCACCCGGCTGTGCGATTACCACCAGGGCATGGTGCTGGTCACCGGCTCGACCGGGACGGGCAAGTCGACCACCCTGGCGGCCATGATCGACCTGTTGAACACGACGCGCAGCCTGAACATCGTGAGCCTCGAGGACCCGATCGAGTTCGTCCATCGCAGCAAGCAGAGCCAGGTGATCCAGCGGGAGCTCGGGACCCACCTGCCGAGCTTCGCCGAGGGCGTGCGGGCCGCGATGCGAGAGGATCCCGATGTCATCCTCGTCGGCGAGCTGCGCGACGCGGAAACGATCTCGATGGCGATGACCGCGGCCGAGACCGGGCACCTCGTGCTCGGCACCCTTCACACGACCAGTGCGGTCAAGTCCATCGACCGCATCATCGACGCGCTGCCGATCGAGGAGCGCGAGCAGACCAAGAGCTTCCTGTCGCAGAGCCTGCTCGCGGTCGTGACGCAGGTGCTGGTCAAGCGCCCGGACGGTCGCGGCCGGCGCGCGGTGTGCGAGGTGCTGTCCATGACCCGCGCCATCGCCAAGCTGATCCAGACCGACCAGACCCACCAGATCCCCGCGCAGCTGCAGACCGGCAAGGACCTCGGCATGCAGCTCATGGACCAGGCGCTGCTGGCCGCGGTCAAGGCCAAGGAGATCGATCCCGACGACGCCTACGCACACGCCAACGACAAGAAGCTGCTGGCGAAGTTCGTGGTCGACCGCAGCCTCGTGCCGCAGTTCGAACTGGCCGGCAGCTGAGCCTCCGCCATGGCGAAGATCGACGAGTACCTGACCGAGATCCTCGAGCGCGACGGTTCCGACCTGCACTTCATGGCGGGCGACCCGCCGCGCATCCGCCGCTATGGCCAGTTGGCCCACCTGCGACCGGAACGCCTGGCGCCGGACGCGGTGCGCGAGACGCTCTACGAGATCATGCCGCGCACGGCCATCGAGCGCTTCGAGGAGCGCGAGGGCGCGGACTTCGCCTACAGCATGGCCGGGCAGGCCCGCTTCCGCTGCAACGTCATGCGGCACCTGAATGGCATGGGCGCGGTGTTCCGGGCCATCCCCTCCAAGGCGAAGTCCCTAGACCAGCTGGAGATGCCCGATGCGGTACGCAACCTGTGCAAGGTCAACAATGGCCTGATCCTGGTGACCGGCAAGACCGGCTCGGGCAAGTCGACCACGCTGGCGGCGATGATCGACGACCTGAACGTCAAGATGAAGGGCCACATCCTCACCATCGAGGACCCGATCGAGTTCGTGCACCCGCGCAAGAACTGCCTCATCAGCCAGCGCGAGATCGGCAACCACGCCCAGTCGTTCTCCTCCGCGCTGCACTCGGCCCTGCGCGAGGATCCGGACGTCATCCTGGTCGGCGAGTTGCGCGACCTGGAGACCATGAGCACGGCCATCACGGCGGCGGAGATGGGCATCCTGGTCATGGCGACGCTGCACACCAACGGCGCCGCGGCGGCCGTGGACCGGCTGGTCAACGCCTTCCCGGCCGACAAGCAGAGCCACGTCCGCACGATGCTCTCGACCTCGCTCCGCGGGGTGATCTCCCAGCAGCTCATCATCACCAAGGCCGGTACAGGGCGCGCCTGCGCGCTCGAGATCCTGGTCAACACGCCGGCCGTCGCCAACCTCATCCGCCAGGGCAAGATCGACCAGCTCGAGAATGCGATGCAGTCCGGTGCCGTCATGGGCATGCGCACCATGGACACGGCCATCCAGCAGCTGCTCGACGCCGGGATCATCACCGGCAAGGCAGCCTACGAGAAGGCCATCAACAAGTCCCGGTTCGAGCCGCTGAAGGACGCGGTCTGAGCCCGGGCCCGCCGGCGTGGCGGGCGGCCTCCTGTTCAGGAGGGCCGCGGGCACCCGAGCCCGTATAATCCGCGGTTCCTCACCGGATTCGAGCCATGCCCCGCAAGATCCTCGTCACCAGCGCCCTGCCCTATGCCAACGGGCCCACGCACCTTGGCCACGTCACCGAGACCGTCCAGACCGACATCTGGGTCAGGTTCCAGCGCCTGCGCGGGCACGAGTGCCTGTATGTCTGCGCCGACGACACGCACGGCACGCCGGTCATGCTGCAGGCCCGCGCCGACGGCGTGACCCCGGAGGAGCTGATCGAACGCATCGGCGCCGAGCGGCGGCGCGACTTCGCGGGATTCCTGATCGGCTTCGACAACTACTATACGACGCACTCGCCGGAGAACCGGCACTACACCGAACTGGTGTTCAAGGCGCTGGACGCCGCGGGACACATTGCGCGGCGCACGGTGCGGCAGGCCTACGACGAGAAGGCGCAGATGTTCCTTCCGGACCGCTACGTCAAGGGCACCTGCCCGCGGTGCGGCGCCCCGGACCAGTACGGCGACAGTTGCGAGGTCTGCGGCGCGACGTATTCGCCGTCGGAGCTCGTCGACGCCGTCTCGGTGATCTCCGGCACACCACCGGTCGAGCGCGACTCGGAGCACCTGTTCTTCAAGCTCGGCGACTTCGAGCCGATGCTGCGCGAGTGGACCCGTTCCGGCGCCCTGCAGGACGCGGTCGCCAACAAGCTCGACGAGTGGTTCGATGCGGGCCTTCGCGACTGGGACGTGTCGCGCGACGCGCCCTACTTCGGCTTCGAGATCCCCGGCCATCCCGGCAAGTACTTCTACGTGTGGCTCGACGCGCCCATCGGCTACATGGCGAGTTTCGCCGACCTGTGCCGGCGCAGTGGCCACGATTTCGACGCCTACTGGCGGCCGGGCGGCGACACCGAGCTGTACCACTTCATCGGCAAGGACATCCTCTACTTCCACTCGCTGTTCTGGCCGGCGACGCTGCACGGCGCGGGTTTCCGTCGCCCCGACGGCGTCTTCGTGCACGGTTTCCTGACCATCAACGGCCAGAAGATGTCGAAGTCGCGCGGCACCTTCATCACTGCCAGCCGCTATCTCGAGCACCTGCCGGGCGAGTACTTCCGCTACTTCCTCGCCGCCAAGCTCGGCGACGGGGTCGACGACATCGACCTCAGCCTGGAGGAGTTCACGCATCGCATCAATGCCGACATCGTCGGCAAGCTCGTGAACATCGCCAGCCGCTGCGCCGGCTTCATCAGCCGCGCGCACGGCGGCCTGCTGGCACCGGCGCTGCCGGACCAGGCGCTGTATGCGCAGTTCGTCGAGGCCGGCGAGCGCATCGCGGCGCTGTACGAGTCGCGCCAGTACGCCGCGGCGGTGCGCGAGATCATGGCGCTCGCGGACCGCGCCAACCTGTACATCGACCAGCACAAGCCCTGGACGCTGGCCAGGGATCCCTCGCGTGCCGCCGAGGTGCAGGCAATCTGCACCCAGGGACTCAACCTGTTCCGCGTGCTGATGACCTACCTCGAACCGGTGCTGCCGGCCATGGCGGAGCGCGCCGGCGAGTTCCTCGGTGCCCCGATCAGCGCCTGGGAACAGGTGCGCACGCCGCTCACCGGCACCG
>CAZXAS010000091.1:0-11262 GCA_964638185.1 uncultured Steroidobacteraceae bacterium | reverse complement strand
CTGGCCGTCGGCCTGATGTTCAGGAGACCCGGACCGCCTGGACCGCCCGCGAGAGCCGGGCGGAATCAGCGTAGGGCAGCGGCAGATAGGCCGCACCCATCGCCGTCGCGATTTCGGCCGCGAGCGGCTGCGGGCGCGGCGCGGTATCGACGACCAGCGCCGTGAATCCTTCGGCGCGTACGCGACGTGCCGCGACGAGCGCGTCCGCCGCCGCCTGCGTCCGGCCATGAGTACCGTCGCGCGCGACATTGGGCTTGCCATCGGTCAGCAGGACCAGCATCGTGGTGTCGCCACGGCGGCGCGACTGGTCGGCCAGCAGGAGGGCAGCATCGATGCCGGCTGCGAGCGGCGTGCCGCCGCCGCCCGGCAGGGCGGCGAGACTGCGCTTCGCACGCACCAGCGAACGCGTCGGCGGCAGCAGGGTCTCCGCAGCAGCGCCGCGAAACGCGATCATCGCAACCTGGTCACGACGGACGTAGCAGTCGGCCAGCAGCAGTTCGATCGCCCCCTTGGCCTCCGCCAGCCGGTGCAGCGCCGCCGAGCCCGAGGCATCGACCGCGAAGATCGTCGTCGTCTGGCTCTTCTGCTTGAAACGCATGATGCGGAAGTCCTCGCGCCGGACCTCGATCCGCGGCGCGGCTGGCCTGCCGCGCTTGCGCACCGGCTGCCAGGGGGCCGCGGCGCGCAGCGTCTCCACGACATCGAGGCGATGCCCGCCTCGTGGTTCTCCGGCGCGCGTTCCCGCGGGGCGGCCGCGCAACCTGGACTTCTGGACGACACCGGCCCTGCCCGCGGACTGCGCCCGCGAGCGCGGCGCCGAACCGGCCTTCAACGCAGCCAGCAGCCCGGCCGGGATGGCGGCCGCGGCCGCCTCCAGGATCATGTCCTCGAGTGGCTGGTCGGAGGGCGCGCGGGCATCCTGCTCGGAGGCGTCGGGTGGCGGCTGCTCCTGCTCGGGTTCCGGCTGGGGCTCCTCAACCGGCAACGTGGTCGCGCGTGATGCAAAGACCAGCCTGCAGGCCAGCACGGCGTCTGCCTCGGACACTTCGCGCCGACCTGCCAGCGCCGCCGCGGCCCGGGCCGCACGCGCCGCGAAGATCGGTGCACGCAGCGTGTCGATGCCGAGTGCCAGCGCCGTGGCGCACAGCGAGGCGGTCACGGCATCCGTCAGGCCGACGTCATCCAGTCGGACGCGCGCTGCCGCAATGGCCGCAGGATCCGGCACCGCCGCAACCGCGTCACGGATCGCCACGGTGCCGAGGTCGACGGCGAAGGCCAGCCGCTCGGTCAGTCCCGGGGGCGGTTGCTCGTCGGGCGAGGCACCCTCGTCCAGCGCGACCACGCCGATGCGGCACGGCGTTCGCAGGGCGATGCCGTCGCGTTCGACGGCGACTTCGCCGGCATCCAGCACGGTGGTGATGCGGGCCGCGACCGACGCGCTCACGCGCTCGGCCATCGGCAGGAGGATCACGCCGCCATCGGCCTCCGCCAGGAGGCCACGCTCCGCCACCGGACGCCCGGTCGCCAGCGTTGCGGCGAGGTCGAGTCCGCCAAGCAGGCGGCCATCGCTGACGTGCAGGGGCACCCGCCGCAGCGGCGACTCGCGTGGCAGTACCTCGCGCAACAGCTCGAGCCATTCTTCGCGAACCGGGCCGGGCAGGCTGCGCACGACGACCCCGCCGAGACCCGCCGGGTCGACGGCGAACAGCACGGCGGCCATCGCGGCATCGGACCAGGTGGCATCCGCGGCCGCAGGCTCGTTCACGGCCCGAACAGCTCGTCGATGGCCCGCGCCACCCGCGCGGTCGAACCGGACTCGTCGAGCGGGTTGCGACGCAGCCGGTGCCGGAGCGCCGCGGGGGCGACGCGCTTCAGCTGCGCGTCGCCCACCTGCCTCGCATTGTCGAGGCTTGCCAGGGCGCGGGCTGCGCGCATCAGGGTCAGTTCGCCGCGCAACCCGTCCGTACCAAGCGCCATGCACAGCCGCGCGGCGCGCTCGAGCGCGGCATCGGGAACCTCCACGTCTGCCAGCCGCTTGCGCGCCGCCACCAGCCGGCGGCGCAGGGCCTGGTCCTTGCTGCGCCATTGCCGCTCGAACACGACCGGATCGCGCTCGAAGGCGTCCCGCCGTCGCACGACCTCGACGCGTGTCGGCAGGTCCTCCGGGGTGCGCACCTCGACCGACAATCCGAAGCGGTCGAGTAGCTGTGGGCGCAGCTCGCCCTCCTCCGGGTTGCCACTGCCGATCAGCACGAAGCGCGCCGGGTGGCGAACACTCAGTCCTTCGCGCTCGACGACGTTCTCGCCGGAGGCCGCGACGTCGAGCAACAGGTCAACGAGATGGTCCTCGAGCAGGTTCACTTCGTCGATGTACAGGAAACCGCGATTGGCGCGGGCCAGCAGGCCCGGTTCGAAGGCCTTCTCGCCATGGGCTAGCGCCCGTTCGAGGTCGAGCGCGCCGACGACACGGTCCTCGGTGGCGCCGAGCGGCAGGTCCACGACCGGAACGGCAACCGGGCTGCTCTTGAGGCGCCCGAGTTCACCGAGCGCGCGGCAGTCGGCGCACAGGGCGTCGCCGGCCTCCGGATCGCAGCCATAGCGACACCCGGTCACCGCCTGCATCTTCGGCAGCAGCGCCGCCAAGGCACGCACCGCTGTGGACTTGCCGGTACCGCGGTCGCCGAACACCAGCACCCCGCCGATCGAGGGATCGACCGCCGCGATCAGGATGGCGAGCTTCATCTCGTCCTGGCCGACGATGGCAGAGAAAGGAAAGGCTGCGGTCATGCTTTGGGTTCCCCGCGATCGAGTCCGGCTCGCGTCATTGCGCGAGCCGCGAGCCTAACCTCGGCACGAGGGCGTACTCAAGCCGCACCCGACCCGCAGCACCAGGCAGGTCGAGGCACCGGCCCGGGCCGCGCGCGGGGCGCGGCCCGGTTCATGCGGTCACAGCCCGCCCGGGCCGCAGTCGTTGGCGAGGTAGGACTCCAGCAGTTCCAGCACCTGCGCCTGCTTGGTGATGGACAGCGACGGACCATGGCCGTAGTCGTCGATCTGCACGTACTTGACGTCCTTGCCGGCCCGCTTCAACGCCGCGTAGTACTTCTCCGACTGCTCGATCGGCACGATCTGGTCGCGATTGCCATGGAAGATGAGGATCGGGATCGAGGCCTTCTCGACGACGTCGAGCGGCGACAGGCCGGCGATGGTGGGATTCTGGAACTCGCGGCCGAAGCGGCCCTCGAACGTGATCTTGTCGAAGGTACGAAGCTCCGACAGCCCGGCGCCGGCAATGGCGCACTGGTAGGGCGGATTGTCGCGGACGATGGCCGCCATCGCGGCATAGCCACCGTAGGAGAAGCCGTACATGGCGACACGTTCGGGGTCGACGATGCCCTGCTCCACCAGCCAGCGCACGCCGTCGTCCTTGTCGTCCTGCATCTTCTGGCCCCACTCTCGGTCGCCGGCGCGCCACAGGGTCTGGCCCCAGCCCTGCGAGCCACGATACTGCGGTTGCAGTACCGCGTAGCCCCGGTCGGCCAGGAACGGCCGCCACATGGAGAAATCGAAGTTGATGTCGTCGCGGGCCCACGGGCCGCCGTGCGGCATCACCACGAGCGGGAACGGCTTGCTGCCCTTCTTGGGCAAGGTCAGGAACGCGGGGATGTTGAGCCCATCGCGCGCCTTGTAGGAGACGAGCTTGGTCTCGGCAAGCTTCTCGGGACTTAGCGACGGATAGGGACGGGCGAGTTCCGTCAGGCCCTTTGCAGCGTCGTAGAGATAGTACGTGCCCGGGTCGTTCGACGCCGACACGATGACGATCACCCGCCGCTCGTCATCCGACGCCGAGGCGAAGTCGATGAACTTGCCCGGGAACGCCGCCTTCAGGCTCTCGTGGAGGCGCGCCCGGTCCTCGTCGACCCAGTACACCTCGCCTTCGCGCGGGCCGTCGTAGGTGAAGCCGACGAGCTCCCCGTACTTCTTTTTCGTCTGGGCAAAGACGACACCGGTCGCATCGTACCTGGCGTGCGCGAACACCGGCTCGGAGAGCTGCTTCGTCGTCAGGTTGAACTCGCGGATGACGCTGTACTCGCGGTCCTTGTTGTCCGTCATGAAAAGGATGTTCGGATCCTTGCCGAAGCCTACCGGCTGGATGCCCTGGCGGTCGCGCGCGAAGAACTCCGCGATCAGTTCCCAGCTGGTCGAACCAGGCCGGCGCGCCTCCACCTTGATGCGCGCCGTTTCCCCGTCACCGTCGAAGCTGGTCCGGCCGCGGACCTCGCCCATCATGTCGATGAACGGCGAACTGCCGGAGGCCCCGCGGAACACCCGCTTCAGGCGGTAGCCCTCGAGTTCCATTTCGTACAGGTCGGTGGCGCCCTCGAGGTTGCCGGCCGAGACCAGCACCTTGTTGTCGTCGAGCGGCAACCGGTTGAACAGGTTGATGTCGGTGAACGAATCGAGCAGGTCGGAGCTCCCGCCACCGAAAGGCTCCGAGAGCCTCTTCTTCTCGAGGTTGTAGACGAAGGGCTTGCCGCGGAAGGTGAGGATCTTGCGCGCGCCGGCGAACGCGTCGAGCGTCTGCTGCCCGACGGCGTAGACGGTGTTGTCATTGAGCCAGAAGGCCCCGACAGGCTTCCACCGCGACCCGTCCCTGGCCTCGAGGTCGAACCGTACCGGCGGTTGAGACAGGTCGTCCGCATTCCAGATCGCGATCTGCGGCACGGCATCGACCGCGGGCGGCGACACCGCCACGATGTGCCTGCCATCCGGCGACAGCGCAACACTGCGCAACACGCGTTCGTGCACGAACGAAAACAACGGGATCCGCTCGTCGCGTTGCGCGACTGCGGCCGCCTGCTCCTGTGCCGAAGCCGGTGTGCCTGCGACCAGCAGCAGCATGGCGCAGCAGAATCCTGGGAAGGTCCGGATGACTCGCATGTCTCGCCTCGGATGGGTTGAACCGCAGAGGGGCGCCATTATTGCGGATCCGGCGGGACCGGTGTCACGTGTTGTGTCTGTGCAACCCCCCTCGACAAACACGCTTGTCCGTGCATATCCTTCGCGGCCATTGTGAGGCTCGAAACAGCCTCACAGTACATATTCTGGGGTTCTGGGGTTGAACGGGGCATTGTTGTGTACTGGACACAGCCGCAGACGCTGTGCGGTCCGGCCGTGCCCCCACTGGGGAGCTAGCCAATGAGCAAGTCGTTGAGAGACGAGATTCGCACGATTCTCGCGTGCAGCATCGTGGGCGTCGCCTTCGGTCCCGCCGCTTACGCGCAGGAGCAGGCCGCCGCGCCCGCGCCCGCCGCGCAGGAAGCGCAGCAGGAAGAGGAAAAGGCCACGGTGCCTGAGGACGCCACCGCCGACACCTCGATGGACGAGATCGTCGTGACCGGCTCGCGCATCCGCAGGAACGAGTTCACCAGCCCGGCGCCGGTGACGGTCATTACCGCCGAACGCAGCGCGCTTGCCGGCCTGCTGTCGACCGAGGAAATCCTCCGCGGATCCACCGTGGCGTCGGGCCAGCAGATCAACGACTCGTTCTCCGGCTTCGTCACCGACGGTGGCCCGGGCGCCAACACCATCTCGTTGCGCGGCCTCGGTGCCCAGCGCACGCTGGTGCTGGTCAACGGCAAGCGCTGGGCGCCATCCGGCGTGCAGGGCGCCACCAACTCGGTCGACCTGACGGCGATCCCGAGTTCCATCATCAGCCGCATCGAGATCCTGAAGGACGGCGCGTCCTCGATCTACGGCGCGGACGCGGTGGCCGGCGTCGTCAACGTCATCACCAAGGAGTCGCTCGACGGCTTCCAGCTGAACGCCCAGAGCCAGATCACCGGCGAGAGCGACGGCGAGCGCTATGCCATCGACCTGTCCTGGGGCAAGGTCGGTGACCGGGGCTCGATCTCGGCATCGTTCAACTATGCGGAGCAGAAGGCGATCGTGGCCGCGGACCGGGGCTGGTCACGCTGCCCGACCAGTCAACGACGCACCGACCAGGACGGCGACGGCAACGTCGACAATCGCGACCCGGTCACGGGCGAGCCGCTCTGCTTCGGGTTCATCTACGGCATCGGCAACTCGGCGCTTGGCTTTGCACGTTACGAGCCGACCCTGAGCGATCCCACCGACACGACCAATCCGTTCTACGACCCGTTCATCAATGGCGACTTCGGCATCCCGTTCTTCACCCGCATGCCGGAGAGCGGCCTGCTGGAACCCGGCTCGACCAACGATGACCCGGTCCCGCTCTATGACAACGAGGGTGAGTTCTACCGGGACGGCCTGAGCCCGGGGATCTCGAACATCCAGACGCCGAGCAAGATCTATTCGTTCACTTCGTTCGGCCAGCTGGACTTCGACCTCGGGGGCGGAACGAGCACCGCGTATTATGAGGCATTCGCCAACAAGCGTGAGACGGACGCGAACGGCGGATACCGTCAGTTCTTCCCGGTCCTGAACGGCCTGACCGCGGATGGCAACGACCTGCACCCCTACAACCCGTTCGCCTTCCTGGAAGGATTCGGCCCCGGCTTCGGTTTCGCCCAGCCGGTCCTGCCGAGCTACAACCTGCTCGATCCGACCGCCAGGATCGAGGTGGAACGCTACAACGTCTTTGCAGGACTCCGCGGCGACCTGGCAGGCAGCTGGGACTACGACGTCGTCGTCGGTTACGGCGAGTCGGAAGGCACCTACCGCCAGCAGCAGCTGCTCGATGACCGCGTAGAGGCATCGCTCAACGGCATCATCATCGACAATGGCACGGTGCGCTGTTCGGATGCGGTTCTGGCGCAGTTCCCTGGATGCGTCCCCGCCAACCTGTTCACGAACGACGCACTCCTGTACGGCACGCTGCCGCAGGATGTCCTCGACTTCATTCGCAAGGACACCGAGGGCAAGACGACGTACGAAGGGCTGCAGTTCTCCGCCTTTGTCACCGGCGATCTGTTCGCTTTGCCGGCGGGCATGGTCAAGGCGGTGTTCGGTGCCGAGTATCGCGAGGAGTCCATCGACGACGTGCCGGATCCGGACGCCCAGGCCAACAACTTCTGGGGCTTCACGACGGCGGGCATCACGAGCGGCGAGGACAAGGTCCAGGAACTGTTCACCGAGGTCGAGGTACCTATCCTGACCGGCAAGCCGTTCGCCGAGGAGATGTACGTCAGCCTGTCGGCCCGCTACACCGACTACGACTCCTATGGCGATGACACCACCTATCGTGCGGCCTTCAACTACCAGGTCACACCCGAGGTGCTGTTGCGCTCGACCTTCGGCACTTCGTTCCGTGCACCGGACCTGTACGAACAGTTCCTGGGCGACCAGACCGGCTTCATCAGCAACCTGAACGACCCATGCATCAACTACGGGGCCGGTTCCGACCCGGGCGACCCGCTCTATGACAACTGTGCGTCACTGGGACTTCCAGAGGACTTCAACGCCAGCTCGAGCATCCTGTCGATCACTGGCGGTGCCGACGACCTGTTCGCCGAGACGTCGGAGGCACTCACGATCGGTATCGTGCTGACTCCCCGTGATCTCGACTTCTCGATCGCCCTGGACTATTTCGACATCCAGATCGAGGACACGGTGGCCTCCCCGAGCGAGGGCTTCATCCTCGGAGAGTGCTACGACTCGGCGGGTTTCTCGAGCGCGTTCTGCTCGCGGGTGGGAGACCGCTCGACCTATATCCCTGGCCAGGGCGGCCAGCCCGGGTCGGGTGGCGAGTTGTCCTTCGTCGATGCGTCCTTCGTCAACATCGGCAAGCAGCAGTCGCGCGGCTACGACCTCAACATCGTCTACGAAAAGGAGTTCCCGGTCGGCCGGCTTATCCTGGACGGTACCGCCACGTACCTCGACAAGCAGAACTACGAACTGTTCGGCGAGTTCGTCCGGCTCGAGGGTCGCTGGGGCTTCCCGCGCCTGTCGGCGCGCACGTCGGCCCGGTTCGACTGGCGTGACTGGCGCTTCAGCTACTTCCTCGACTTCATCGGTGAGAGCGAGGAGGAACCGGTGTTCGATCCGGGCACGACCAACCAGGACCGGCAGAACCGCACGCCGAACCTGTTCTACCACACGGTCTCCGTGCGGTACCAGGCAGCGGACTGGGAGGCCATCTTCTCGGTGCGCAACGTGGCCGACAAGGACCCGCCGTATGTGTCCGACGGCCAGGGTGCGGAAGGCGCAACGCGCGTGTACAACACGCTGCCCGGCGTCGGTTACGATCTGTTCGGGCGCACCTTCGGCCTGCAGCTCGCCTACCGCTTCTGACCGGTAGAAGCCTGTAGCGTCCTGACTCGCCGGCCCCGGCCGCCTTCGAGGCGTCCGGGGCCGGTTTCATTGGGATCCATGACAACGACAGAGCAGAACGACCAGAACCCGATCGCGGACCCGGGGTCACGTCCTGGCGCAAGCCCCGCGCCTCGTCCGGCGCTGCGCGACGCCCTGCTCGGCACCACCGAGGGTCGCCTGCTTCTCGTCGGGTTTGCCCTCGCCGTCGGCACGCTGGCGGCGCTCGGGATCGGCTGGACGATCGCCGAGGACGCGACCATGGTCTATGCCGCCATGACGGGCCTCAACTTCGTGATCGGCCGTGCCGCCGGCATGTCTTTCGGTTATGCGAGTGGCCTCGGCCACGCCGAGGTGATACCGGTCAACATGTTCGTCGAGACCGTGCAGGTGCTGGTCGTCTATCCCCTGTTCGCGCTCGGCTGGAACCACGTGATCGACGCGCGGCGCTGGTCCACGGCGATGCTGCGGCTGCAGCACGCGGCGGAGTCGCAGCGTGGAACCATCCAGCGCTTCGGCATCGCCGGCCTGTTCGTGTTCGTGTTCACGCCTTTCTGGATGACCGGCCCGGTGGTCGGCGCGATCATCGGCTTCCTGATCGGGCTCAGGCCAGCCGTCAACTTGACGGTCGTCCTGGTGGCGACCTATGTGGCCATCGGCGTATGGGCCCTGCTGCTCAACGAACTCAGCGCCTGGGCGGCGACCTACAACCGTTATGCGCCATTCGCGCTGGTGCTGGCGCTCGTGCTCATCGCCCTGAGCGGCCGCCTGTTGCAGGCCCTGCCCTACTCGAAACGCCAGGATCACTGACGCTCGCGATCCCCGGCGGCGCGAGGTCGTCGCTACGCAAGGGGCCCGTCGGCCAGCCGGTGCCAGTCGACAGGCACCGATACGGACAAGCGCGGCAGATCCGCAGCCATCAGGTGCGGGTACTTGCGACCGCTGCCACAGTTGCAGATGACCACTCGCGCGTCGCGAGCGAGCCAGCCGGTGGCACGCAGCTTCTCGGCGGCGCCAACGCACGCGGCCGACTCGGGACAGATCAGCACGCCCTCCTCCCTGGCGGCGAGACGCATCCACTCCTGGATTCGCGCTTCCTCGACGGCGACCGCAGTGCCGCCACTGGCGCGGACGGCGTCGAGGATCATGAAGTCACCGACCGCGGCCGGAACCCGGATGCCGCTCGCGATCGTACGGGCGCCCACGACCGGCTCGGCGAAGCGCGCACCCGATTCGAACGCCTTCACGATCGGCGCGCAGCCCTCTGCCTGGACAGCGACCATGCGCGGCATCGACCGGGACTCGAGCCAACCCAACGCCCGCAGCTCCTCGAACGCCTTCCAGATGCCGATGAGACCGGTACCGCCACCGGTCGGATAGAGCACGACGTCCGGAGCCTGCCAGCCCAGTTGCTCCGCCAGTTCCAGCCCGAGCGTCTTCTTGCCCTCGATGCGGTAGGGCTCCTTCAGGGTCGAGATGTCGAACCAGCCCATCGGTTCACGACCGGCCTGCACGATGCGCGCGCAGTCGTTGATGAGCCCGTCCACCAGATACGCCCGCGCACCCGCCTGCAGCGCCTCGAGCTGGTTGATGAGCGGCGTGTCCTCGGGCATGAAGACGAAGGCCTCGATGGCCGCCCGCGCCGCGTAGGCGGCCATCGAACCTCCTGCGTTGCCGGCGGTCGGGATGGCCACGCGTCGAATGCCGAAGGCCCGCGCCATCGTGATGGCCACCGACTGGCCTCGGTCCTTGAACGAGCCTGTCGGCATCTGCGACTCGTCCTTGACCCACAGCTCGTCCAGGCCGAGACGGCCACCGAGGCGCGGACAACGCAGCAGCGGCGTCATCCCCTCCCCGAGCGTAACGATGGCGTCGTCTCCCTCGGCCGGCAGCAGTTCACGATAGCGCCACAGGCTCGCTTCGCGTGCCGCCATGCGGTCCCGGTCTACGTGCCGCCCGATGCGCCCGAGGTCGTAGCGGACCCAGATAGGCCGGCCCGCGTGCAGGGTGTGCAGCCTGCGTGCCTCGAGGTGCGCACCATCGATGGCGCCTTCGAGGTTTGAAACGAAGGATGCAGTCATCTCGCTCCCTGTCACTCCGCGACGCGTGCGCCGACCAAGGCGACGCGAAACTCCGTGGCAGTGCCAAACGGCCCGAGACCCGTGGCGATCTGCGACTGCTGACCCGCCGCCAGGACGCCCCGCAGGTCGCGCGTCCACTGCCGTACCTGGCCACCCGCATCACGGTACTGGACCCCGAGCCGGACCCCGGTCACCGGCAGGCGGGTCGGGTTCCCGATGGCGACGATCAACATTCCGTTTGCATCGAGCCCGGCCTGCTGGCGCAGGTATTTCTCCGGGTGCGCCGGCAGGTCGAGGCGCATCATCGCGGCGAATGCCGCCGCGCCCAGTTCGCCTTGCGAACCGGCGGCGACCTCGAAATGCCCCAGGGCGACGTCGGGCCGGCGGGCCCGCAGCGCGATGTTGCCGAGCGCGAAGTGGGCCGGTCCGGTAGGCAGCAGCTCGAGGCTCGCCTGCAGGTCGCGGGCAGCAGCCGCATCGTCGCGCAGCCGCTCGGCCACTAGGCCGCGCTGCAGGTAGAAGTAGAAGAAATGGTCGTTGCGCTCGAGCGCCGCGCTGTAGGCGGAGCGCGCGGCGGCATAGTCCTTCTGCAGCAGCAGTGCATCACCCTTGAGGGCGTGAAAATTGGCCTCCGCGGGCTCGAGGGCGATCGCCTGCTGCGCCTTCTGCAAGGCGATGTCAGGCCGCTTCGCCGCCAGCGACTTGCGGCCTTCGTCGTAGAGATCGTAGGCAGGCCTTGCGGCAAGCGTGCGCGCCAGCGCCGCCTCGTAGGCATCCTCACCCACGATGCCGCCGGCCGGCAGGCTCGCTGCCGTCCGGCGGTTCTCGGCAACGCGCTCCGGCGAGGGTGGATGACTCGCGAACAGGCCGCTCAGCCAGTCCGACTGCC
>CAZXAS010000090.1:0-11301 GCA_964638185.1 uncultured Steroidobacteraceae bacterium | reverse complement strand
GCGGCACGCCGCTCGCGGCCAGCGCCGCCGCCACGGTCGCGACCGCCGACACCTGCGGCACGCCCACGCCCGCGACCACGCGCGTGGTGCAGATCGAGCCCGGGCCGATGCCGACCTTGACGCCGTCCGCCCCGGCGTCGACCAGCGCCTGGGCCGCCTCCGCGGTGACGATGTTGCCGCCGATGACTTCCACGGCCGGGTGCGCCTTCTTGATCGCCTCGACGGTCATCAGCACGCCGCGCGAATGGCCGTGCGAGGTGTCGACGACGATCACGTCGACGCCGGCCTCGACCAGCGCCGCGACCCGCTCGGCGGTGTCCGCGCCGGTTCCGACCGCCGCGCCGACGCGCAGGCGGCCGTGTTCGTCCTTGCAGGCGCGCGGGAATTCGCGTGCCTTCTGGATGTCCTTCACCGTGATCATGCCGCTCAGGCGGCCTGCCGCGTCGACCACCAGGATCTTCTCGATGCGGTGCTTGTGCAGCTTGAGCAGCACTTCCTCGCGGGTGGCGTTCTCGCCCACCGTGACCAGCCGTTCGCGCGGGGTCATGACGCTCGACACCGGCAGGTCGAGCTGGTCCTCGAAGCGGATGTCGCGGTGGGTGACGATGCCGACCACCCGGTCGCCGTCGGAGGTGACCGGCAGGCCGGAAATGCCCTTGGCGCGCGTCAGCTCGATGACCTGGCGAATGGTCGCATCGGGCCGCACGGTGATCGGGTCGCGGATGACGCCGCTTTCGTACTTCTTGACCCGGCCGACCTCGCGCGCCTGGTCCGCGGCCGGCATGTTCTTGTGCACGATGCCGATACCGCCTTCCTGCGCCAGGGCAATGGCGAGGCGTGCCTCGGTCACGGTATCCATCGCGGCCGAGACCAGCGGCAGGTTCAGGCGGATCCGCCGGGTCAGGCGGGTCGACAGGTCGACGTCGCGCGGCAGCACCTCCGAATAGGCCGGTACCAGCAGGACGTCGTCGAAAGTGAGCGCTTCCTGGACGATGCGCATGGGAGAAAGCCCCCCGGGGCGGTCCGAATGAAGCGCCACATTGTACTTCGCCGCGGGCCCCCGTGGTAAGACTTCCGGTGCAGCGCCGGGCCCTCGCCGCGGCCCTGACGTAATATCCGGCCATGTCACCCGCGCCGACCGCCTCGAGCCCCGGCCTGCCCCTGCGCGAGCGCGACGTTTATACGGTATCGCGCCTCAACCGGGAGGCCCGCGGCCTGATCGAGGGTGGCCTCGGGTCGGTGTGGCTGGAGGCGGAGATCTCCAACTTCGCCCGGCCGGCCTCCGGGCACTGGTACTTCTCGCTCAAGGACGAGTCGGCCCAGGTGCGCGCAGCCATGTTCCGCCAGCGCAATGCGGGGCTCGGCCTCGTGCCGCGGGACGGCATGCGGGTGCTGGTCCGCGCCCGGGTCAGCCTGTACGAGCCGCGCGGCGATTTCCAGCTCATCGTCGACCATCTCGAGGAAGCGGGCGAAGGCGAGCTCAAGCGGCGTTTCGACCTGTTGAAGCGCCGGCTCGCAGCCGAGGGATTGTTCGATGCCGCACGCAAGCGGCCGCTGCCGACCCTGCCGAGGCGCATCGGGGTGATCAGTTCGCCGAGCGGCGCGGCCCTGCGCGACATCCTGAACGTGTTGAGGCGGCGCTTCCCGGCCGTCCCGGTGCTGCTCTACCCGGTGCCGGTGCAGGGCGAGGGTGCGGCCGAGGTGATCGCGCGGGCCCTCGCGACTGCGTCCATCCGCGCCGAGGTCGACGTGCTGATCCTGGCGCGCGGCGGGGGGTCGCTCGAGGACCTGTGGGCCTTCAACGAGGAGGTGGTGGCGCGCGCCGTCGCCGCCTGTGCGATTCCGGTCGTGGCCGGCATCGGCCACGAGGTCGATTTCACCATCGCGGACCTCGTCGCCGACGTGCGCGCCCCGACGCCGTCGGCGGCGGCCGAACTGGTGGTGCCGGATGCGGCGGAATGGCAGCGGGGACTCGCCGCCGCGGAGTTGCGGGTCCTGCGCGCCTGGCGGCAGAGCGCCGAGCGGCGGCGGGAGGACCTGGCCTGGGCGCGACGACGCCTGGCACAACTGCACCCGGGCCTCCTGGTCGAGCGCCAGGCGCAGCGCCTCGATGAGCTCGGCCTGCGCCTCGCCCGCGCGGTGCAGCAACGCCTCGGTGCCGCCACCCACCGTCTCATCGCGGCTCGCGCCGAGCTCATCGGCCTGTCGCCGGCCGCACGGCTCGCGGCACTGGCGCGGCGCCTCGACGTCCTGGCGGCACGGCTGACACCGGCTGCGGTGGCGCGCGTGGAAGCGGGAGCGGCGCGACTGGCACGTGCTGCCGGGGCGCTCAACGTCATGAGCCCGCTCGCCACGCTCGAACGCGGCTATGCGCTGGTCACGCGGGTGGAGGATGGCCGGATCGTGACCGATGCGGCCGAGGCCCCGCCCGGGACCGAGATCGACGCCCGCCTCGCCCACGGCCGGCTGCGCGCCCGGGTCACCGTCTCCGGGGACTGACCCTGGCGACCGCCGCTCAGCGCCGCACGTGGCGCATGAGGCGCTTGCGCTTCTGCTTCTGCCGCGGGGTCAGCACGTTCCGGCGCCCGGCGAAGGGGTTCGACTCGCTGCGGAACTCGACCTTGACCGGCGTCCCGGCCAGATCGAAGGCCTTGCGGAAGCAGTTGGACAGGTAGCGCCGGTAGTCGTCCGGCGTGCGCTCGGCCTGGGTCCCGTGCACCACGATCAACGGCGGGTTGCGGCCGCCCTGGTGGGCGTAGCGGAGCTTGATGCGCCGTCCCCGCACCAGCGGTGGCTGGTGCTGTTCCATCGCGGCCTCGAGCACGCGCGTGAGTTCCGGGGTCGGCAGCGTGCGCATGGCCGCGTCGTACGCCGACTGCACCGACAGCATCAGCTCCCCGACCCCGCTGCCGTGCAGCGCCGAGATGAAGTGCACCGGTGCGAAGTCGAGGAACCTGAGCCGCTCGTCGAGCTGCGAACGGATCTCGGCGCGCTGCTCCCCCGGCACGTGGTCCCACTTGTTGACGGCGAGCACCAGCGCGCGGCCGCGTTCGGCCACGATCCCGAGCAGCGTGGCGTCCTGGTCGGCGACAGTGTCGCGCGCGTCGAGCACGCCGATCACCACGTGCGCCGTGTCGACCGCCTGGAGCGTCTTGATGACGCTGAATCGCTCGACGCCTTCCTCGACGCGCGCGCGACGACGCACGCCGGCGGTGTCGATGAGGGTGAAGCGCCGGCCATCGCGTTCGAACGGCACCAGGATGGTGTCGCGGGTGGTCCCCGGCTGGTCGAAGGCGATCAGCCGGTCCTCGCCCAGGAGCCGGTTGATCAAGGTCGACTTGCCGACATTGGGCCGGCCGACCACGCAGACGCGGATGCCGCCGTCGGCGTCGGCCGGCGGCGGTGCCTCCGCGTCGTCCGGGGCCACGTCGGCCAGCACCGCCTCGATCAGCTCCTCGACGCCCTGTGAGTGTGCGGCGGATACCGCGCGCAGCTCGCCGAGCCCGAGTGAGTGGAAGTCGGCCACGGCGATGTCCTCGTCGCGACCCTCCGACTTGTTCACCGCGAGCACGGCGCGCTTGCCGCTCTTCCTCAGGACCTCGGCCACGAAGCGGTCGGACGGGGTCAGTCCCTCGCGGCCGTCCACGACGAACACGATCCGCTCGGCCTCCTCGATCGCCTTGAGCGTCTGCTGCGCCATCGGCTGCTCGATGCCGCGCGGGGTCTCGACCAGGCCGCCGGTGTCGATCAGGATGAAGCGGTGGCCCGCGCTCTGGCCGTAGCCGTACTGCCGGTCGCGGGTGACGCCCGGCACGTCCGCGACCAGCGCGTCGCGGGTGCGGGTCAGGACGTTGAACAGGGTCGACTTGCCGACGTTGGGCCGGCCAACGAGTGCGATTACCGGCAGCATGGATCGACCTCGCGCCTCGCGGCGTCAGCCTCGCGGCCGGGCGCGGAAGGCCGACACCCGGCCGCCGGCCGCCTGCACGAGCACCAGCCCGCCGGCGACCACCGGCGCATTGACGATCCGTTCGCCACCCGCCTTGGTGCGGGCCAGCAGCGCCCCGTCGGCACGCGCGAGCCAGTGCAGGTAGCCTTCGAAGTCCGCCACGACGAGCGCATCGCCGTCGATCGCCGGCGCCGTCAGGCCACGTCGCAGCATGGCTTCCTGGCGCCAGATCTCGGTGCCGTCGCGCCGGCTGAGTGCGACCACGGCACTGTCGGCGGTCGAGACATAGAGCGCATCCGGACCGAGTGCCAGCCCGCGATAGGTCGACAGCTCGCGTGCCCACCAGATCTGCCCCGAGGAACGCGCCAGCATCGATGCCCTCCCCTGGTAGCCGGCGACGAAGACGTCGTCACCGGCCACGGCGACACTGGCGTCGATGTCGACCAGCCGCTCGAGCTCGGTGCGGCCGCGCGCCGGCGAGACCGTGGCGCTCCACAAGAGCTCCCCGTCATCGACCGCGAGCGCCGACACCTTGCCGTTGTCGAAGGCGGCGAACACGGTATCGCCGTCGATCACCGGGGCCGCCGAGCCACGCAGCGACAGGCGCGGCACCAGCTGTTCGTGGAGCCAGGCACTGCTGCCGTCCGTGACGTCGAAGGCCAGCAGGCGCCCGTCGACGGTGTGCACGATCACGTGTCCGGCGCCGATGGCCGGCCGCGCCAGCACTTCGCCACCCAGCGGCACGCGCCAGCGCTCGGCGCCACTTTCCGCGTCCAGCGCGACCAGGATGCCGTCGACCGAGCCGACCGCCACCACGCCCTGCCCGACACCGGGACCCGCCGAAAGCGGCAGCTTGAGGTCGGTGCGCCACCGGGCCCGTCCCGACTCGAGCTCGAGCGCCGCGACTTCGCCGCCGTGGCCGGCGACGAACGCCGTGTCTGCCACCACCGCCGGGGACAGCGCGAGGCGCAGGACATCGTCGCCGCCACCGGTGCCAGTGCTCCAGACGCGATCGATGGCAAGCGACTCGGTGAAGTCGACGAGCTCCGCTGGCGGCTCGACGTTCTTCTCCTTGTCGCAGGCGGCGACGAGCGCCAGGGCCGCAACCAGTGGCAGGAGACGCTTCATGGCCGGGCGCCCGCACCGTCTGCTGCGTATGGCACCGTGCCGGCGCCGGACGAGATCGACAGGTTGTCGATCTTCAGCTGCAGCAGCTGGGGATCGACCAGGCCCGAGGCCGGCTCGGCTTCACTCGCGGCGAGTGCCACCTGGTAGGCGGCGAGCGCAGCCTGGCGGTCGCCACGTGCGACAAGAATGTCGCCCCGCAGGTCCTGGATGCGGGCGTCCACGGCGGATGCCTCGGCGCCATCGAGGGTCGCGAGCGCCGCATCGTGGGCACCCTGCGCGAGCTGCACGCGCGCCAGGCGGGTCCGCGCCACCAGCGCCAGTTCCGGGTCGGCGGAGTCGCGCATGACCTGCTCGAGCTGGGTGGCCGCCTCTGGCAGCTCACCGGCCACGACGTGCACACGCGCCAGCACCAGGCGTGCCTGGTCGGCGTAGGGCGTCGAGGCGTATTCACCG
Source organism: uncultured Steroidobacteraceae bacterium (assembly GCA_964638185.1). GTDB lineage: Bacteria > Pseudomonadota > Gammaproteobacteria > Steroidobacterales > Steroidobacteraceae > SG8-30. The sequence continues at coordinate 5,771 of CAZXAS010000090.1, read as the reverse complement.
GTCAGTTCCGCGGCGATCTGCACGCCCTTGTCGCGATCGTTGGCGTCGAATGCCTGCAGCATGGCGGTCATGCGCTCCTCGGCGGCACGCGAGCGTGCGTCGAGGTGGTCGTTCCAGCCCCGCCAGCCATACAGCCCGCCGAGGCCGATGACGATGCCGGCCGCCAGCCAGATCCAGTTCTCCTTGAACCACTGCTTGACCTGCTCGGCGCGCTCATTGTCGTCCAGGAATTCGTCGACCATCATGCTTCCCCGTCGCGCGCGCCGAGTTCCGGCACGAGCGTCTTGATGTTGACTGCAATGTCGTCCCAGGCGCATTCGCGCTGGGAACCGTCGGTGCGCAGCGACTTGAGCGCCACCATGCCGCGCTCCATCTCTGCCTCACCCATGATCAGCGCCAGGCCCGCGCCGCTGCGATCGGCGCGCTTCAGCTGGTTCTTGAAACTGCCACCGCCGAGGTGGGTGGCGATCCGGGCCCCCGGCAGCGCGTCGCGCAGCTGCTCCACCAGGGCGAGCCCGGCACGCTCCGCCCGCTCCCCGGCGAGCACCACGTACAGGTGCGGCGTGATGCCCGGGACGGCGACGCCGGTATCGCGCAGAAGCCCGGTGATGCGCTCTTCGCCGAGCGCCCAGCCGATGGCCGGCGTGTCCTCGCCGCCGAGCTGGCCGACGAGTCCGTCGTAGCGGCCGCCGGAACACACGGCGTCCTGTGCGCCGAGCGCATCGGTAGTCCACTCGAACACCGTGCGCGTGTAGTAGTCGAGTCCGCGCACCAGCCGCGGGTTGACCTCGTAGGCGACGCCGCTGGCGTCGAGTCTCGCGAGCAGGCCCTGGAAATGCTCCCGCGACGCGGGATCGAGGTGGTCGGTGATGAGCGGAGCGGCGTCGATCACCGGGCGCATCTCCGGATTCTTGGAATCCAGGATGCGCATCGGGTTGCCGGCCAGCCGCCGCAGGCTGTCGGCATCGAGCGCACCTCGGTGCGCCTCGAAATGGCGAACCAGCAGCTCACGGTACTCGCGCCGCGACTCGGGCGTGCCGAGCGAGTTGACCTGCAGCCGCACGCGCGTGATGCCGAGCCGGCGCCACAGGCGTGCCGACAGCAGGATCATCTCGGCATCGACGTCCGGACCCTCGTAGCCGAAGGCCTCGCAGTCGATCTGGTGGAACTGGCGGTAGCGGCCCTTCTGCGGGCGCTCGTGGCGAAACATCGGGCCCGAGGTCCAGATGCGGTGCTTCTGGTTGTGCAGCAGGCCGTTGGTGATCGCGGCCCGCACCAGTCCGGCCGTCGCCTCCGGTCGCAGGGTGAGGCTGTCGCCGCCCTTGTCCTCGAAGGTGTACATCTCCTTCTCGACGATGTCGGTGAACTCGCCGATGGAGCGCTTGAACAACTCGGTGTGCTCGATGAGCGGGACGCGCACCTCCTGGTAGCCGTAGGCCGCGAACAGCTCGCGCGCCGTCTGCTCGAGGAACTGCCAGTAGGGCATGTCCTCCGCCAGGATGTCGTTCATGCCGCGCACGGCCTGCAGGGTGCGAGTCGTGCTCATCCGTCGTTCACCGCGGTGAGGGGAACGCGCTGCACGCCGCCCTGGCCGTCGATCCTGAGCGACGCGGCGCGCCGGATGATCATCCCCGGCGGGATCACGACGGCGACGCCGTCGACCGCGACGCTGACCGCCGGCGCGTTGCCGAGCACCAGTCGCCACGGGGGGCGGCCGCCAAAGGTCCGGCTGCTGCCGGATTCCTGCAATCCGAAGGCGAGTTGCGCTCCACTGGCGTCGTAGACCTCGACCCAGCACTCGGCCGCAAAGGCGAGGCGCAAAGAGCCGCCGACGGATGTGTTCGTGGTGACCGGCACGGCCGCGGGCGGGGGACCGGACGGCGCGGCGGCGACGGTGGCGTCGCCGGTGGCAGGATCCGCATCGGGGGCCGCACCGGCATCGACGGGAGCCGCCTCGTCGACCGGCGTGGCCACCGGCGCCACGACAGGTTCGGCGGCCGGTGTGAGCTCACCGAGCGCCGGTGCGCGACCATCGCGGTACCACCACCAGGCCGCGACCAGCGCCAGCAGCACGAGCAGCACCAGCAGTCCGGACACGAGCGCCTTCGGCCAGCGCCGCGGCCGGCCGACCGGAGTGCGTACACTGGCCGGCGGAATCAGCTCCGAGGGTCGTTGCCCCTGCTCGGCGTCGTAGGCCTCGAGCGCTGCGGCCGGGGCGACGCCGACCAGCGCAGCATACTTGCGCAGGTGGCCGCGCGCATACACCGACGGCCCGAGCGCGGACCACCGGGCTTCGTCCATCGCTTCCACCAGTGCCACGGGCAGGCGCAGTTCCTCGGCCACCTGGCCGACCGACAGTCCCCGCGCCTCGCGCGCGCGGCGCAGCACGCCCGGCCGGGAGGCGTCGGCGCCCGCGGCCTCCCCGTCGGTCACGGCGACTCCTGGCGCGTCACCTCGTCGAGGATGCGCGCCTCGGGCGAATCCGGGAACTTGCTCCTGAGCTGGCTGGCGTAATCGCCCGCGGCGTCGGCATCGCCCATCGAGCGCTCGACCTGGACTGCCAGCAGCAGGGCTTCCGGTGCGGGTGCGGTGACCGCCATGTAGCGCTGCAGGAAGGCGCGGGCATGCAGGCCGTTGCCGCGCTCGAACGAGACGCCCGCCATCTGCAGCAGCGCCTCGCGATACTGGCCGCGCTGGGCGAGCGCAAGGCGCAGGTATTCCTCGGCCTGTTCCAGGCGCCCGGCACGCCGCGCGCAGACGCCGGCGTTGGTATAGGCGACCTCCGGCGTGCGGTATAGCGGGTTCTGCGCGGCCTTGAGGAAAGTCTCCTCGCCGGACTTCGCTTCGCCCTTGCGGCACAGGAAGGCACCGAGGGCGTTCTGTGCCTCGGGGTTCCCCGGCTCCAGGCGCAGGGCCTGGCGATAGTGCTTCTCCGCCGCCTTCGGGTCGTCCAGCTGCTCGTAGAGGATGCCGGCGCCGAGCTGCACGCCGACGTCGCGCGGGTACTGCTGCAGCGCCTTGTCGACTTTCTCGCGGGCGATCGCGAGCTGGCCCTGCTTGAGGTACTCGATGCCGAGTCGGACATTGATGCGCGCCGCATCGAGCTTCGGGTCGATGTCGTCCGCCCGCTGCGCCGACGCCGCGCAGGCGGTCATCAGCAGCACGCAGGCGGCGAGCGTCGCGGCCTTCATGCCTGCACCGACACGCTGACCATCTTCGAGCCCAGCCGGACCTGGGTGCGGTCCAGCACGCGGCCCTTCAGCTGGCCGCAGGCGGCGTCGATGTCGTCGCCGCGGGTGCGGCGCGTGGTGGCCATCACGCCGTGCGACAGCAGCAGGTCGCGGAACGCGGCGATGACGGGCGCGGGCGAGCGCCGGTAGCGCGTCCCCGGGAAGATGTTGAAGGGAATCAGGTTCACCTTGGCCTCGTGACCCTTGAGCAGGCGCACCAGTTCCCTGGCATGCGCGGGCTGGTCGTTCACTCCGTCGAGCATGACGTACTCGAAGGTGATGTTGCGGCCGTTCTGCTTCTCGAGGTAGTGCCAGCAGGCGGCCAGCAGCTCGCGGATCGGATGCCGCCGATTGATCGGCACCAGCTGGTCGCGCAGCGCGTCGTTCGGCGCATGCAGCGACACCGCGAGGGCGACGTTGCATTCCTCGGCCAGGCGATAGATCTGCGGTACCAGGCCGGAGGTCGACAGCGTGACCCGCCGCCGCGACAGGTCGTAACCGAGGTCGTCGAGCAGGATCCGCATCGCCGGCACCACGTTGCGGTAGTTCGCGAGCGGCTCGCCCATGCCCATGAAGACGACATTGGTGATGACCCGGTCGCCGCCCGGCTCCCGGCCGAGCTCGCGGTTGGCGAGCCATACCTGCCCGACGATCTCCGCCGCCGTCAGGTTGCGGTTGAACCCCTGCTGCGCCGTCGAGCAGAACGAACAGTCGAGCGCGCAGCCGACCTGGCTCGAGATGCACAGGGTGCCGCGGCCGGGCTCGGGGATGAACACGGTCTCGATCGCCTGCTCGACGCCGGTGGCGCCCGGTGCGCGCAACAGCCACTTGCGGGTGCCGTCGGCCGAGGCCTGCGAACTGACGATCTCGGGCGGTCGCACCTCGGCGACGGTGGCGAGCTCGGCGCGGAAGTCGCGCGCGAGGTCGGTCATGGCATCGAAGCCGGACTCGCCACGGCGGTACATCCACTGCATGAGCTGGCGGGCGCGGAACGGCTTGGCGCCGATCCCGGCGACGAAGGCCTCGAGCTCGGGCCGTGCCAGCCCGAGCAGGTTCACCTTGGCGTCGACGGGTGCGTCCACGGTCGGCTCCGGCCTCAGCGGGTGCGCGGACAGAGGTCCGTCTCGCTGAAGAAGTAGGCGATCTCGCGCGCAGCATTCTCGGCGCTGTCCGACCCGTGCACGACGTTCTCCTCGATGCTCGAGGCGAGGTCGGCGCGGATGGTGCCCGGGGCCGCCTTCTTCGGGTCGGTCGCGCCCATGATCTCGCGGTGCCGCGCGACGGCATCGTTGCCCTCGAGTACCTGCACCATCACTGGGCCCGAGGTCATGTATGCGCACAGGTCGTTGAAGAACGGGCGCTCGCGGTGCACGGCATAGAAGCCCTCGGCCTGCGGGCGCGTCAGGTGCATCATGCGCGCGGCGACGATCCTGAGTCCCGCCCGCTCGAAACGCCCATAGACGTCGCCGATCAGGTTCTTCGAAACGCCATCGGGCTTGACGATGGACAGCGTGCGTTCTGCGCCCATGAATTCCTCGGGGTCGGTTTTGCGGTTGCGGGACAGGCGCCGGACCCGGCCCGCCCTGCGGTCGCCGGATCGGTCGCCATAAACGCGAAAGTGTATCCGCGAGGACCCTCCCGCCGCAAATCAGGAATGGCGGAAGTGCCCGGTGCGCAAGGAAAAATCAGACGTTGAAGCTCTCGCCGCAACCACACTCGCCCTTGACGTTGGGGTTGCGGAAGCGGAACGCCTCGGACAGGCCATGGCGGACGAAATCGACCTCGGTGCCGTCGATGAGCGTCAGGCTGTCGCGATCGACGACGACCTTGACCCCGGCGCTGTCGAAAATCTGGTCGGCCTCCGTGACATCGTCGGCGTAATTGACCACGTAGGCGTAGCCGGAGCAGCCGGTCTTGCGCACGCCGAGCCTGAGCCCGATGCCGTGGCCGCGACTCGCGAGGTGGCTGCGGACGCGATCCGCCGCGGCCTGGGTCAGTGTAATCGCCATTGGTGTTGAGGCCGTTCCCGGTCGACCAGAGTTCCCCTGATCTTAGCGATTCCGTCCGAGGTCTGCAGCGAGTGCCTGCAGGGCATCCTCCACCACCAGGAGCCGCCCGAGGCGATCTGCGGGCGCCTCGAGTGCGGCCAGGAGTTCCTCGGCGCCGGGCAGGCTCAGGGAGGCGGCCGGCTGACCCTCGAGGCGGGCGGCGGCAAGCGACGCCGCCGCGATGACGTGCGGCGAGCCCCAGGCCCGGAAACGGGCGGCGACGACGATGCCGCCGTGGACCCGCGCCTCGAGGCGGATCCAGGCGCCGCGATCGAGCGCTTCGGCCTCACCCACGCAGCAGGTCCCGGCGCCCGGGGGCAGCGGACCGGCATTCGGCGGCGCGGCGAACAACCCGCGGACGCGCGCTGAATATTCTTCCAGCGCGCTCATGCCACCCGGTTCAGCGCCCCGGGCGGCGCCAGCGACCGCAGGCGGGCGACCGCCGCCAGGATGACGTCGGCCGCGAGCTCGACGTCGGCCGGCCCGGTGTCGC
>CAZXAS010000089.1:0-11306 GCA_964638185.1 uncultured Steroidobacteraceae bacterium | reverse complement strand
TGAAGGACGCGGCCAGCGACACCGGCCGCTTCGTGCTCAATTCCACCCTGGGGCTCGGCGGCCTGCTCGACCCGGCCTCCGACATGGGACTGCCGCGCAACGACGAGGACTTCGGCCAGACGCTCGGTCGCTGGGGCGTGCCCTCGGGTCCGTTCGTGATGCTCCCGTTCCTGGGGCCGTCGACCGCGCGGGATGCGCCGTCGCTGTATGCCGACGTCCAGACCGACGTTCGCCACTACATCGGCAACAACGACATCGACTTTGCCTTCGCCGGCATATCGATCGTCGACCGGCGCGCCCGCCTGTTGCCGGTGGAGCAGGCCCTGGAGGGCGCCTTCGACCGCTACGCCATCATCCGCAATGCGTACCTGCAGCGGCGCGAGTACCAGGTCCGGGACGGCGACGTCGAGGAGGAAGCCTTCGACGACGAGGACCTGCTGGTCGAGGACGACGAGCTGGTGGATGACGAACCACAGGGCGACGCGCCACCGGCGACGGACCCGCCGGCCCAGGCCGACCCCTGACCGTCAGGCTGGGTCCAGCAGTTCGCGAACGCCGCCGATCCGGGCAATCGCGTCGAGACGCGCAGGTACCGCCCGATAGGTGAGCCGGCGCCCCGCGCTCTGCGCCTGGCGCAGCCATTCGAGCAGCAAGGCGAGGCCCGCGCTGTCGGCATCGCTGACGGCCGCGAGGTCGATCTCGGTGGCCGGCTCGCGGGCGAACTCGCGCGCACCGGCCTCCAGCAAGGCCACCACGGTCTCGAGCACGAGGCCACCGTGCACCGAATAGCGGCCGTCTCCGCGCGCCTCGAGCCTGGCGGAAGCGTCCTCGCCGGCCACCTCAGCCCGCACCCCTGGCATCCGCAGCCGCCTTGCCGCCCTCGGACTCCAGGCGGGTGATGACCGCATCGAGCCCGCGCTGGTCGATCTCCGCGCCGAAGTCGTTGCGGAAGTTCTTGACGTAGGAGATGCCCTCGATCACGACGTCCCAGGCTTTCCAGCCCTCGGGCGTCGCGCGCATGGTGTAGTTCACGGGAACACGGGTGCCGTCGTCGCGCTGCACTTCGGTACGTACCGTCGCACGGGTCGAGTCCGGCTCGCCGCGATACGGCAGGATGGTCATCCTTTCGGCCGTGAACTCGGCGAGGGCAGTGCCATACTTGTTGAGCAGCGAATGGTAGAAGGCCGCGATGAAGCGCCGGCGCTGCTCCGCGCTGGCAGTACGCCAGTGCTTGCCGAGTACCAGGCGAGCCGAGTACTCGGTATCGAAGTGCGGCAGCAGGATCTCCTCCACCAGCGCGTCGATCCTGGCCGGGTCCTTGCGGTAGGCCTCCCGGTCGGCGTTGAGCGCGTCGAGCATGCGTTGCGCGGTGGTCTCCATGAGCTCGTTCGGGCCCGGGCCGGGCACCGCGGTGCCGGCCTCCTGGGCGGCAGCCGCGAGAGGCGCCGACAGGGCCAGCAGGCAGACGATGGCGAGACGTCCGATCATGGGGACTTGCCCTCCTCGTTGGCGCCGCCGGATTCCTCGGCGGCCTTTGAGAACAGGAACTTGCTGATGAGGTTCTCCAGCACGATCGCGGACTGCGTGAACTCGATTCGATCGCCGTCGGCCAGAAAGGTTTCCGAACCACCCGGCCCTATCCCGATGTACTGGCCGCCGAGCAGGCCGGCGGTGTAGATCGCCGCGTCGCTGTCCTCCGGGATCCGGTCATATTGTCCGTCTATCCTCAGGACCACGCGGGCGCGGTATTCGTCGAAGTCATAGCCGATCGATTCCACACGCCCGATGGTCACGCCGGACATGGAGACGGGCGCCCCCGCCTTCAGCCCCCCCACCTGCTCGAAGCTGGCCGTCAGGCGGTAGCCGTCGCTGCCGATCCCGAACTCGCGGTTGGTGATCTGGGTCACGAGGAAGAACAGCGCCGCGAATCCCAGCAGCACGAACAGCCCGGTTCCCAGTTCTATGGCGCGCGTTGAACGCATGGCCTACTCCTTAGACGACTTCACCGCGGATCACAACATCACCGCGGTCAGCATGTAATCGAGCAACAGCACGACCACAGACGACATCACCACCGTGCGGGTGGTGGCCCGGCCCACGCCTTCCGCCGTCGGTGCCGAATGAAAACCCTCGTGCACGGCGATGGCGCTGCAGGCCACGCCGAAGACACAGCTCTTGATGACGCCTTCCAGGACGTCCGGCAGCTCGACCGCCCCGCGCATCTGCGACCAGAACTGGCCCTGGTCGACGCCCATCATCTGCACGCCCACGAGCTGGGCGCCGAAGATGCCGATCATGCTGAACACCGCGGCGAGCAGCGGCATTGCGATCACGCCACCCAGGAACCGCGGCATGACCACCCGGCGCACCGGGTCGACCGCCATCATCTCCATGGCGGCGAGCTGGTCCGTGGCGCGCATCAGTCCGAGTTCCGAGGCGAGCGCGGTCCCGGCGCGCCCGGCGAACAAGAGCGCCGTGACCACCGGACCGAGCTCCTTGACGAGGCCCAGCGCGGCGGCGGTCCCGAGCGACTCCTCGGACCCGAAGCGCTGCAGCAGGTCGAAACCCTGCAGGCCGAGCACCATGCCGACGAACAGGCCACTCAACATGATGATCACGAGCGACAGCGCCCCGGCATTGTGCACCTGCTCCACGACGAGCCCGAAGCGCAGGAGCGCCCTGGGCGTCTCGGCCACGAGTCGCGCCGTGAACAGGGCGTAGTGGCCCAGGGCCACAAGCCCATCGCCGAGTTGCTGCCACAGCTCCTTGGCCAGGCGCATCACGACGCACCATCGGTGAACAGTTGCTCGGCATAGTCGGGCGCGGGGTAGTGGAACGGCACCGGGCCGTCCGGCAGGCCACGCATGAACTGGCGGATTTCCGCCGAATCGCTCTCGGCCAGGTCTGCGGGCGCGCCGGAGGCGACGACCTTGCCGCCGGACAGGAGGTAGGCCTGGTCGGCCACGGCCGAGATCTCGCGCACGTCGTGGGAGACGACGATGCTGGTGATGCCGAGCGCGTCGTTGAGCTCGCGGATGAGCCTCAACACGACGCCCAGCGAGATCGGGTCGAGGCCGACGAAGGGCTCGTCGTACACCAGGATCTCCGGGTCCATCACGATCGCCCGCGCCAGCGCCACCCGGCGCGCCATGCCGCCGGAGAGCTCGGCCGGCATCAGCCTGGCAGCTCCGCGCAGGCCGACGGCCTGCAGCTTGGTGAGGACGATCAGCCGGACGAGCCGCTCCGGCAGGCGCGTGTGCTCGCGCAGCGGGAAAGCCACGTTCTCGTAGACGTCGAGATCGGTGAGCAACGCGCCGTTCTGGAACAGCATGCCCATGCGTTGCCGCAGGGCGTAGAGGCCGTTGCGGTCGAGCGCGGCGACTTCCGCGCCGTCGACCTCGACCAGGCCGCGCTCCGGGCGCACCTGGCCGGTGATCAGCCTGAGCAGGGTGGTCTTGCCGGTGCCACTCGGGCCCATGATGGCGGTGACGTCGCCACGCCGGATGTCGAGGTCGAGGCCGTCGAAGATGGCGCGACGGCCGACCACGTAGCGCAACCCCCGCACGCGGACGACGCAGGGGTCTCCTGCAGCCCGGGGCTGCCTGGAGGTGATCATGGGCGGCAACCGCGGGGAAGCGGCGTCAGGCCGCTTCCTTCTCCATTGCCGGCTGGTACCCGCCGCTGCGCGCGAGCCCGTTGAGGCGCGCGCGCTTGTGGAACTCCTGCTGGGCGCGGGCCACGTTGCCGGGCCGGCCGGCCCAGGCGGCGAGCGCACTCGCCTGCAGCGCGCGGCCATAGCTGAACGACAGTTCCCAGGGCAAGGGCCCCAAGCGGTTCATCAGGCTCAGGTGCGCCGTCGCCTCGGCCTCGCTCTGCCCGCCCGACAGGAAAGCGATTCCGGGCACGGCGGAAGGCACGTGGCGCTTGAGGCAGCGGACGGTTGCCTCGGCCACCTGCTCCGCCGTAGCCTGCTGCGGGCACTTCTTGCCGGGTATGACCATGTTGGGCTTCAGCACGATGCCTTCGAGATACACGCGATGCGCAAACAGCGCGTCGAACACAGCCTGCAGCGTCGCCGAGGTGACCGCGTCGCAGCGGGCGATGTCGTGGGCGCCATCCATCAGCACCTCCGGCTCGACGATGGGGACAATCCCCGCCTCCTGGCACAGTGCCGCATAGCGGGCCAGGGCCTGGGCATTCGCGTCGATGGCGAAGCCGCTCGGGATGCCGTCGCCGATGTCGATGACTGCGCGCCACTTGGCGAAGCGGGCGCCGAGGTCGAAGTACTCGGCCAGGCGCTCACGCAGCCCGTCGAGTCCCTCGGTGATGGTCTCGCCGGGAAATCCCGCCAGCGGCTTTGCGCCGGCATCGACCTTGATCCCCGGCACGATGCCGAGGCGCGTCAGCAAGGCCGGGAACGGCGTGCCGTCGGCGGACTTCTGGCGCAGCGTTTCGTCGTACATGATGACGCCGGATATGTAGTCCGCCGCGCCCGGCGTGGTGAACAGGAGGTCCCGGTACGCGCGGCGGTTTTCCTCGGTCAGCTCGATTCCGGCCTTATCGAACCGCTTCTTGATGGTCCCGGTGGACTCGTCCGCCGCCAGGATGCCGCGGCCCGGGGCCACCATCGCGCGTGCAATCTTTTCGAGTTCGATCTTGTTCATCGCTCAGGTCCTCCAGGGAAACGCGGTGCAGGCATCGGGGACGTGGGACCACGGCCGGCCGGAGCGGCATTTTAGCAAATGCACCCACCGGACCCCCACTCGCCCCTACACATTACAGGTTAATAGGACTAAAATCGTCCTGTATTAACCGGGGCCCCGCAAAGCATGCTGCGAATCAGCAAGTTGACCGACTATGCGACGGTGATCCTCGCGGTGCTGGCGGAGCGTCCGGAAGGCTGCCTGAGCGCCACCGAGATCGCGGAACGCACGGGAATCGCGCCGCCGACGGTCAGCAAGCTGCTGAAGGGCCTGCAGCGCTCGCGGCTCGTCACATCGACCCGCGGCGCGCGTGGCGGCTACCAGCTCGCCCGCCCGGCCGCGGAGATCAGTGCCGCGCACATCATCGATGCGGTGGAAGGGCCGGTCGCCCTGACCGAGTGCGCAAGCGACCACGGTCACTGCGGGATCGAGGCCAACTGCAGCGTGGGGCGCAGCTGGCAGCAGGTGAGCATGGCCATTCGCCAGTCCCTCCAGGACGTGCGCCTGACCTCGCTCATCGCCCGCGACGCGCGGGTGCGGCCACCGGACATCGCCGGAGCGCTGGGCGGCGGCTGGCGGCCGCTGACCCGGGCCTGAGCGGCCCCAGACAAGTCGGAGGACGAATGGCAGGCAAGGCAGAGGACATCGAGGCACTGGTCGGTCGCAAGTACCGGCATGGCTTCGTCACGGATATCGAGAGCGACACGGTGCCGCCGGGCCTCGACGAGGACGTCGTGCGCCTCATCTCCGCCAAGAAGGGCGAGCCGCAGTTCATGCTCGACTGGCGCCTCAAGGCGTTCCGCCAGTGGTCGCGCATGAAGGAGCCCACCTGGGCCCGGGTCCATTACCCACCGGTCGATTTCAAGTCGATCTCCTACTACTCGGCGCCGAAGTCCAGGTCGGACGGCCCGAAGAGCCTCGACGAGGTGGATCCGAAGCTCCTCGAGACCTACGACAAGCTGGGCATACCGCTGCACGAGCGGGCCCGGCTCGCCGGGGTGGCGGTCGATGCGGTGTTCGACAGCGTTTCGGTGGCCACCACCTTCAAGGAGCGCCTGTCCGAGGCCGGCGTGATCTTCTGCTCGTTCTCCGAGGCCGTGAAGAACCATCCCGGACTCGTCGAGAAATACCTGGGCACCGTGGTGCCGATCAACGACAACTTCTACGCGGCGCTCAATTCCGCCGTGTTCTCCGACGGCTCGTTCGTGTTCGTACCGAAGGGCGTGCGCTGCCCGATGGAGCTGTCGACCTACTTCCGCATCAACGCCACCAATACCGGTCAGTTCGAGCGCACGCTGATCGTGGCCGAGGAAGGCTCGCACGTCAGCTATCTGGAAGGCTGCACCGCGCCGATGCGGGACGAGAACCAGCTGCACGCCGCCGTGGTCGAGCTCATCGCCCTCGATGACGCCGAGATCAAGTACTCGACCGTGCAGAACTGGTACCCGGGGGACGAGAACGGCGTCGGCGGCATCTACAACTTCGTCACCAAGCGCGGCGACTGCCGTGGCCGCAACTCGAGGATCTCGTGGACACAGGTGGAGAGCGGCTCGGCGATCACCTGGAAGTACCCGAGCTGCATCCTGCGCGGCGACAACTCGGTCGGCGAGTTCTACTCGGTGGCGCTCGCGAACCACTACCAGCAGGCCGACACCGGCACCAAGATGATCCACATGGGCCGCAATACGCGCAGCACCATCGTGTCCAAGGGGATCTCGGCCGGTCACGGCCAGAACAGCTACCGCGGACTGGTCAAGGTGCTGCCCGGCGCCGACGGCGCGCGCAACTACACGCAGTGCGATTCGCTGCTGATGGGCGACCGCTGTGGTGCGCACACCTTCCCCTATCTGGAGGTCAAGAACCCGACCGCTGTCGTGGAGCACGAGGCAACCACCTCGAAGATCTCGGACGACCAGCTCTTCTACTGCCTGCAGCGCGGCATCTCGCCGGAGGACGCGGTCAACATGATCGTGAACGGCTTCTGCAAGGAAGTGTTCCGCGAGCTGCCGATGGAGTTCGCGGTCGAGGCCCAGAACCTGCTCGCGGTGAGCCTCGAAGGCGCCGTCGGATGAACACGCACGGAGACGCAACATGCCTGTAAGGGGCGATCTGATACTGAGCATCCGCGACCTGCACGCCCGGGTCGCCGGGCGCAGGATCCTCGATGGCCTGAACCTCGAGGTCCGCGCCGGCGAAGTGCACGCCATCATGGGCCCGAACGGGTCCGGCAAGAGCACGCTGGCCGGCGTCCTGGCCGGCAGGCCCGAGTACGAGGTGACCGCGGGCAGCGTCGAGTATCTCGGCCGCGACCTGCTGGCACTGCCGGCGGAAGAGCGCGCCCGCGAAGGCGTGTTCCTCGCCTTCCAGTACCCGGTCGAGATCCCCGGCGTGAACAACGTCTACCTGCTCAAGGCGGCGCTCAACGCGCTGCGCAAGCACCGGGGGCAGCCTGAGGTCGACGCCTTCGAGTTCCTGGGCCTGGTGCGGGAGAAGATGAAGCTGATGCAGATGGACGAGAGCTTCCTCGGCCGCGGCGTCAACGAGGGTTTCTCCGGCGGCGAGAAGAAGCGCAACGAGATCCTGCAGATGTCGGTCCTCGAGCCCGTCCTGGCGGTGCTCGATGAAACGGATTCGGGGCTCGACATCGATGCCCTCAAGGTGGTGGCGAACGGCGTCAACAGCCTGCGCGACGACACGCGCGCGATCGTCATGGTCACGCACTACCAGCGCCTGCTCGACTACATCGTCCCGGATCGCGTCCATGTTCTCGCCGGCGGGCGGATCCTCAAGAGCGGCGACAAGGACCTGGCGCTGGAACTCGAGCGGCGTGGCTATGACTGGGTGCGCCAGGAGGCGGCGGCATGAACGGCGCCCCGGCGGCCGGCGTGATCGATCGCATCGCCAGCGCGCATCGCGCCGCGCACGCTCGGCTGCGCGGCGGCCCACGCTGGACGGAGCGGCGTGACCGGGCGATCGCGCGCCTGGTCGAGCGCGGGCTGCCCGACCGTCGCGACGAGAACTGGAAATACCTGGACTGGCCGGAACTCGATCGCCGCGGCTTCGACCTGGCCGCCGGCGCGGACGTGCCCGAGGGACTCGAAGCCGGCCTGCTGCCCCTGACCGGGGCACTGCGGGTCGTGCTCGTCGATGGACGCCACGTCCCGGCGCTGTCCGGCGGCGTGCTGCCCGCGGGGGTCAGCATCGAGAGCCTGGCCGAGGTCGCCGGGCGCGACCCGGACGGCGTCGCCGGCCTGCTGCGGGTGCCTGGTGACGATGTCGACGACCGCCTGGCCCTGCTGGCCGAGGCGTTCGCCGACGACGGGGTACTGGTGCGCATCCAGCCCGGGGCGAACGTGGAACCGGTCATCTACCTGGTCCACGCCACCGGCGGGGCGGCGGCGGCCAGCCACGCCCGCGTGGTGGTGGAGGCAGGCGCCGGCTGTCGCGTCCGCCTGGTCGAGCATTTCGTCTCGCCGGGCGGCGCCGATTCGCTCGGCAACCTGGTGAGCGAGATCCGCGTCGCGGACGGAGCGCGCCTCGAGCACATCCGGCTGCACGAGCAGGGACCGGGTGCCGTGCAGTTCGAGACGATCCTGGCGACGCAGGCGCGCGACAGCCACTACCTGCACCAGTGCTTCATGCTCGGCGGACGGATCGTGCGCACCAACCTGACAGTGCGCCTCGAGGGGCCTGGCGCCGCCAACGAAGTGCAGGGCCTGATGATGATCGACGGACAGCGCCAGGCCGACGTCTACACCCTGTTCCATCACCTGGCGCCGCACACCCGTTCCGACGAACTGTTCCGCGGCGTGGCGACGGACCGCGGCCGCGGCGCGTTCAACGGCAAGATCGTGGTGCACGAAGGGGCCGTCAAGGCCGACTCGCGCCAGTCGAGCCGCAACCTGATCCTCTCGCCCCTGGCGGAGATCAACGCGCGTCCACAGCTCGAGATCCTCACCGACGACGTCAAGTGCAGCCACGGCGCGACCACCGGCTCGCTCGACGCCAACCAGCTCTTCTATCTTCTGTCGCGCGGCATCGACATGGCCACGGCCCGTGGCCTGCTGACCTTCGCCTTCTGCGAGGACGTCATCGCACGCGTGCCCGAGCCCGCGATCCGCGCGCACCTGGAGCGGATCGTCGTCGGCCGGCTGCCGGACCGGGACATCATCCGGGAGTTCGTGTGATGGCCGCGCATCCGGACACGGTCACGACCCTGGATGTCGCGCGCATACGCCAGGACTTCCCGATCCTCGCCCGCCGCATCCGCGACAGGCCCCTCGTCTACCTGGACAACGGCGCCTCGGCGCAGCGCCCGCGTGCCGTCATCGATGCGGTCGCCGACTACGACGCCCGGCACCATGCCAACGTGCACCGGGGCGTGCACACGCTGTCGCAGGAGGCCACGGACCTGTTCGAAGGCGCGCGCGACAAGGTGCGGGCCTTCATCAACGCGGCGTCGACGCGCGAGATCATCTTCGTGCGCGGCACCACCGAGGCGATCAACCTCGTGGCGCAGTCCTGGGGCCGGCCGCGCCTCGGCCCTGGCGACGAGATCGTCATCAGCTGGCTCGAGCACCACGCCAACATCGTGCCGTGGCAGATGCTGTGCGAGCAGACCGGCGCGGTACTCAAGGTCGTACCGATCGACCGGCACGGCGTGGTCGACTTCGAAGCCTATCTCGGGCTGCTGACGCCACGCACCCGGCTGGTGGCGCTCGCCCACGTGTCCAATGCGCTCGGGACGGTGCTGCCCGTCGCGCGCTTCATCGCGGCCGCGCGCGAGCGCGGCATCACGACGCTCATCGACGGTGCGCAGGCTGTGCCGCACCAGCGTGTCGACGTGCGCGAGCTCGGCTGCGACTTCTACGCGTTCTCGGGTCACAAGCTGTACGGCCCGACGGGGATCGGCGTGCTCTATGGCCGCGAGGCCCTGCTCGAATCCATGCCGCCGTGGCAGGGCGGCGGCGACATGATCCTGACCGTGTCCTTCGAGGGCACGACCTACAACGCCCTGCCCTACAAGTTCGAGGCCGGCACCCCGAACATCGCCGGTGCGGTCGGCCTGGGTGCGGCCATCGACTACGTCGGCAAGCTCGGGCTGGAGCGGATCGCGGCCTGGGAGCATGGGCTGCTGGAGTACGCCACCAGGCGCCTGCAGACCGTGGAGGGCCTGACCATCATCGGCACCGCGCCGGACAAGGCGAGCCTGGTGTCCTTCGTGATCGACGGCATCCACCCCCACGACCTCGGGACGATCCTCGACATGGAGGGCGTGGCCATCCGGACCGGCCACCATTGCGCCATGCCGGTGATGGAGTTCTTCGACGTCCCGGCGACGGCCCGGGCGTCATTCGCCTTCTACAAC
Source organism: uncultured Steroidobacteraceae bacterium (assembly GCA_964638185.1). Lineage (GTDB taxonomy): Bacteria > Pseudomonadota > Gammaproteobacteria > Steroidobacterales > Steroidobacteraceae > SG8-30. Next base: position 1,235 of record CAZXAS010000089.1, on the reverse strand, counting down.
ACGCCTGCCGAGATCGACGTCCTCGTGGAGGCCCTCGGACGCGCCAGGGAGATGCTCGCCTGATGGACCTCGCCGACCTCTATCGCGACGTGATCGTCGATCACAACAAGCGGCCCCGCAACTTCGGGCGGCTGGACAACCCTTCGAAGACTGCAGAAGGGAATAATCCGTTATGTGGCGATAAGTTACAGATCTTTCTTGATGTAGAAGGCGACTTGATTCGTGACATCCGATTCGAGTGCAAGGGCTGTGCGATCTCCACCGCGTCGGCCTCGCTCATGAGTGAGGCGGTCAAGGGCCGGCGCCTCGGTGAGGTCAGGCACCTGTTCGAGGAAGTCCACGACATGCTGACCAGGCACGACGCGCCGGTGCCCGCCGACCTCGGCAAGCTGGCCGCCCTGTCGGGGGTGCGCGAGTTCCCGGCCAGGGTGAAGTGCGCGAGCCTCGCCTGGCACACGCTGAACGCGGCGCTGGCCGACGAGGCCCGGCCGGTGACGACGGAGTGAGCTGACATGAGACGCCACGAGAACGAACCCATCGTCGTCCAGCGCGACGTGAAGGCCGTGATCATCCCTGCCGGGATCGAGGTCAAGCTGCGCACGGGCAGCGTCGGCTACATCACCCAGGCGCTCGGTGGCAGCTTCACCGTCTACATCGAGGGCAACCTGTTCCGTGTCGCCGGCGACGACGCCGACGCCATCGGCAAGGAGCCGTTCAAGAAGCCGGAGTTGCCGCCCGGCGCAACCGACGAGGACGTGCGCAACCTGGTGTGGGACCAGTTGCGGACCGTATTCGACCCGGAGATCCCCATCAACGTGGTCGACCTCGGCCTGATCTACGAGTGCGCCGTCAAGCCGAACGAGGACGGCTCGCGCAATGTCGACGTGACCATGACACTCACCGCTCCGGGATGCGGCATGGGCGAATTCCTGGCGCAGGACGTCAAGGACCGGATCGAGGCGGTGCCCACCATCCGCGAGGCGCGCGTCGAACTCGTCTTCGAGCCACCCTGGAACCAGTCGATGATGTCCGAGGCCGCACGCCTCGAGACCGGCATGATGTGACCGCTTGAGCAACACGAAGCGCCTGACCCTAGTACGCCATGCGAAGTCGGACTGGGCCGACCCGGCGCTGGACGATTTCGACCGCCCGTTGAACGCGCGCGGAGCGCGCGACGCGCCCGAGATGGCGGCCCGCCTCGTCGCGCGCAAGTTGGTGCCGACGCTCATCCTCAC
>CAZXAS010000088.1:0-11366 GCA_964638185.1 uncultured Steroidobacteraceae bacterium | reverse complement strand
AGCATCAACGACGAGATCAACGTCGACACCGACGGCACGTTCACCAACACCACCAACAGCCTGATCACCGACTTGAACGAACTGCGTACGGTCGGCTACCGAGCCTATCGAGGGACCTGGTACCAGAATGTCGGCAGGGGGGCGGGCACCCAGTACATGACAGGCACCGACGGCACTAGTGGCTCGGGCCTGGTAACGACGCAGCCCTTCAGTGATGGCGAGTTCGGCGGCATGTGGGGCAACCCGGTCGCAGAGATGATGTACGAGACCCTGCGCTACTTCGCGGGGCGCAGCGGGTCGTCGGCGGCCTTCAACTACGGATCCGGAACGACCTATGACTCACAGCTCGGCCTGCGGCGGCGCTCGAGCTGGACCAATCCCTACGCAAGCGCCCCGTACTGCTCCAAGCCTTTCATGACCGTCATCAGCGACCCCAACACGTCGTATGATTCCGACCAGCTTCCGGGTTCTGCCTGGGGCAGTGCGGCCGACGACGTCGGCGGCCTCGACGTGTCCGCCGAAGCGGACGAGATCTGGGCGGGCGAGTTCGGCGGTCCGCGGACCATCTTCATCGGCGAGTCGGCGGGCGACTATGACGGCGCCCCGTCGCCGAAGGTCGCGACCACCTTCGCCGACATCCGCGGCCTCGCGCCCGAAGAGCCGACCAAGCAGGGCAGCTACTACGCCGCGAGCGTCGCCAAGTTCGGTCGTGGCAACGACATCAGCTCGGCGCCGACGGAGCAGAACGTGCAGACCTTCGCGGTGGCACTCTCCTCGCCGCTGCCGCGCATCGAGATCCCGCTGGGCGACCAGCGGATCACGCTCGTGCCGTTCGCCAAGTCGGTCGCCGGCTCGAGTATCAACGCCGCGCGTGGCCAGTTTCAGCCGACCAACCAGATCGTCGACTTCTACGTCGAGGACATGGCGGCGGACGGGTCCTACGGCACGTTCATCATCAACTTCGAGGACGTCGAGTCGGGGAATGACCACGACATGGATGCCATCGTCCGCTACTCGTACAAGGTCGTGGGCGGACAGGTCGAGGTCAGCGTCGAGCGCCTGTACGAGGCCGGCGGCATCACGCACCACATGGGCTATGTGATCTCGGGCACGACCGCGGACGGTATCTACCTGGTGGTCCAGGACGACAATACCAATGTCAACTACTTCCTCGATACGCCGCCCGGCGAGCTGCCAGGTGCCTGCGAGCTGACGCTGTGTGCGACCCGTCCCGACTACACGCCCGGCGGCGCGCTGCCGCACACGGACGTCCGCGTCTTCGATCCAGGTGCTGTCGGCGGCGCCGAGCTGCTCAAGGATCCGCTGTGGTATGCGGCCAAGTGGGGCGGCTTCACTGACCAGAACAACAATGGCATTCCGGACCTGCAGGCGGAGTGGGACAGTGTCGGTGACGGCAAGCCCGACAACTACTTCCTCGTCACCAATGCGCTGAACCTCGGTGCACAGCTGTCGGGCGCCTTCAACGAGATCATCGACCGTGTGAGCTCCGCATCGTCCGCGTCGGTGAACTCGGGATCGATCTCGAGCGAGACCCGCCTGTACCAGGCCAAGTTCAGCACCCGCGACTGGACCGGGCAGCTGCTGTCCTTCCGCATCGACGCGGACACCGGCCAGCTGTCGACGGTCGACTGGGATGCCGCGGAGGAGATTCCGTCGGCCAACCTGCGCGAGATCATCACCACCGACGGCAGCGGCGACGGCGTCGCCTTCCGCTGGGATGAACTCGACAGCACGCGCCAGGACCAGCTCGACCTGCTGGACGGGCTCGGCTCCGACCGGCTGTCCTACCTGCGCGGCGATACCGCCCGCGAGCAGCGCAATGCCGGCGGCGTGTTCCGCGACCGCACCGAACTGGCTGCGGGCAAGCCGGCCCTGCTCGGCGACATCGTGTCCTCCTCGCCGGTGTTCGTCGGCCGGCCGCCGTTCCGCTACCGTGACGACCTGGAGGGCACGGCTTCGAACGAGAAGTACTCGACCTTCCGCAACGACCAGGATGCGCGCCGTCCGATGGTCTATGCCGGCGCCAATGACGGCATGCTGCATGCCTTCGACGGCGAGACCGGTGCGGAGCGCTTCGCCTTCGTGCCGGGCGAGGTGTTCGACCGGCTGCACAAGCTCACCGACCCGAACTACGTCCACGAGTACTTCGTCGACGGCCCGCCGAACATGGGCGACGTGTTCTTCAAGGGTCCCGCGGAGTGGCGCACGGTGCTGGTCGGCGGCCTGAACAAGGGCGGCCAGGGCGTCTACGCCCTCGACATCACCGACCCCGATGCGGTGACCGAGGCGAATGCGGGCAGCAAGGTGTTGTGGGAGTACACGGACGACGACGACGCCGACCTCGGCTACACCTTCAGCCAGCCGGCCATCGTGCGCACGCGCGACGTCGCGCGCGGCGGCACTGGTCGCTGGGCGGCGGTGTTCGGCAACGGCTACAACAACACCACCGCCGACGCCGACACCAGTTCGACGGGCAATGCGGCGCTGTACATCGTCGACGTCGAAACCGGCGACCTGATCCGCAAGATCAATACCTTCACCGGGACCTCCGACCCGGCCTCCGGCGGGCGGCCGAACGGCCTGGGCACGCCCGCGGTCGTCGACATCAACAGTGATGGCAACGCCGACTACGTGTACGCCGGCGACCTGTACGGCAACATGTGGAAGTTCGATATCCGCAGCACCGACGCGGCGAACTGGCGCGTGTCGTACGGCACGGTGGCGGCCCCGCTCCCGATCTTCGTGGCGCGCGACGCCGCCGGCAACCGCCAGCCGATCACCACCCGGCCCGAGGTCGGCCGCGGCCCGGCCGGCGTCGGAACGGTGGTCCTGTTCGGCACCGGCAAGTTCCTCGAGCCGACCGACAAGATCGTCGCCACCGACCCGGCGGACTTCGAGGTGCAGACCGTGTACGGCATCTTCGACCGCAACAACAACAACGCGACCGACATCGTCGCGAGCCGCGCCTCGCTCGTGCAGCAGAGCATCCTGGCCGAGGAACTGTTCGTGCGCGAGGTCGACGACCCGGCCACACCGGAGGACGAGAGCGACTCGACGCTCATCCGGGTGACCTCGAAGAACGCGGTCGGCTCGGGCGACCGTGGCTGGTACCTCGACCTCGCCTTCGACGCGAACGGCGACGGCAACGTCGGCGCCGGGGAATACAAGGGCGAGCGGGTGGTCGCGAACCCGGTGCTGCGCGCGGGACGCGTGATCTTCACCTCGCTGGTCCCGGACCCGGATCCCTGCGGCTTCGGCGGCGGCGGCTGGCTGATGGAGATCGACAGCCTGACCGGCGGCCGGCTCGCGGCCTCGCCCTTCGACCTGAACGGCGACCGCGAATTCGACGGCGACGACTACATCGAGATCGACATCGACGGCGACGGCGTGAACGAGCGCCTGCCGGTGAGCGGCGTCGCCTCGGAGGAGGGCATCATCCAGAGCCCGGGTATCCTCGCCGACGACAACGAGCCGATCGAGTTCAAGTACTCGCCGGGCACCACGGGCAACATTCAGGTGACCGTCGAGAACCCGGGCGCAGCCGGCTTCGGCCGCCAGTCCTGGCGCCAGATCCGATGAGCGGAGCAGCATACATGCACAGCAGGCAGCACGGTGTGACCCTGATGGAGCTGTTGGTGGCGATGGTGGTGGTGGGCATCCTCGCCGCCATCGCCTGGCCGAGCTACCGGGCCCAGGTGGTGCGCACCAACAGGAGCGACGCGACCATCGCGCTGGAGCAGGGCCGGCAGGCGCTGGAGCGGTGCTTCACACGCTTCAATGCCTACAACGACGCGGGCTGCGAGGTCGATTTCAATCCCGCCGTCGTGCTGCCCTCCGGGACGTACCAGATCTCGGCGGTGCTGAATGCCGCGACCTACGTGCTCACGGCCACGCCGCTGGGCGGGCAGCTGGCCGACGACCCGCAATGCACGACCCTGACACTCAACGAGCTGGGGGTGCGGGGCAGTACCGGTACTGGAACGGCGGCCCAATGCTGGGGCCGCTGAGGCCGGCCTAGTCGCCTGTCACGCGACCGCGCAGGCGCTTGGTCGTCTGGCGGTGCTTCTTGACCTCGAGGCGCCGCTCGCGCGCCGCCCGGCCAGGCCGGGTGGGCTTGCGTACCTTCGGGGCCACGGCGGCCGCCGTGACCAGCGCATGCAGCCGCGCCAGCGCATCGCGGCGATTGGCCTCGCGGGTGCGATGACGATGCGCATCGATCAGGACCTCGTCGTCCAGCGTCAGGCGCCGGCCCGCCAGGCGGCGCAGGCGCTCGCGGCCCGCTTCGTCGAGCAGCGACGTGCTGCCGACGCGAAAGCGCAGCTGGCAGGCGGTGGCCAGCTTGTTGACGTTCTGCCCGCCCGGTCCCGGTGAGCGGGTCCAGGCCAGATCGTACTCGTGCTCGGGAATCTCGTCAGGCAGGAGCCCGGCCATCGTGCCGTCAGTCCTGGCCGTCCAGGGTCGGTTCGATCGGTCCGCGGCTCGCGGGCGCCAGCGTCGAGGCCGACAGGCCCCCGTCGAGGATGCGCAGCTCGCGCTGGGCCGGCGGAATCGTGATGCCGTGCTTGCGAAACGCCGCCCATACCTTGCGGTTCACGTCGGAACGGACGTTGTTGACACCCTCGGCCGGGTCGCCGATCCAGAAGCGGACCTCGACCTCCATGCCGTAGTCGGCAAACTCCATCAGGCGCGAGACGGGCGGCGGGTCGCGCAGGATCCGTGGATGGTCGTTGGCCGCGTCGAGCAGCAGCCGGAGGGCAAGTTCGACGTCGTCCCGGTAGCTGATGCGCACCGGGATGCGCAGGCGGACCTTGGGGTGGCCGTAGCTCCAGTTGATGACCTGGTTGGTGATCACGTTCTGGTTTGGCACCAGGGTCGCGACCCCGTCGCGGTCGCGGACGACGATGTAGCGGCCGCGCAGCTCCTCCACCCAGCCGAAGCCGTGGGTGCTGGTGCCGGTCGTGCCGGTGAAGCTGATGACGTCGCCGGGCTTGATGGACTTGTCCATCAGCAGCACGAAGCCGCTGACGAAGTTGGCGGCGATCGCCTGCAGGCCGAAACCGAGGCCGAGGCCGATGGCGCCCGAGAATACCGTGAGCGCGGTGAGGTCGACGCCCGATGCCCGGAGCCCCAGCAGGATGCCGAAGCCGATGAAGAACGCGTAGCTGGCCTTGCCGATGCCGATGCGCGTCGACGGCGCCAGGGCCGTGAGCATCGACACCCGCCGGTCGACCCAGCGCGCCACCCAGACGCTGGCGACGACGAAGAAGCAGATGAAGAAGACGGCCTCGACGGCGAACCACAGCGTGAGTGGGCCGTCCTTCTTGCCCGAGCCCGCGGTGAGCTTGGTCGAGTCGAGGACACGCACCACCGCATCCAGCCAGCCGAGCATCTGCGCCGCAATCACCACCCACAGCGCGAGCGTCGCCGGTGTCTCCCAGCCCTTGAACCGCGCACCGGGCGACACCGAGCGGCGCACGCCGAAGGCCAGCAGGCGGACCAGGATCAGCGCCACCGCCAGCCGTACCGCGTGGTCGACGAGCGTGGTGTCGAGGCCGGCCGCCGCGATCGTCATGCGCGCCACGGCCACCACCAGCAGGGCCACGACAAAGGGCGTGACCACCACCAGGGCTTCCTTGGCCAGGCCGCGGGCAGAAATGCCGGTTTCCTGGCGCGGCAGGTACCAGCGGTTGGCGATGCCGGTGCCGAGCCAGGCCACGCCGATGGCGACCGCGATGGCGATGGCCTGAGCGAGGTTCGCCGCCGTCAGGGCCGAATCGATCCAGCTGCCGACCGCATTCATCCCGTGGATCCCGGCTGGCCGGTGCGCGGCGGGTAGGGCGCGGGGATCATGCGTTGAGGTCGGGGATGAGCTCGCTCTCGAGCCGCGCGATCTGGTCCTTGAGCAGCAGCTTGCGCTTCTTCAGGCGCCGCAGCTGCAGCTCGTCGATGTAGATGTCCATCGTCAGCCGGCCGATGACGTCGTCGAGGTCCCGATGCTCGATCCGCAGTTCGCGCAGGCGCTGCACCCGCTCGAACAGCTGGGTATCGACCTTCTCGTCGTCACTGGTCATGGGCACACTTCGACGAAGCCCTCGGGAAAAGCGGGCCGGGCCCACACGGGCCGGACCGAGGCCGGAAGCTTAGCCAATCGCCCGGGGGGATTCCACGGCACTGCCGGGTCGTGGAAATCGGAGCCCACCGAGCCGTCCAGGCCCGACCGGGTCGCGAGCGACACCGCCTGGTGCAGCTGGGCCGTCGACGCACCGCCACAGGCGAGCTCCACCCCGGCGCCGCCCAGGGCACGAAACTCGGTCGCGAGGTCGCGTCGCTGGCCCGCCGAGAGCGTGTAGCGCAGCGGATGGGCGAGCACGGCCACGCCACCGGCCGCGTTGATCCAACCAACCGCCTCGCCCATCGCCGGCCACTCGGTCCTGACCGAGGCCGGCGCGCCGCGCCCGAGGTAGCGTTCGAAGGCCTCGGCGACGGTGCGGGCGGCGCCGAGCTCGGCCAGCGCGCGGGCGAAATGGGTGCGCGTCGGCAGTGGCGTCTCGCGAGTCACCCGCTCCAGCACCTCGGTCCCCGGCGCGCCGGCCGCATCGAGGCGCCGCGCGATTTCCACTGCGCGCTCCCGGCGCTGCGACTGCACCCGCGCGATGCCGGCCGCGAGCTCCGTCCCCGCGGGGTCGATGGCGAGCCCGAGCACGTGGATGGAACGTCCGCGCCAGTCGGCCGACAGTTCGACCCCGGCGACGAAGGCCATGCCGATGGCGGCCGCCTCCCGGGCCGCGGCCGCGATCCCCGCGGTGGTGTCGTGGTCGGTCAGCGCCATCAGCTCGACGCCGCAGGCGGCGACGTGACGCACCAGCTCGGCGGGCGTGAGCCGTCCATCCGAGGCACTGGAGTGCAGGTGCAGGTCGACGCGGGAGCGGTTCACGACACGCCCCTCGGTCCGAGGCCGACGCTGTCGACAGCAAGCCCGGTCAGCACCACGAAGCCGCGCCGGCGGCTATAGCCGTCCTCCGAGTAGTCGAAGACGTAGGTGCGGCGCAGCGCCAGGCGCCCGCCGGCATCGCGCGACAGCGCCAGCCGGAGCGAGGACACGGTCCCGTCGAGCAACTGCACGCCGGCGGTGGTGCAGGTCTCGGCGGCGACCTGGTTCGCCAGTTCGCGTGCCGCAAGGTTGGCATGCCAGGCCCAGGCCAGGACGAGCAGCGCGACCAGTGCCAAGAAGGCCGCGAGCGTCATCCGAGCATGGCCCGCCAGTCCACGGAATCGTCCGCGTAGGCGATGAAGTGGGGGTTCAGCAGTGCGGGCCGGGCGTTGTAGGTGAGCGGCTCGCCATCAAGGCCGACCACGTGGCCGCCAGCCTGCTCGAGCACGCACTGGCCGGCGGCGGTGTCCCATTCCGAGGTGGGTCCGAGCCGCGGGTAGACGTCCGCGGCGCCCTCGGCGAGCAGGCAGAACTTGAGCGAGCTGCCTACACCCACCATTTCATGCGGGCCCACGCGCTCGAGGAAGCCATCGAGGGACGAGCCCCGGTGGGAGCGGCTGCCGACCACGCGCACCGGACGCGCCGCAGGCCGCGTCACCCGGACCAGGACCGGGTCACTGTCGCCCCCGCTCTTGAAGGCGCCGTAGCCCTCGCAGGCGTAATAGTCGGTCTCGAGGACCGGGGCATGCACCACGCCGAGCACGGCGCGGTGGGCGTGAACCAGCGCGATATTGACCGTGAACTCTCCGTTGCGCTCGACGAACTCGCGCGTGCCGTCGAGCGGGTCCACGACCCAAAGCCAGTCCCAGCGTGATCGCGTGGCGAACGGCACGGCCTCGGCCTCCTCGGACAGGACCGGCACCTCGGGCGTGAGGCGCTTGAGGCCGGCGATGATGATGTCCTGGGCCTTGAGGTCGGCCTCGGTCAGGGGCGAGGCGTCGTCCTTCTCCTGCACCGTGAAGGCCTGCGCATACACCGCCAGGATGGCGCGTCCGGCTTCGCGGGCCAGGGCCACGACGTCGAGCAGCAGGCCGTGGGGATCGCCTGTCATGGCTCAGCTGCCGGTGGGTGGCTGTCCACCTGCCGGCTTGCGCCGCCGGCGCCGCCGGCGGCGGGCTGGCGCTGCGCCGTCCGTGGCGGGCGCGACGGGCGCATCGGCGACCACGGGCGGTGCCACGGCCTCCGGCGCCGGCCGCGGCGCATCGGCGCGCGCCCGTCCACCGCCGCCACCGCCACCCTGGCGCGGCCGTCCACCACCACCACCGCCGTGCCTCGGCCGGCCGCCGCCGCCGCCACCGCCACGCGCCATCCGGTCCTGGCGTTCCTGCCAGGACTGCGTGTCGGTGTGGCGCGGCACGTTGCTCGCCGAGCGGACTTCGGGCAGTTCCAGCGGATCGAAGGACGCGACCGGCAGCTTGGCCCCGATGAAAGCCTCGATCTCGGGCAGGGTGACCACGTACTCCTCGCAGCCGAAGCTGACCGCGTCACCCTCGGCCCCGGCGCGCGCAGTGCGGCCGATGCGGTGCACGTAGTCCTCCGGGTCCTGCGGCAGGTCGTAGTTGAAGACGTGACTGACCTCGGGGATGTGCAGCCCGCGCGCGGCCACGTCGGTCGCGACCAGCACCGCGATCTTGCTGTCGTGGAAGTCGCGCAGCATGCGCAACCGGCGCGCCTGCGGCACGTCGCCGGACATCGCCGCCGCCTCGATGCCGTTGGCCCGGAGCTTGCGCTCGAGGTACTCGGCCACGCGCTTGGTGTTCACGAACACCATGCAGCGCTTCGCTTCCTTCTGTTTCAGCAGGTGCACCAGGAGCGGTGCCTTCTCCTCCATGGACGGGAAGTAGATCGCCTGCCGGACGCGCTCGGCGGTGATGCGCTCGGGCTCGATGCGGATCAGCTCCGGGTCGTTCATGTGCTCGTAGGCGAGTTCCAGCACGCGCTGCGCCAGCGTCGCCGAGAACAGCAGGTTCAGGCGCTGGTCCGGCGGCGGCAGGCGCCGCAGCATGTAGCGGATGTCCTTGATGAAGCCGAGGTCGAACATTCGGTCCGCCTCGTCCAGCACCATGACCTGGATGTGGTGCAGGTCGAACACGTGCTGCTTGTAGTAGTCGATGATGCGACCCGGCGTGCCAATCAGGACGTCGACACCCGCCTCGAGGTGGCGCCGCTGCTTCTCGTAGTCCACGCCGCCGAAGGCGAGCCCGAGCACGAGTCCGGTGTACTGTCCGAGGATCTCGGCATCGCGGTGGATCTGCACCGCCAGTTCGCGCGTCGGCGCCAGGATCAGGGCCCTGGGCGAGGTCGTCGGCCGCGACGCGGCCGGCGGGTGGCGCAGCAGGTGGGAAAACAGTGCCACCAGGAAGGCGGCGGTCTTGCCGGTGCCGGTCTGGGCCTGCCCGGCGACGTCGAGGCCAGCGAGCGCCCGCGGCAGGGACTGCGCCTGGATCGGCGTACAGCGCTCGAAGCCGGCATCGGCGATGCCGCGGGCGACAGATTCAGGCAGGTGCAGGCCGGTGAAGGATATGTCCGAAAAGTGTTGTTGATCGCTCACTTGGTCTCTTCTGATTGATTCACGTCTTGAAAATTGGCGCGCGACCGGCTACAAAGCAACTTGAGCGTAGCGGGGGTCCCCGCCAGCATCCGCGCAGAGCCGGCAGCGCCGAGGTGGTTCCGAGAAGGCCGCCGGCTGAACCGGCACCCTCAAAAGGCAGCCCTAGGTTCAAGCGCCAGAACAGTATTGTGCCGCATCGGGCATTGGCTCGTCACTCGCGTTGCGGTCGCGAGCCCTGATGTCCCGGCCAGCCATGTTTCATCCCACCCCTCTCTGAAGGAGGCAACCCGCGTGAGCGGTAATATCGTCCATACATCCGACGACACGTTCGAGCAGGACGTGCTCAAGTCGGAAGTCCCCGTGCTCCTCGATTTCTGGGCCGAATGGTGCGGCCCGTGCAAGGCCATTTCACCGATTCTCGACGAGATCGCCAGCGAATACGGGGACAGGGTCCGCATCGCCAAGCTCAACATCGACCACAACCGGCAGACACCGCTCAAGTACGGTGTGCGCGGTATCCCCACCCTGATCCTGTTCAAGAACGGCGCGCCCGAGGCGCAGCAGGTGGGGCTCGTGGCCAAGTCGAAGCTGGCCGCGCTGCTGGAACAGCACCTGTGAGGGGCTATCTGGGCAACCAGGCCCGCGGCGGCGGCGGCGGTCGCAGCAAGGGCCAGGGCGGGCGCAATCGCGGCGGCGGCGGCAACCGCATGAGCCAGGAGGGCCTGCCGCAGGACGACTTCCCGGAAGGCGAGACCGGGATCATCTCGCCGGAAGAACTGGCGGCATCGCGCCGCTCGATGAACCTGACCGAGCTCAAGAAGAAGCCGGTGCACGAGCTGGTGCAGATGGCCGAGTCCATGGGGCTCGACAACACTGCCCGGCAGCGAAAGCAGGACGTCATCTTCTCCATCCTCAAGGCGCACACGCGTGGCGGCGAGGACATCTACGGCGACGGCGTGCTCGAGATCCTGCAGGACGGCTTCGGCTTCCTGCGCTCGGCCGAGGGCTCGTACCTCGCAGGCCCGGACGACATCTACGTCAGCCCGAGCCAGATCCGGCGCTTCAACCTGCGCACCGGCGATTCCATCTCCGGGCTGATCCGTCCGCCCAAGGACGGCGAGCGCTATTTCGCGCTGCTCAAGGTGGGCGAGATCAACTTCGACTCGCCGGAGAGCTCGCGGCACAAGCTGCTGTTCGAGAACCTGACCCCGCTGCACCCGACCAAGCGGCTCAAGCTGGAGCGCGGCAACGGCTCGACCGAGGACATGACGGCCCGTGTCATCGACCTCACCGCACCGCTCGGCAAGGGCCAGCGCGGGCTGATCGTCTCGCCGCCGAAGGCGGGCAAGACGATGCTGCTGCAGAACATCGCCACCTCGATCGTCGGCAACCACCCGGACGTGTACCTGATCGTGCTGCTCATCGACGAGCGGCCCGAGGAGGTCACCGAGATGGCGCGCACGGTCAAGGGCGAGGTCGTTGCCAGCACCTTCGACGAGCCGGCGAGCCGGCACGTCCAGGTCGCCGAGATGGTGATCGAGAAGGCCAAGCGCCTGGTCGAGCACAAGCGCGACGTGGTGATCCTGCTCGACTCGATCACGCGCCTCGCGCGCGCCTACAACACCGTCGTGCCGAGCTCCGGCAAGGTGCTGACCGGCGGTGTGGATGCCAACGCCCTGCAGCGCCCGAAGCGCTTCTTCGGTGCCGCGCGCAACGTGGAGGAGGGCGGTTCGCTCACCATCATCGCCACCGCGCTGATCGACACCGGCTCGCGCATGGACGACGTGATCTACGAGGAGTTCA
>CAZXAS010000087.1:9190-11393 GCA_964638185.1 uncultured Steroidobacteraceae bacterium | reverse complement strand
GGCAGCTCGAAGCCGAGGTGGTCGGCTTCTCCGGCGAGCGCCTGTTCCTGATGCCGACCGGCGACATGCAGGGGCTGATGCCGGGTGCGCGCGTGGTCCCGGCGAGCGCCGCTTCCGAGGCACGCATCGGCGACGACCTGCTCGGTCGCGTGCTGGATGGCAGTGGCAAGCCACTCGACGGCCTCGGCGAGCTCAAGCCCGGTGAGCGCCGTCCCCTGCTGGGCACACAGCTCAACCCCTTGCGCCGCCACGCCATCCGCGATCCGCTCGACGTCGGGGTGCGCTCGATCAACGCGCTGCTGACCGTCGGCCGCGGCCAGCGCATCGGCCTGTTCGCCGGTTCCGGCGTGGGCAAGTCGGTATTGCTCGGCATGATGACCCGCTATACCGAGGCCGACGTGACGGTGGTCGGGCTCATCGGCGAGCGCGGCCGCGAGGTGCAGGAGTTCGTCAACGACACGCTCGGCCCGGACGGCCTCAAGCGGGCCGTGGTGGTGGCGACACCGGCGGACACGCCGCCGCTGATGCGCCTGCACGGCGCATGGCTGGCGACGGCGATCGCCGAGCACTTCCGCGACCAGGGCCGCAAGGTGCTGCTGTTGCTCGACTCGCTCACGCGCTTCGCACAGGCGCAGCGCGAGATCGCGCTTGCCATCGGCGAACCTCCTGCCACCAAGGGCTATCCACCGAGCGTGTTCGCGCGCCTGCCACAGCTGGTGGAGCGTGCCGGCAACAGCGACCGCGGGCCGGGCTCGATCACCGCCTTCTACACGGTGCTGACCGAGGGCGACGACCGCAGCGACCCGATCGCCGACGCGGCGCGCGCCATCCTCGACGGCCACATCGTGCTGTCGCGGCAGATGGCCGAGGCCGGCGTGTACCCGGCGGTCGACATCGAGGCATCCATCAGCCGCGCGATGCACCAGGTGGCGAAGCGCGAGCACCTCGATCTCGCCGCCCGGCTGCGCCAGCTGTACGCCGTCTACCAGCAGCACCGCGACCTGATCGCCGTCGGTGCCTACAAGCGCGGCACGGACCCGCGGGTGGACGCGGCGATCGACAACTGGCCGCGGCTGGTCGAGTTCCTGCGCCAGGACATGTACGACCGGGTCGGCTTCCAGGACAGCATCGGCGAACTCGCCAGGCTGCTCGCGCCGAAGGCCTCGCCGTGAGCGCGCGTCGCGGCGACGAGGCGGTGCGGACGTGACCAGGGCGCGACGCATGCAGCCGATCAAGGAACTCGCCGACTCCCGCGAGCGCGACGCGGGGCGCCTGCTGTATGCGGCACGGCAACTGGTCGAGGAGCGCGAGCAGAAGCTCGGCCAGCTGGTCCGCTACCGCGACGAGTATCTCGCCGCGACGCTGCCCGGCGGCACCGGCACGGACGCGCTGCGGCTCGCCAACTTCAGCACCTTCCTCGACCGCCTGAACGATTCGATTCGCGAGCAGCAACGCCTGGTCGGCGAGGCGCGCGACGAGGCGGAGCGGCGGACCGCCGAGTGGCAGGCGCTCAAGGTGGAGGCGGCGGCGCTGTCCAAGGCGGTCGAGCGTCTGCGGCAGGAGGAAGTCCGCGACAGTGACCGGCGCGAGCAGCGCGACCACGACGAACTCTCCACACAGCGCTCGACCAAGCCGCCGCCCTGATCCTTCCGGCCGCCTGCCGGGCATGGCATGGGCCTTGCACTTCCGGCCGGTGATGACGAGCGTCAGCATCAGTCCTCCGCCACCTGTCGCCCAGGCGACCGCCCCGCCCGTGGCCGCTGCAGGCGGGCCGGCCGCGGCGCTGGTGCCGGGATTTGCCGCGATGCTGCTGCCCGTGACGGGCGACGCCGGCACGGGGATCCCGGCGACCGGCGTGGAGCCCGCCGCCGACGAGGGCGGCACGGGGGTGCCGCCCGACGGCAATGCCCTGCCGCTCGCCAGTCCCTGGTTGCCACCCGTGACCATGGTGCAGCCGCTGCCACCGGGCCCGCCGGCCCTGGCCGGCCGCCTCGTCGGCGCGAAGCAGGATTCGTCGACCACGCCAGCGACCATTCCGACCCCGGTGACCCATGCCGCCACTCTCGCGGCGGTGCAGGCGGCCGGGACCGAGGGCACGGAGGCGCCGCTCCAGCCAGCGACACCCCACGCGGCAGCCACCGGGTCGGCGCACGCGTTCGTGCCACCGCCGGCAGGGCTCGAGAGCGCGGACGTCGCCGACACC
>CAZXAS010000087.1:0-9090 GCA_964638185.1 uncultured Steroidobacteraceae bacterium | reverse complement strand
ACCACGCCGTCGGCCGCCGCAGGGCCGTCCGCCACGCCGGCGCGGATGGCGTCGCCGACCGCGGTCATGCAGCTCGCGACGCCGGTCGGTGCCGAGCCGTTCCCGCAGGAGCTGGGCGAACGGGTCGCCTGGATGGTCGGACGCGATCTCACCAGCGCACAGCTCAAGCTCAACCCCCCACAGCTGGGCCCGGTGGAAGTGCGGGTGCAGGTGAGCGGCGACCAGGCCAGCGTGTCACTGTCCGCCCACAACTTCGTGGCCCGCGACGCGCTGGAGCAGGCCATTCCGCGCCTGCGCGACATGCTCGGCGCACAGGGCTTCACCCAGGTCGATGTCAACGTGGCGCAGCACTCGTTCCACGAGCGTCCGGCGCAACCGGGCCGCTACGACCGTGACGACGCCCCGCTGGCCGAGGTGGCCGTGGAGCTGCCGGCGCCTTCCAGCGCCCGATCCGCCCGGGCAGCAATGACGCTGGTCGACACCTACGCCTGAGCCGCCGCCGCCCGCGCGCGCTGCGCTAACATGCCCGCCTTCCAGGGCAGGGAGCCATGACGCGCGTGCATCCACGCATCGAACTGGGCCAGGTACGGGCGGCGCAGCGGCAACTCGGCGGCCACGTGCTGCGCACCCCCGTGCACGAGCTCGAGGGTCCGGCGATTCGCGACGCTTTCGGGGCGGGCACGCGCCCGGTGCTGAAGCTGGAACTCCTGCAGCGCACCGGCAGCTTCAAGCCGCGCGGTGCCCTGCTCAATGTCATGAGTCTCAGTCGCGACGAGCTGGCCCGCGGCGTCTGTGCCATCAGCGCCGGCAACCACGCGATTGCGACCGCTTACGCGGCGCGGGTCGCCGGTACCCATGCCAAGGTCGTGATGATCGCCAGCGCCAACCCGTTCCGGGTCGCGCAGTGCCGCGCCTGGGGCGCAGAGGTCGAGTTCGCCGCCGACGCCCACGCCGGTTTCCAGCGGGTGGAGGAACTGCAGATCGCCGAGGCGCGCCCGCTGATCCATCCCTTCGAGGGCCTGCGGACCGCGATCGGCACCGCGACGCTGGGGCTCGAGTTCATGGAGCAGGTACCGGACCTCGACGCCGTGGTCGTGCCGATCGGCGGTGGCGGCCTGTGCGCCGGCGTGTCCACCGCGGTCAAGCTGGTGAACCCCGACTGCCTCGTCATCGGTGTCGAGCCGGTGGGCGCCGACTCCATGCATCGGAGCTTCGCGGCGGGCAGCCCGCAGCCCATCGAGCGGGTGGCCACCATCGCGGACAGCCTGGGCGCGCCCTATGCGCTGCCGATTTCCTATGCCTTGTGCCGCGACCATGTCGACGACCTGGTCCTGGTCGATGACGACGCGCTGCGGGCGGCGATGCGCTTCCTGCTCGAACAGGCGAAGCTCGCGGTGGAACCGGCCGGGGCCGCGGCCGCCGCCGCCTTGCTCGGGCCGCTGCGCGACCGGCTGGCCGGTCGCAAGGTCGGGCTCATCGTCTGCGGCGCCAACATCGACGCAGCCGGTTTCGCCCGCCTGGTCGGCTGACGGCAGGATGCTGACGCGCAACCGCGCGGTCGGGTAGATTCGCAGGGCTGCACGGGCAGCGCGCTGCGCGGGGAGAGGCGAGACAGCTTGACGTACCTGGAACTGGTTTGCGGCCTGGTCCTGCTGCTTGGCAGCGGCGAGTTCCTGGTGCGTGGCGCGGTCGGCGTGGCGCGCGCGCTCGGGGTCTCGCCCCTGTTCATCGGATTGACCCTCGTGGGCTTCGGCACCTCGGCGCCGGAACTGGTGGCGAGCCTGATCGCGGCCTTTCGCGACGCGCCAGGCATCGCGGTCGGCAACGTCGTCGGCAGCAACATCGCCAACGTCCTGCTGATCCTCGGCGTCACGGCGCTCATCGGGCCGGTGGCGGTGTTCCGCCAGGCCTTTCACCGGGATGCCCTGGCGCTGGCCATGGCCAGCGCGATCGGCCTGGTCGTGGTCCTGCTCGGCAGCCTCGAGCGCCTGGCCGGCGCGGTGATGATCGCGCTGCTGGTCGGCTACATCGTCGTGACCTACCACGCCGAGAAGAAGTCGCACGATGCCGAGGCGGACCTGCACGAGCGCGAGGCGGAGTTGCACACGCCGCGGGTGGCGGGGCTATTCATGCCGCTCGCCATCGCGGTCGCCTCGCTCATCGGCGTGGTGCTGGGCGCCAGGCTGCTGGTCGGCGCATCCATCGTGATTGCGCGCGACTTCGGCATCTCCGAGAGCGTCATCGGGCTCACCGTGGTCGCGGTCGGCACGTCGCTGCCGGAACTCGCGGTCTCGGTCATCGCCGCGGTCCGTGGCCAGGGCGCAGTGGCGGTCGGCAACATCGTGGGCAGCAACATCTACAACCTGCTGTTCATCCTCGGCGCCACAGCGGTCGTGCACCCGATCCCGGTCCCGCCGGACATCGCGCAGGTCGACGTGTGGGTGATGGTCGCGGTCACGGCGTTGCTGGGATGGCACATGCTGCGTGGCCAGACCATCAGCCGGGCCGTCGGTGCGGCATGGGTCGCCGGCTATGCGGCGTACGTGTGGATGGTGATGACTTGAGCCGGCGTCTGCGCACGCCGGTGCCTGCCGGAACCGCAACCGCGTGATCTGGACGGCCGTCTTCGCCTACCTGCACCTGCTCGCGGTCGGCACGGCCGCGGCGCTGCTCGTGACCCAGCACTGGCTGTTGAAGCGGCCGGTCGACCGGGCGCAGGCCCGCCTGCTCGGCGCCGCGGACCTCGCGTGGCTCTTCGCGCTGATCGCCGCGCTCGCGACCGGGATCGGGCGCGCGCAGTTCGACGGCGGCCTCGCGCGCTACCTCGACGACCACCTGTTCCTGCTGAAGCTCGGCGTGCTGGCCGCCATCCTGGCTGTCTCCGTGCTGCCGACCCGCCAGTTCATCCGCTGGAACCGCGAGGCGCGCACCGTCCCGGCATTCGCGCCCCTGACCATCGAGGTCGAGCGCGCCCAGGCGGCGGTGGCGCTGGAACTCGGACTCCTGGCCCTGGTGCCGTTCCTGTCGGTGCTGGTCGCCGGAGCCACCGGCGGGTAGGCCGCCCGCGCGCGCCAAATTTCTGACGCCGCGGCCGGCCGGCCGGTGCGCGCTCGCAGCGCGCAGACCGTAACCCATTGTCTCTAAAGCCCGCGCCCCGTTCGCGGAGGCGTGGCATGGAACTTGCTCCCACTTGCGTCACATACCACGCACGGGGCACCAGGCCATGGCTGTAGAGGCGGAAGAGGCGGCACCGGCACCGGCCGAGAAGAAGGGCGGCATCGGCGGCAAGCTGGTCAACGCGGTCGGCATCTTCCTGCTGACGCTCGTGGCCGTGGTCGTCGGCGGATTCGTGAACGCCATGCTCCACCCGGCGCAGGAACTCATCCTCGACGATGAAGGGCGGCTGACCCTCAAGCCCGAGCCGGTCGCGCCGGAGAAGGGCGGCAAGCCGTCGGTCAGCGGGCCTGCGATCTACTTCGCCATGGAGCCGCCGCTGGTCGTCAACTTCGAGCAGGACGGGTCCGTCCGCTTCCTGCAGGTGACGATCGAGGTGATGGCGCGCGACCCCGCGGTGATCGAGGCGGTGCAGCGCAATGCGCCGCTCATCCGCAACAACCTGATGCTGCTGATGAGCAACCTCACCGGCGACGACGTCATGACGCGCGACGGCAAGGAGAAGCTGCGCGCCGCCTCGCTGGCCGAGGTCGAGGCGATCATCAAGCGCGAGACCGGCTCCGGCGGAGTCGAGAGCCTGCTCTTCACCAGCTTCGTGGTGCAGTGACGTGGCGGTCGATCCGGCGGCACCGGTGATCTCCGAGGAAGAAGTCCAGGCGCTGCTGGATCGCGCCGGCCCGGGCGCGCCGGCGCCGGCCGAGGCGCGGCCCTATGACCTGGCCGGCGGGCAGCGAATCACGCGTGGTCGCCTGCCCACCCTCGAGCTCCTGCTGGAGGGCTTCGCCCGGCAGTACCGCGCGAGCCTGTCCGAACTGATCAAGCGCGAGGTCCAGGTCACCTTCCAGGGCGTGCAGATGCACAGGGCCGCGGACTTCCTGAGCGCGCTGCCGCTGCCTGCCTGCCTCGACATTGCACGCGCCCGCCCGCTGGTCGGGCAGGTGCTGTTTGCCATCGACCCGGAGCTCCTGTTCCTGATGGTGGACGCGTTCTACGGCGGTCCGGGACGCGCGGTGGCCCGCGCCGCCGACAGCGGGCTCACGCCGACGGAGGGCCGCTTCGCGCGGCTGGTGGTGAAGCAGGCCACCATCGACCTTGCCGCGGCCTGGCGGCCGGTCACGTCGCTCGACTTCGAACTGGTCAAGCAGGAACGCAACGCGCACTTCGTCGACATCTGCGCCCCGGGCGAGACCGTACTGGTCAACCGCTTCAACATCGAGTTGCCGACCGGCAGCGGCGCACTCGACTTCGTGCTGCCCGCCGCCGCGGTCGAACCGCTGCGCGAGACGCTGGCGTCGAGTTCCGCGGTCCGGGCGGCGACCGGCAGCGCCACCTGGGTGCGGGCGCTGGCAGCCGGCGTGGTCGACTCCGAGGTCGAGGTTCGCGCGGTGCTGGCCGAGGCGGCGATCAGCATCGGCGACCTCGTGCGCCTGAAGCCCGGTGACCTCATACCGATCGATGCGCCGCGCGAGGCGACCCTGCTGGCCGGCGACGTGCCCCTGTACACGGCCCGCTTCGGCGTATCCCGCGCACGCAACGCGCTCACGATCATTGGCGCTGCGCCCGCGGTCGGCGCGCGGCGCTGAACCGGGCCTACGCCCAAGGAGAACCAGATGGCGAACCAGACCCCGGCCGGCGCGAAGCCGGTTGCCGCGCAGGACACGGCGCCAGGCGCGGGCACCGAGGTGAACCTCGACCTGATCCTCGACGTCGGCGTCACGCTGGCGCTCGAGGTCGGCACGGCGCGCATCAAGGTGCGCGACCTGCTGCAGCTGTCGCAGGGCTCGATCCTGGAACTCGACCGCCTCGCCGGGGAGCCGCTCGACGTGCTCGTCAACGGCGTGCGCGTGGCGCGCGGCGAGGTCGTCGTCGTCAACGAGAACTTCGGCGTGCGCCTCACGGAAGTCGCCAGCCCGCGCGAGCGCATGGAGCCGGTGCGGTGAGGAGGACGTCCGCCCTGCTGGCCTGCTGGCTGGCCGCGACCGCGGCGGGTGCCGCCGAGCCCGCGGCTGCGGCCGGGCTGCCGGGGGGCGGTGACCTGGCGCAGGTCGTGCTCTCGCTGCTGCTGGTGCTGGCGCTGATCGCGGGCATGGCCTGGCTGGCGCGCCGCCTGCGGCTGGTGCAGCACCGCGCTGGCGACGCGATCCGCGTGCTCGCCGACCTTCCGCTCGGGCCGCGCGAGCGTGTCGTGCTGCTCGCGGTCGGCGACCGGCAGGCGCTGGTCGGGGTGAGCGGCGCCGGGGTGACGACGCTCGAGCTGCTCGAGCAGCCGGTGGCGCTGCAGGCCGGGGTGGCCCCGGCACCGTCGCCGCTGGCCGAGCGATTCCGCTCCGTGCTCGAACGCGGAGGCCGCGCATGACGCGCCACGCCGCATGGTTCGCCCTGCCGCTCGCGCTGCTGCCGGCGCTCGCCACGGCCCAGGTGGCCGGTGGCGTACCGGCTTTCGAGGTGACCACCGGCCCGGACGGCGCGCAGACCTACAGCATCACGCTGCAGATCCTCCTGTTCATGACGGCGCTGACGCTGCTGCCGGCGATC
The DNA here is from genome assembly GCA_964638185.1 of uncultured Steroidobacteraceae bacterium. GTDB lineage: Bacteria > Pseudomonadota > Gammaproteobacteria > Steroidobacterales > Steroidobacteraceae > SG8-30. Next base: position 3,381 of record CAZXAS010000087.1, on the reverse strand, counting down.
CTGCTCAGCATGACGTCGTTCACCCGCATCGTCATCGTGCTGGCGATCCTCAGGCAGGCGCTCGGCACGCCGACCACGCCGCCCAACCAGGTCCTGCTCGGCCTGTCGCTGTTCATGACGCTGTTCATCATGTCGCCGGTGCTGTCGGTGTCGTGGAACGACGCGGTCAAGCCCTACCTGGACGGCCAGATGTCGGCCGAGGCGGCGCTCGACGGGGCGGTGGCGCCGCTGCGCCAGTTCATGCTCAAGCAGACGCGCGAGGACGATCTCGAACAGTTCGCCCGCATCGCGGCGCTGCCCGAGCTCGACGGTCCGGAAAGCGTGCCGATGACGGTGCTGATACCGACCTTCATCACCAGTGAGCTCAAGACCGCGTTCCAGATCGGCTTCATGGTGTTCCTGCCGTTCCTGATCATCGACCTGGTGGTCGCGAGCGTGCTGATGTCGATGGGCATGATGATGCTCTCGCCGATGCTCATCTCGCTGCCGTTCAAGATCATGTTGTTCGTACTGGTCGACGGCTGGTCGCTGCTCATGGGCACGCTCGCGGCCAGCTTCTTCACCTGACAGGAAACCCGGCATGACACCAGAGACGGTGATGACCCTGGGCCAGCAGGCACTGACGATCACGACGCTGCTGGCGGCGCCGCTGCTCCTGAGCGTGCTGGCGGCTGGCGTGGTGATCGGCATGCTGCAGGCCGCGACGCAGATCAACGAGATGACGCTGTCGTTCGTTCCCAAGCTGCTGGTGATGGTGGTGGCGCTGATCGTCGCCGGAAACTGGATGCTGGGCACGATCGTCGACTACACGCGCTCCCTGTTCGGGTCGATCCCGTCGATGCTGGGCTGAAGGCCGTGCACCTCGAGGCCTCGCAGATCACCGGCTGGCTGATGGCGATCCTCTGGCCGCTGCTCAGGATCTCCGGGATGCTGCTGGTCGCGCCGATACTCGGCGCCAACGTCGTGCCCGGGCGCGTCAAGATCGTACTGGCGCTGTCGCTGGCGCTCCTGGTCGCGCCACTCGCACCGCCGCCGCCGGACTTCGATCCCCTGTCCGCCGCCGGCGTGCTGGCGATGGCCATGCAGTTCGCCATCGGCTTCGGCATCGGCTTCGCCGTGCAGCTCGCCTTCGACGCACTGGTGATGGCCGGGCAGACCATCGCGATGACGATGGGCCTCGGCTTCGCCATGCTGGTCGACCCGGCACGTGGCGGCAGCACGCCGGTGCTTTCGCAGTTCCTGCTGGTGCTCGGGCTGCTCATGTTCCTGTCCGTGGACGGCCACGTCGCGCTCATCGGCGTGCTGGTCGAGAGCTTCCAGTGGTCGCCGGCCGGCGGCCCCGGCATCGGCCCGGACGACTTCTGGATGCTGGCCAGCTGGGGCGGCCGGATCTTCGAGTCCGGGCTCGTCATCGCGCTGCCGGCCGTGGTGGCGCTGCTCGCGGTCAATCTCGGCATGGGTGTGGTCAGCCGCGCCGCGCCGCAACTCAACCTGTTCGCGGTCGGGTTCCCGGTGGCCATGCTGTTCGGCTTCCTGGTGCTGCTGCTGTCCCTGCCGGCGCTCAAGGACGCCTTCCTGTCCCTGCTCGGCGACGCGTTCGACGTCGCCGGGCAGGTGGCGCGTGGGAACTGACGCATGGCCGGCCAGGAAGACCGCGACGAACGCACCGAGCAGCCGACGCCGAAGCGGCTGCAGGATGCGCGCGACAAGGGACAGGTACCGCGTTCGCGCGAGCTGGCCGGCACCGCCGTCATGGTCGCCGGCGCCGCGACGCTGCTGCTCGCGGGCCAGCACGGCGCCACGGGCCTCACCCGGGTGATGCGCGCGGGCCTCGACGTGCCGCGCTCCATGCTCGACCACCCGCAGTCGGTGTTCCCGGTCGTGGCCGCGGCGGTCGCCGAGGCCGGACTCGCGATCGCGCCGCTCGTCGGCATCCTGGTCGTCGTCGCGCTGCTGGCGCCGGTCACGACCGGCGGCTTCGTGTTCTCGAGCCAGGCACTGGTGCCGGACCTCAAGCGGCTGAGTCCGCTGTCGGGCATCAAGCGGGTGTTCGGGGTGCAGGGACTGGTGGAGCTCGGCAAGGCGCTGGCCAAGTTCCTGATCGTGGGCGCGGTCGCCGCCGGCGTGGTGTGGTGGATGCTGGGCGACATGCTCTCGCTCGGCGGCATGGCGGCGCCGGCCGCCATCGGCCGCAGCGCGCGGCTCCTGGCGCTGGCGCTCCTGCTGATGAGCGCCGCGCTGATCCTGATCGCGGCGGTCGACGCGCCGTTCCAGATCTGGTCGCACAACCGCAACCTGCGGATGACCCGCCAGGAAGTCCGTGACGAGATGAAGGAGACGGAGGGGCGGCCGGAGGTCAAGTCGCGGGTGCGCGCGGCCCAGCGCGAGCTGGCCCGCCGCCGAATGATGCAGGAAGTGCCGAAGGCCGACGTGGTGGTGACCAACCCGACGCACTACTCGGTGGCGCTGCGCTACGACGCCGGGCGCATGCGCGCCCCGCGCGTCGTCGCCAAGGGCCGCGATCTGGTGGCGCTGGAGATCCGTCGCATCGCGCGCGAGCACGGCGTCGCGGTCTTCGAGGCGCCGCCGCTGGCGCGCGCCATCTACGCCACGACCGAGCTCAACCGCGAGATCCCGTCGGCGCTCTACCTCGCCGTGGCGCAGGTGCTGTCCTACGTGTACCAGGTGAAGGCCGCCGGTCGCGGCGCCTGGCGGGTCCGCCGGCCCGAGCCCGAGGTCGACGAGGAGGCGCTGCAGCGATGACCGCCCGCTCCACCGCAGCGCTGCTCATCGAGTTCGGCCGCAACGGGATGGCAGTCCCGCTGCTGCTGCTCGTGATGATGGCGATGATCGTGCTGCCGCTGCCGCCGCTGCTGCTCGACGTCCTGTTCACGTTCAACATCTCGCTGTCGCTGGTGGTGATACTCGGCGTGATCTACATCCGCCGGCCGCTCGACTTCGGCGTGTTCCCGACCGTGCTGCTCGCGGCGACGCTGCTCAGGCTGGCGCTGAACGTCGCTTCCACCCGCGTGGTGCTGCTCAACGGCCACAACGGACCGGGCGCCGCCGGCAACGTGATCGAGTCGTTCGGCTCTTTCGTCATCGGCGGCGACTATGCCGTCGGCATCGTCGTGTTCATGATCCTCGTGATCATCAACTTCGTCGTCATCACCAAGGGCGCGGGCCGCGTCTCCGAGGTGAGCGCGCGCTTCACCCTCGACGCGATGCCCGGCAAGCAGATGGCCATCGACGCCGACCTCAACGCCGGCATCATCAGCAACGTCGAGGCGCAGCAGCGTCGCCAGGAGATCCGCGAGGAGGGCGACTTCTACGGCTCGATGGACGGCGCCAGCAAGTTCGTCCGCGGCGACGCCATCGCCG
>CAZXAS010000086.1:0-11472 GCA_964638185.1 uncultured Steroidobacteraceae bacterium | reverse complement strand
TCGATGATGATGTCGTACTGGTAGCCCATGCCGAAGTCCTTGTTCAGCACGACCGGACCGGTCACGAGGACGGTGTCGCCGACGGCGGGCAGCACGCTCACGGTCGTCACCGTGAGGTCGTTGGTGCCTTCCGCGCCCGAGCCGTCACGCACGTGCAGCCAGTTCTTGTTCATGATCCCGGCATTGACCTTGACGACCTTGCCGCGGAACACGACCGGCTGCCCGGCCAGCTGGTCCTTGCCGGCGAACACCTCGGCAATCGTCATGCCGCCCTCTGCCTTGGCGATGCCGGAAAGATCGACGGCCTCGGTGGGCGCGGCCGGCATCGGGTGCGGCTGCCCGGCCGGAGCGGCTTCGGCCGGGGCTTCGGCGGTGGGGGCAGCCGCCTGGTCCTTGCCGCAGGCGGCAACGGACACGGCGACGCTCAGGGCGATCAGGCAGCCAGCGATTACCTTCGACACAGCAGGATTCTCCGGTTCTGGTTGGGGAGCCGGCCATTCTTGCGGCCACGGCCACAATGACAATACGCGGTGTTGGCCTTGACCGCCAACGCGGACTCTGGCCCGCATCGCGATCTCGTTGCCCGCCGCGGCGGTCGCCGGCCGGTTCAGCCGGTGGCGGCGGCGAGCTTGCTGCGCAGGAAATCGACGAGCTCGCGGCTCTTGGCGGGGATCTTGCCGATCGGCGCACTGCCTGGCCGTGCCGGAGCAAATGGCAGCAGCAGCATCAGGACCAGGTAGACGGGGATCATGGCGCCGCCCGTCACGACGAGCAGCAGCACCGCGATCACCCGCACCAGCGTGACGTCGATGTCGAAGTAACGGGCGAAGCCCTGGCATACGCCGCTGATCCAGGCTCCCTCGCTCACCTGCTGCAGCGGCCGCGTCGTCGTCCGTGGTGCCTGCTCCGGGCCACTGGTGGTGCCCGGGGCCTGCACCGAGCCGATCTCGTCGAGTGCCGGCTGCAGCTCGCCCAGGGTGATCACGGACTGGCCCGGCTGCATGCGCTTCATGCACTGGTCGGCCACCGCGACCTCGAGGTCGCCCAGGATCTCGGCACTGTCCGGATTGCCCTCGAGCGTGCGCCCGGCTTCGGCGAAGTAGGCCTCCAGGCGGGTGAACGCGGCCTCCTCGAACTGGAGGGTGATGCGATTCAGGCGGGCGGTGACGGCGATGCGCTGCATGGTCAGTGTCCGATGTTCAGTACGGTCTGGTTGATCCGGTTCCAGTAGTCGTCGAGCGCCGCGAGCTGCGCCCGGCCCGTGTCGGTGAGCCGGTAGTACTTGCGCGGTGGCCCGGCGTCCGACTCCTGCCACTCGTAGTGCACTAGGTCCTCGCGGCGCAGCTTGCTCAACAGGGGGTACAGCGTACCCTCCTGGGTCGCGAACTCGGTACCGGCCAGGCGCCTGAGGATGTCCGGCACGTAGACGCTCCGGGCGCCGACGATCTTCAACACCAGGAACTCCAGTAGACCCTTGCGGATCGGGGCCAGTTTGCTCTCGATGGACATTTCTTTTCTGGGACCAGTACCTTGGTTTAAAAAGGTAGCGGATCACGGCAAGGATGTCAAGCCGGTCGCCGGCCGCGCCCGCGGGGGCGGTGCAGCGTGTCATAGGTGCTGTCTATGGCACTGATCTGGACAATCGATTTCAACTATTCGCGGCCGGCACTTACAGTGGCGTCCTGCTTCCAGTCAACCCCGAGGACCTTTTCCCCATGTCCCTGATCAACACCGAGATCAAGCCGTTCACTGCGACCGCCTACCACAATGGCGAGTTCATCCAGGTCACCGATGCCAGCGTCAAGGGCAAGTGGTCGGTCTTCTTCTTCTACCCGGCCGACTTCACCTTCGTCTGCCCGACCGAGCTCGGCGACCTGGCCGACAACTACGCGGCGTTCCAGAAGCTTGGCGTCGAGATCTACGGCGTGTCGACCGACACGCACTTCACGCACAAGGCGTGGCACGACACTTCGGACACGATCCGCAAGATCCAGTACCCGCTGATCGGCGATCCGACCCATGCCATCTCGCGCAACTTCGAGGTCCTGATCGAAGGCGCGGGCCTTGCCGACCGCGGCACCTTCGTCGTCGACCCCGAGGGCCGCATCCAGATCATGGAGATCACTGCCGGCGGCATCGGCCGCGACGCCAGCGAACTCCTGCGCAAGGTCAAGGCCGCCCAGTACGTGGCCGCGCACCCGGGCGAAGTCTGCCCGGCCAAGTGGAAGGAGGGTGAGAAGACGCTCGCCCCGTCGCTCGACCTCGTCGGCAAGATCTGACCCGCGTTCCCCGGTCGTCGCGTCCGGCGCCGCTCCCCCCCTGGGCGGCGCCGGAGCGGCGGCCACCTTGAGCCAATCCTGGAGCCGCGCCATGCTCGATGCGAACCTGAAGTCCCAGCTCAAGACCTATCTCGAGCGGCTGGTGGTGCCGATCGAGCTTGCGGCTGCGCTCGACAACGGCGAGAAGTCGCGCGAGCTCGAGGCCCTGCTCACCGAGATCGCATCGCTGTCGGACAAGATCAGCGTGGTTCGGCGCGACGACGACGCCCGTCGGCCGTCGTTCGCCATCAATCGCGTGGGGAGCGAGGTGTCGGTGCGATTCGCCGGCATCCCGCTCGGCCACGAGTTCACGTCGCTGGTGCTGGCGCTGCTGCAGGTCGGCGGCTATCCGCCCAAGGTCGATGCCGCGCTGATCGAGCAGGTGCGGCAGCTCGATGGCGACTTCAGCTTCGAGACCTACTTCTCCCTGTCCTGCCAGAACTGCCCCGACGTCGTGCAGGCGCTCAACCTGATGAGTGTCGTGAACCCGCGGATCCGCCACGTGGCGATCGATGGCGCCCTGTTCCAGGGCGAAGTCGAGACGCGCCAGGTGATGGCCGTGCCCAGCGTGTTCCTGAACGGCGAGCCGTTCGGGCAGGGCCGCATGGAGCTGGCGCAGATCCTGGCGAAACTCGACACCGGTGCGGCGGCGCGTGAAGCCGAGAAGATCAAGGCGAAGCAGGACTTCGACGTGCTGGTCATCGGTGGCGGGCCGGCCGGCGCCGCGGCGGCGATCTATGCCGCGCGCAAGGGCATCCGCACCGGTATCGCGGCCGAGCGCTTCGGCGGCCAGGTGCTGGACACGATGGGCATCGAGAACTTCATCTCGGTCAAGGAGACCGAGGGTCCGCGCCTCGCCGCCGCGATGGAGCAGCACGTGCGCGAGTACGACGTCGACATCATGAACCTGCAGCGCGCCGAGCGACTCATTCCCGCGAGTGTGCCGGGCGGCCTGGTCGAGGTCGAGCTGGCGAGCGGTGCGAGCCTCAGGTCGAGGACGGTGATCATCTCCACCGGCGCACGCTGGCGGTCGATGAACGTGCCGGGCGAGGAGCAGTACCGGAATCGCGGCGTGGCCTACTGCCCGCACTGCGACGGCCCGCTGTACAAGGGCAAGCGCGTGGCCGTGATTGGCGGAGGCAACTCCGGTGTCGAGGCCGCGATCGACCTTGCCGGCATCGTGAGCCACGTGACCCTGATCGAGTTCGACACGAAACTGCGCGCCGACGAGGTGCTGCAGCGCAAGCTGCGCAGCCTGCCGAACGTCAAGGTGCTGCTGAACGCCCAGACGACCGAGGTGCTGGGCGACGGCCAGAAGGTCACCGGCCTCGACTGGAAGGACCGCGCCACGGGCGAGGTCCACCGTGTCGACCTCGAGGGCATCTTCGTGCAGATCGGGCTCTTGCCGAACACGGAGTGGCTCAAGGGAACGCTGGAGCTGTCGCCGCGCGGAGAGATCGTCATCGACGACCGCGGTCACACCTCGCTGCCGGGCGTCTTCGCTGCCGGCGACGCGACCACGGTCCCGTACAAGCAGATCATCATCGCGATGGGCGCGGGCTCGACGGCGGCGCTGTCCGCGTTCGATCACCTGATTCGCACGAGTGCTCCGGCCGTGGCCGAGGCGGTCGCGGCCTAGGCATCACCAGGCCGGGGTTCCGGTCAGGCGGCGAGCCCGCGGGCGTCGAGGTACTCGTCGTAGCTGCCGGTGAAGTCGATCGGGCCACCGGCCGGCTGCAGTTCGATGATGCGGGTCGCGAGACTGCCGACGAACTCCCGGTCGTGTGACACGAAGATGAGCGTGCCCGGATACTTCTCCAGCCCGATCTGCAGCGACTCGATGGTCTCCATGTCCATGTGGTTGGTCGGCTCGTCGAGCAGCATCACGTTCGGACGGGTCAGCATCAGCTTGCCGTAGATCATGCGGCCCTTCTCCCCGCCGGACAGGACGTGCACCGGCTTCTTGACCTCGTCGCCGGAGAACAGCAGGCGCCCGAGGGTGGCGCGCACGATCTGGTCGTCGTCCGCCTTTCCGGTCCAGGTCGACATCCAGTTGAACAGGTCGACGCGCTGGTCGAACTCGGCCTGCGGGTCCTGGGGCATGTAGCCGCGCTCCGCGTTCTCCACCCAGCCGATGCGGCCCGCCGTCGGGTGCAGTTCGCCGGCGAGGCAGCGCATCAGCGTGGTCTTGCCGATGCCGTTCGGGCCGATGATCGCGATGCGCTCGCCTGCCTCGACATTGAACGAAAGGCCGCGGAACACGTCGGCGTCCGCACCCGGATACCGGAAGGCCAGCCCGTCGACGATGACCGCATTCCGATAGAGCTTCCTGGCCTGTTCGAAGCGGATATAGGGGTTCTGGCGCGAAGAGGGGCGTATCTCCTCGATCTTGATCTTCTCGATCTGGCGCCGGCGCGAAGTGGCCTGCCGTGCCTTGGAGGCATTGGCGGAGAAGCGCCGCACGAACTCCTGCAGGTCAGAGATCTGCGCCTTGGCCTTGGCGTTCGCGGATTCGACGCGCTGGCGCGCCTGTACGGAAGCAAGCATGAAGTCGTCGTAGTTGCCCGGGTAGACGCTGAGCTGCTGGAAGTCCAGGTCGGCGATGTGCGTGCACACCTGGTTCAGGAAGTGCCGGTCGTGGCTGATGATGATCATCGTGGCGTCATAGTCGTTGAGCGCCCGCTCGAGCCAGCCTATCGAGTGGATGTCGAGGTTGTTGGTCGGCTCGTCGAGCAGCAGCACGTCGGGCCGGGAGAACAGCGCCTGCGCGAGCAGCACGCGCAGCTTGAGCCCGGGCGGTACCTCGCGCATCGGCCCGAGGTGGCGCGACTCCTCGATGCCGGCGTCGATCAGGATCGCCCCGGCGCGGGCCTCGGCCGTGTAGCCGTCGTACTCCGCGAACTTGCCCTCGAGCTCCGCGGCCCGCATGTAGTCGGCGTCGGTCGCCTCCGGGTCGGCATAGATCCGGTCGCGCTCCTGCATCGCCTTCCACATCTCCGCGTGGCCCTGCATGACCACGTCCAGTACGCGCTCGTCCTCGTAGGCGAACTGGTTCTGGTTGAGCTTGCCGAGCCGCATGCCCGCCTGCAGGGCGACGTCACCGGCGCTCGGTTCGAGTTCGCCACCCAGGATCTTCATCAGGGTCGACTTGCCGCTGCCGTTCGCACCGATGAGGCCATAGCGGTTGCCGTCGCCGAACTTGACGGTGACGTGCTCGAACAGCGGCTTGGCGTCGAACTGGATGGCGAGGTTGGTGGTGGAGAGCATGTGCGTCTGGCTGCCTGGAGGCGTACGGATGACTGCTGCGCCCACGGCGTGGCATCGGCGGGGCCCGGAGCGGGGCGCGATTCTAGCGGACAAACTCCGATGGCGGGCGCTCGCGTGCGTAACGCACGCAATGGCCGCCTGGAACGGCGTCGCTGTTTCGCGGCGGCCCACGGATTGTCAAACCGGCGTGATTCGGGTCTCCTTGCTCCAGCGCCTCGTGGCCACGGGAGTTCAGGATGCCGATCCGGATAGCCGCATTCCGACCGCATGCCGCCAGGGCGGGCGACCCTGGCGTGGCCGGAGGCGGGAAGTGAGGCGACGCGAATTCCTCAAGACCGGCGTCATGGCCGGCGGCGCCACGTTCGCAGGGGCCTGCGCCGGACCGGAAACGGGCGCCCCGGACCGGCCGGGCGCAACGGAGTGCATCGATCGCTTCGAGGACCCTGGCTTCGAGCACGCGGAGGCGACGATCAGCGACCTCGCGCGCGCCCAGGCGGAGGGGCGGCTGACGGCCCGGTCACTCGCCGAGGCCTGCCTGGACCGGATTGCCGCGGTCGATACGGGCGGTCCGCGCCTCAATTCGGTCATCGAGCTCAATCCCGACGCCCTCGACATTGCGGCAGGACTCGACGCCGAGCGCGCCGCATCCGGGCCACGCGGGCCACTGCACGGCATCCCGGTGCTGATCAAGGACAACATCGACACGGCGGATCGCATGCACACGACCGCGGGGTCCCTCGCGCTCGCCGATTCGGTCGCGCCCGCCGATGCCTTCCTGGTCGCGCGCCTGCGCGCCGCCGGCGCGGTGATCCTGGGCAAGACCAACCTGAGCGAGTGGGCCAATTTCCGCTCCACGCGCTCGACCAGTGGCTGGAGCGGGCGGGGAGGGCAGACGCTGAATCCCTACGCCCTGGACCGCAATCCCTGTGGCTCCAGCTCCGGATCCGCCGTGGCGGTCGCCGCCAACCTCTGCGCCGTCGCGGTGGGCACCGAGACCGACGGCTCGATCATCTGCCCGGCGAAGAGCTGCGGCATCGTCGGCATCAAGCCGACGGTCGGCCTCGTCAGCCGCGCGGGCATCATCCCGATCTCCGCCACGCAGGACACGGCGGGGCCGATGGCACGCACGGTGGCCGATGCCGCCGTATTGCTGGGGGTGCTGGCCGGCGCCGACGAGCGCGATGCCGCGACCCACGCGAGTCGTGGTCGCTCGAGCGCCGACTACACGGTGTTCCTCGATCCAGGCGCACTGCGTGGCGCACGCCTCGGCGTGGTTCGCAGCATGTTCGGCGACAACGAGCACGTGGGGCGAACCATCGATGCGGCGCTCGAGCAGATGCGGGCCCTGGGTGCCGAACTGGTGGACCCGGTCGAGATGCCGACCCAGGGCCAGTTCGACGGCGACGAGTACACCGTCCTCCTGTACGAGTTCAAGCATGGCCTCGAGGCGTACCTCGCCACGCTCGGGCCCGGCGCGCCGGTCCAATCGCTGGCCGGGCTCATTGCCTTCAACGAGGCCCAGGCGGAGCGTGAGCTGGCGTACTTCGGCCAGGAGATCCTCATCCTCTCCGAGCAGAAGGGGCCGCTGTCGACGCCCGAGTATCTCGAGGCGCTCGAGCGCTGCCGCCGGCTGTCCGCGGCCGAGGGCATCGACGCGGTGATGGACCGTCACGGGCTCGATGCACTGGTGGCGTCGTCCGGCGGACCGGCGTTTCCGATCGACCTCGTCAATGGCGACCACTACACCGGCACCGGCAGCTCGACCTTCGCCGCCGTCGCCGGCTATCCCCACATCACGGTGCCGGCAGGGCAGGTCTTCGGGTTGCCGCTGGGCCTGTCGTTTTTCGGGCGCGCCTGGAGCGAACCGAAGCTCATCGCCCTGGCCCATTCCTTCGAACAGGCCACGCGTCACCGGCAGGCACCGGGATTCCGGCTGCGTGCCGACTTGGCGCCCTGACGGGCCGGCCCGAACGATGCCGGGTCTCACGATGCCCGAGGTCGCGGCGCCGCTCGATCTCAGCACGCTCGACGCCGGGCTCACGCTGTGGCCGGAAGCCTTTGCCTCAGCCGAGGCCGACGCGCTGTTCGCCGCGCTGCGTCCAGGCCTGCGGTGGCGTCAGGAGACGATCGTGATGTTCGGTCAGCCGCGCCTGGTCCCGCGGCTGGTGTCCTGGCATGGCGACGCGGGCGCCACGTATGTGTACTCCGGGGTCACGCACGCCCCGCAGCCGTGGACGGCCCCGCTCGATGCCATCCGTGCCCGGGTCGCGGAGCTCGCCGGCGTGTCGTTCAACAGCGTGCTGGCGAACCTCTATCGCGACGGCCGCGACGGCATGGGCTGGCATGCCGACGACGAGCCCGAACTCGGCCCGGAACCGGTCATCGCGTCCGTGTCTTTCGGCGCGACGCGGCGGTTTCGCATGAAGCACCGTCGCGCCTCGACCGCGCCCCTCGACATTCCGCTCACGCACGGCAGCGTGCTCGTCATGCGCGGGGCCACCCAGCGCTGCTGGTGGCACTCGGTGCCGAAGACCGCGCGCCCGGTCGGCGAGCGCATCAACCTGACCTTCAGGTGGATCCGGTCCTGAGCCGGCGCAGCCGCGCGCCGGTCCACTGCCCGGCGAAGTACGCCAGGACGAAGAACGGCAGGGTGCTCCACCGGAACGGCAGTTCCGCCGCCCAGCGCATGGCCACCACCAGCGGCACCGGCGCGTGGATCGCGACGAACCAGGCGGCGGAGAGTTTCGTGAGCCCCGCGCGCCAGTAGCCGAACGGCAGGTTCACGACGAACACGCCCAGGGCGACCAGCAGGGCCTGGCTCGACAGCATCATCGGCAGCCCCATTCCTTCGATCCGGGCGTCACGACGGGATGCGCAGTATCGCGGTGGCCGGCTCGCACCGGAAGCGCGTGATCCACGCCTTGTGCAGGCGGCGGGCCGGTTGATCCCTAGCCACGGGCCACGTGCCTGCGCGGGGACTGCCAGCGGCAGCCCAGGAAACCCAGCACCGCCCCCTTGAAGAAGGGATCGGTGATGACCGACAGGTGCGACTTGCCCGGCACGACCACCGCCTTGCCGCCGGGGATGGCATCGGCGAGCGGAATCGGGCTGCCCGAGGTCGTGTCGCGTTCGCCGCAGATCACGAGTGTTGGCGTCGACACCTTGCGGAAGCTCGATGCCGGCAGGTTGGGAAACGCGCCGAGCAGGCAGGCGGCGAGGGCGCCCATGCGCCCGCCACCACGCGTGGCGCGATCGTACAGCCGCTCCATGCTCGGGATGGCGAGCGAGCGGGTCTTGCGGTTGTCCGCCGTCATGGCGTATCCGTGCCTTGCCCAGCGCGCTGCGTCCGCGGCCGGCAGCACGTTCATGCCCGCGCCGCCGATGATCACCGAACGGAAACGCGAGGAGTGCCGGCCGACCAGCCAGGCCGCGTTGCGCCCGCCCATCGAGTACCCGAACAGGTGCGCCTTGCGGATGCCGAGATGCGCCATGAGCCGCAGTGTGTCGCCGGCGATGCCTTCGGGCCGATAGTCCTCCGGGTCGGTCGGCTTGGCGCTCTGCCCGTGTCCGCGCGCGTCGGCGGCGATCACGCGAAAGCCCGCGCGCGTCAGCAGGTCGTACCAGCCGGTCAAGCGCCAGTTGAGCCGCCGGTCGGCGGCGAAGCCGTGCAGCAGCAGCACCGGCTCGCCCTCGCCGACGTCGTCGTAGGCAATGCGGATCCCCCGGGAATCGAAATATGCGGTCACGGATGCCTCCAGTTACGACTCGTTCAGCGCAGGTCGCGCAGTCTCACACTCTGGGCGCCGCCGAGCCTGTCGACCTGTGCCAGGAACAGCTCCGCCGCCGCGAGCGCATCGGCACCGGCCGAGTGCCGCTGGTGGTCCGGCAGGCCGCGCCGCTCACGACAGGCGTCGAGCGTCAGATCGCCGTGCAGCTCGCGCACGTTGCCGCCGTCGCCCTCGACCAGGTGGCGTTCGAGCGCCAGGGTGTCGATGAAGGGATTGGGCAGGGGGACTCCGCCCATCCGCCGCAGCAGGGCGGCGAGGAAGCCGCGCTCGATCGATGCGGCATGCGCGACGATCGCGCGACCGGCCAGCTCCGGGAGCAGCTGCTCGACCAGGGTCTCGACGGTATCGGCATCGTCGAGGTCGCTGTCCAGGATCCCGTGGATCACTGCGCTCTGGCCGACGCCGTCGGCGCGACCGTTGCGGACACGCAGCTCGCGGGCACTGGCCATCACGATGCGATCGCCACGGACCAGTACCCAGCCGGCCGCGACGATGTGGTCGCGCATCGGGTCGAGGCCGGTGGTCTCGAAATCGAGCGCGATCGTTTCCAGGTCTGCGACACGGGCGCTGCGGGAAGGCAGCGGCTGCTCGAGCAGCCGCAACTGCAGTGGCAGGCGGCAGCCGCGGCGCGCGCGCGCGAGCTGGAACCTCTGCAGCAGGCTCACACCGCGTAGTCCAGGTTGAGGCCCTTCTGGGCTTCCCGGATGACGAGGAATGCGTCCCTGAGGGAGGCGCGCTCGGCGTGACTGATCGCCCGGGGGTCCAGGTGGTTGTGGGGCTCCTCGCCACGGCGCACCTGCTCGGCGTGCAGGCGGACCCGCAGTCCGGCCAGGAGCCGGTGTGCGCCGGCGAGGCGGTCCGCGTCGCGGCGACTGATCTTCCCGGCCTCCAGCATCTGCGCGATACGCGCCTGGGTCCCGGGCGTCGTGACGCCCGCCGCAAGCGCACGCACTCGCACCAGGTCGGTGAGCGGCATCAGGCCGCTGGCCTTGATCTCGAGCGTCTCGCGATGCTCACCCTTGCTTGCGAGCACGAAGCGGCGGAAGAAGCCGAGTGGCACGTCGTAGCTCGCTGCCTGGCGCGCCAGCGCCGCGATGAACACGCCCTTGCCGGCGCCGCTGCCGCACTCCTCGAGGGCCTGGCTGATCCGCGCCGCGAGTTGCTGGTCGCCGACGATGGCGCGCAGGTCGAAGAAGATGCTGACCCGCAGTACGGCCTCGGGGTCGGGCACACTGGCCCAGTTGCGGAAGTGCCGCAGCCAGCCGGAAAGCGGCTGGCGCCACTCATCGGTGGTCGCCATGATCCTGCCCGGGCAGTACGGGTAGCCGCAGGCATCGAGCCCGTCGCAGACGAAGCGCGCCAGGGACTCGAACCACGCGTCGGCGCCCGCGGGCGCATCGTCCGCGTAGACCAGACCGTTGTCCTGGTCCGTCTTGATGCTCTGCTCCTCGCGCGCCTGCGAGCCGAAGGCGAGCCAGGCGAAGGACGCCGGTGCGGGTCCCAGCTTCTCCTGCGCAAGTGCGATCAGCCGGCGTGTCACCGCGTCGTTGATCGTGGTCAGCACCTTGGGCACCTGTTCGGCACGCATCCCCGAGGCGAGCATGAGCTCGAACAGGCGGGGCACGCGCCTGCAGACCGCCACCAGGCCCTCGACCGAGTCCTGCTTCTGGACCTGCGCGGCAAGATACAGCGGGTGCTGGGTCTGCAGGCTCATCAGGTCGCGGGTCGTGACGATGCCGACGACATGCCCGTCCCGGGTCAGCGGCAGGTGATGGATGCCGCGACCGGCCATGGCCAGGATGCCCTCCAGCAATGGGCTCGCGGCATCGAGCGTCAGCGGCTCGCTGGTCATGATCGCAGACACTGGTTCGGCGGGATCGCGTCCCTTGGCGAGCACGCGGTTACGCAGGTCGCGGTCGGTGACGATGCCTCGGACCATGTCGCCCTCGGTCACGAGCAACGACGACACGCCATGTTCCGACATGCTGCGCGCAGCCTCGGCGATGCTGGTCGCGGGGGCGACGGCGACCGGACCGCGGGAAATGAGCTCGCCCATCGGAGTCATGAACAGGGTCTGGCCGGAGGAACCGCGCGGCTGC
>CAZXAS010000085.1:0-11588 GCA_964638185.1 uncultured Steroidobacteraceae bacterium | reverse complement strand
ACCGGGACCCCGATCATGGCCGTGAGCGCCCCCACCGGCAGCTGGCGCGGCGCCACCACGGTACGCGCGGCGAGATCGGCGAGCGTGACCAGCGCGCCGCCAAGCAGGACGGCCGCCGGCACCACCCAGCGATGCGCGGAGCCGAACACCAGTCGCGCGAGGTGCGGGGTCACGAGCCCCACGAAGCCGACGCTGCCGGCGGTCGTCACCGCGACCGCCGTCAGCAGCGACGCACCGACGTAGATCCCGATCCGCAGCGGGGTGACGCGCACGCCGAGGATGCCGGCCTGGAGTTCGCCGCGCGCCAGCACGTCGAGCGGGCGCGCCAGCGCCAGGCACAAGGGCGCCGCCAGCGCGAGCGCGCCGACCACCAGCCACGGCGTGCCGGCGTAGGAGAAGTCGCCCATCAGCCAGAACAGCATTCCGCGCACCGAGCTGTCGCCGGCCACGGCGAGCATCAGGCTGACCGCGGAGGCGCAGCCCGCGGCCACCACCACGCCGGTGAGCAGCAGGCGTGCGGGCGTCCAGCCGCCACGACCGTGCGCCAGCGCGAACACCAGCCACATGGCGGTCAGCGCGCCGACCGCCGCGCCGACATCCACCCACAGGCCGCCGAGCCCGGCCAGCATGGCGGCGAGTGCCACCACCGCGGCGCCGCCCGACACGCCGAGCACATAGGGATCCGCCAGCGGATTGCGCAGCAGCACCTGCATCAGCACGCCGGCGAGCGACAGCACGGCGCCGGTCGCGAACGCGGCGAGCACGCGCGGCAGCCGCAGCTCCACGATGATGGTGCGGGCCACGGGGTCCTGCTCGGCGACCAGCCGCCGCCACAGCTCCGCCGCGCCGGTGTCGGCGCTGCCCATCATCACGGCGGCCGCGAAGGCCGCGGTGGCCGTGGCGAGGAGCAGCAGCAGGGCAAGTGGGCGGGTCATGCGCTGGCCGGGGCGGGGGAGCGGCAAGGCTAGACCGGCGTCACGCGCCCGGGCAAGCAATCCGCGTATGGTCGCTCGGGCGGGGCCTGTGAAAGAATCCGGGCGAGGAGATCCCAGGGTGAGCGCAGCGAAGGACTACATCGATCCGCAGGGGTTCCGCGCCAACGTCGGCATCGTGCTGATCCGCGACGACGGCCGCGTTTTCCTCGGCGGCCGTGCCGGTGCCCGTGGCTGGCAGTTCCCGCAGGGCGGCATCCTGCAGGGCGAGCGTGCCGAGGTCGCGCTGTACCGGGAGCTCGAGGAGGAGACCGGGCTCACGGGCGATGACGTCGAGGAGCTCGGCCGCACGCGTGGCTGGTTGCGCTATCGCCTGCCGCAGCAGTTCCGGCGCCGCAATTCGCTGCCGGTGTGCATCGGCCAGAAGCAGCGCTGGTTCCTCCTGCGGCTCACCGGGCCGGAATCGCGCCTGAAACTCGATGCGACGCCGACGCCGGCGGAATTCGACCGTTGGCGCTGGGCGGAGTACTGGGATCCGGTACGCGAGGTGATCTACTTCAAGCGCGGCGTGTACGCGCGTGCCCTGCAGGAACTCGGCCGCTATGCGTTCCCTGACGGCCCGCCACCGTACCCGGAGTGGTGGAACGAGCGCGCGCGCCACGGCAGCCGCGGCGTCGCGCGCCCGGCGCGAGAGGGCTGACCATGCGCCTCGATGCCGAGACCTGGCGGGCCCTGGTGGCGTGGTCGGTGGCCATCGCTTTGCTGTACGTGTCCTTCGAGGTGGGCCGCGGTCTTGCCGGGCACTCGGCGCTGACCGCGTTCCAGCAACGTCGCGCGCTCGCCGATCGCGTGGCGACCCTCGAGGAGGAGAACGCGATGCTGGAGCGACGCGTGGCGGCCGAGGACGTCACGCGCCGCATCGACGCCGAGGCACAGGCGGAGACCCAGTCGACGCTCGGCGAGCTGCAGGCCGAGCTGGCGCGCCAGCAGCAGGAGCTGGAGTTCTATCGCGGCCTGGTGGCCGAGAAGTTCGGCTCCGCCACCCTCAAGGTGCAGGAGCTTTCGATCCATCCGGACGCGGAGCCGGGCCGCCACACGATCACCGTGACACTGGTGCAGACCGCGACCCGCAACGCGATGACCCGCGGCACGCTGACCCTCGCCGTCAGCGGCGCCCGGGCCGGAGCGCTCACCAGGCTGACGCTGGCCGAGCTCAATGCGGATGGCAAGGACCCGGTGCCGTTCACGTTGCGGTTCTTCAAGACGATCGACGTGCCCGTCGCGCTGCCCGAGGACTTCGAACCGGCCACGGTCGAACTCGAGTTCCGTTCCGACCGCACCGGGCCTGAGCCGATCAACCAGTCGTTCCCCTGGACGCCGGCCCTCGCCGGTCCCGCCGACGCCACTTTGACCCCCGGGCAGGGCGGCGAGTAGAATGACTCCAGTCACACGGTTTTTCCATGAAGATTAAGGGTTTATGACCGACCTAACGGCTCAGGAACAGGATCTGGTGTTTACCGACGCCGCGGCCCGCAAGGTCGGTGAGCTCATCCGCGAGGAAGGCAACCCGGCCCTCAAGCTGCGCGTATTCGTGTCTGGTGGCGGCTGTTCGGGCTTCCAGTACGGCTTCACCTTCGACGAGAGCGTCGAGGACGGCGACGCGGAGATCGCCAACCAGGGCGTGACGCTCGTGGTCGACCCGCTGAGTTTCCAGTACCTCGTTGGCGCCGAGATCGACTACCGGGAGGACCTGGAGGGCGCGCAGTTCGTCATTCGCAACCCGAACGCGAAGACGACCTGTGGCTGCGGCTCATCCTTCTCGACCTGACGACGCCGAGGCCACAGTGCCCGTGCTTCGGCAAGACGCTTCCCGCTGCGACGCCCCGGCCCCGCCCGGGGCGTTTGTCATTCGCCGTCCGGAGCGCTGAGCGAGATGCCGCGCAGGCAACCGCCGGACGTCATGGCCGCCGTGGACCTGGGCTCGAACAGCTTCCACATGATCGTGGCGCGCTATGCCGAGGGTCGGCTCGTCATCCTCGACCGGCTGCGCGAAATGGTCCGCCTCGCCGCCGGGCTCGATGCCGACGGGCGCCTGTCACGCGAGGCGACGAGTCGCGCGATTGCGGCGCTCGAGCGATTCGGCCAGCGCCTGCGGGACATGCGCGCGGAGAGTGTCCGCGTCGTCGGCACCAACACGCTGCGACGGGCACGCCGCAAGCAGGGCTTCCTGGAGCGTGCGCGCGCGGTGCTCGGTCACCCGATCGAGATCATCTCCGGCATCGAGGAAGCACGCCTGATCTACGCCGGTGTGTCCAACTCGATGGCGAGCGAGGCCGGGCGGCGCCTGGTGGTCGACATCGGCGGCGGCAGCACCGAGCTCATCATCGGCGAGGGGACGACGCCGCGCTACCTCGAGAGCCTGTACATGGGCTGCGTGTCGATGAGCCAGGAGTACTTCCCGGGCGGTCGCATCAGCGGCAAGCGCTTCGAGCGGGCCCGGGTCGCCGCGCGCATGGAGCTCGAGTCGATCGAGAGCCCCTACCGCGCGCTGGGCTGGAGCCACGCGGTCGGCAGTTCCGGCACGGTCCGGGCCGTGTACGAGGCCATCCGCGAGCTCGACCCGACGGCAAGCCAGATCACGCTCGACGGCCTCGCCCGGCTGCAGCAGCGGCTGTTCGACGCGGGCAGCATCCGCGCGGCCGGGCTGCAGGCGATATCACCCGAGCGGGGCCTCGTCTTCGGCGGCGGGCTCGCCATCCTGTCGCAGGTCTTCGAGTCGCTGGCCCTCGAGAGCATGCGCGTCGCCGACGGGGCGCTGCGCGAGGGATTGCTGTACGACATGATCGGCCGCTTCCGCGACGAGGACGTACGCTCGCGCACGGTGCGGTCGATGGAGACACGCTTCCATGTCGATGCGGCGCAGGCGGAACGGGTCGAGGCCACGGTGCTCGCTCTTCTCGGCCAGGTCGCCCGGACCTGGGGCCTGGAGGATCCCGAAGTCGAGCAGTTCCTGCGCTGGGCGGCGCGGCTGCACGAGATCGGGCTCGACATCTCGCACTCGCATTTCCACAAGCACGGCGGATACCTGCTCGAGTACGCCGACATGCCCGGATTCACGCGTGAGCAGCAGCGGCTGCTCGCCTGCCTGGTGACGGCACACCGCCGCAAGCCGCATCTCGAGCGCGCCGCCGAGCTGCTGCCGCCCTGGGACGAACTGGCCGAGCGCATGGTGGTGCTGCTGCGCCTCGCCGTCCTGCTCCGGCGCTCGCGCAACGACGCCGCACTGCCATCGCTCAGGCTCGCGGCGCGGGGGCGCGGTCTCGCGCTCAAGTTCCCGCGTGGCTGGCTACGGGCGAACCCGCTGACCGCCGCCGACCTCGAGCAGGAGGCACGCTACCTCGCCGCGGTCCGCCTGCGGCTGAGCTACTCGTAGGAACGTCTCCTTCTATTCTGCGTACTGCCTGAGCAGTTCCTGCTGGGCGGAGAACGCCGGGGCGTCGCCGGCGACCAGGCGTGTGTAGCTGCCATCCGCCTGCAGCTCCCAGGCATTGACGTTGTCCGCGAGGTAGGTCTCCAGGTCGGCCAGGATCCGTTCGCGGAACTTCGGCCGCTCGATCGGAAAGCCGACCTCGATGCGCCGGAAGAAATTGCGCTCCATCCAGTCGGCGCTGGCGCAGTACAGCTCGTCGTCGCCGCCGTTGGCGAAGTAGTACACGCGCGAGTGCTCCAGGAACCGGCCGACGATCGAGCGCACGGTGATGTTCTCGGAGACACCGGGAACGCCGGGGCGCAGCGCGCAGATGCCGCGCACGATCAGCTGGCAGGTGACACCCGCCTGCGAGGCACGGTACAGCGCATGCACCATCTGCGGCTCGATCAGCGAATTCATCTTGGCGACGATGCGCGCCGGCCGGCCGGCGCGCGCGTGTTCGATCTCCCGCTCGATCTTCGCCACCAGCGCGGAATGCAGCGTGAACGGCGATTGCAGCAGCTTCCGCAGCGACGGCGCCTGCGTCAGGCTCGTCAGCTGCAGGAACAGCTCGTGCAGGTCCTGGCCGATGTCGTCGTCGGTGGTGAACAGGCTGTAGTCCGTGTACGCGCGTGCCGTCCGCACGTGGTAGTTCCCGGTGCCCACGTGGCAGTAACGCCTCAGCCTGCCTTCCTCGCGCCGCACGACCATGATGAGCTTGGCGTGTGTCTTGTAGCCGACCACGCCGTACATGACGTGCGCACCGGCCTCCTGCAGCCGGGTCGCGAGCTCGATGTTGGCCGCCTCGTCGAAGCGGGCGCGCAGCTCGACGATGACGGTCACATCCTTGCCGTTGCGGGCCGCCTCGACCAGGCCAGCCACGATCAGCGAGTCCGCGCCGGTGCGGTACAGCGTCATCTTGAGCGCCAGCACCCGCGGGTCGGTGGCGGCCTGGCGAACGAAGTCCGTCACCGGCTGGAACGACTGGTAGGGATGGTGTAGCAGGATGTCGCGCTCGCGGATGAGCGTGAACAGGTCGACCTGGCCCTTGAGGCGGCCGGGCAGGCCGGGGGTGAATGCCGGGAACTTGAGATCCGGCCGGTCGACCAGGTCGTGCAGGCCCATCAGGCGGTTGAGGTTCACCGGCCCGTTCACCCGGTACACGTCCGCGGACTCCAGCGCGAAGTGGGTCTGCAGGAACTGCACCAGGTCCTCGGGGCAGTCGTGCGCGGTCTCGAGGCGCACTGCGGCACCGTAACGGCGGTGCGCCAGCTCGCCTTCCACCGCACGCAGCAGGTCGTCGACCTCCTCGTCGTCGACGTACAGGTCACTGTTGCGGGTGACCCGGAACTGCCAGCAGCCGAGCACGCCGACACCCTCGAACAGGCGGTCGATGTTGACCTGGATCACGCGCGAGAGCAGCGCGAGGGTAGGGCTGCCGGCGACCGTCTCGCCTCCGGCGCGCATCACCCGCGGCAGCGAGCGCGGCACCTGCACGATCGCGAGGCCCGTATTCCGGCCGAAGGCGTCGGTCCCGGCCAGCCGCACGATGAAGTTGAGGCTCTTGTTCTGGATGCGCGGGAACGGCCGGGCCGGGTCGAGGGCGAGCGGCGTCAGCACCGGCTCCACCTCGCGCTCGAAGTACTGCTCCATCCATGCCTGGACGTGGGGTGGCGTGTTCTCGGCGCCGGCCAGTCCGAGACCCTCGGCGCCGAGCGCCGGCCGGATCACGTCGTTCAGCACCCGGTACTGCTCTTCGACCAGCGCGTGCGCGACCGTCGCGATGCGTCGCAACTGTTCCTGCGGCGTCAGGCCGTCCGGCCCGGGCTGCGCGGCGCCGAGCTCGACACGCTGCTTGAGCCCGGCCACGCGGATCTCGAAGAACTCGTCGAGGTTGGAGGAGGAGATCGCCAGGAAGCGAAGCCGCTCCAGCAGTGGCAGCGTGTCGTCCTTGGCCTGCTCGAGGACCCTCAGGTTGAACTCGAGCATCGACAGCTCGCGGTTCGCGTACAGGTCGGGGGACTTGAGGTTGGGTTCGTCCATGAGGCGCCATGCGAGCGCACGAGTGTTACGGTTTCATGACAAGGGTAGCGCGCCGGGCGCGCGCGCGGCAGGGCCGTCTGGCGCCGGGGGACTCAGGGGGTCGCGAGGGCGACGCGGGTGACGCGTGCGGCCGCGAGCTCGTCGAGACGTGCGAGCAACGGGGCCGTCTTGGCCAGGAAGTCCTCCCGCAGGCTGGCCGGCACCGATTCCGCCTTGGGCAACGGCACCTTGGCCGGGTTGCGGTGGACGCCGTTGACGCGATACTCGTAATGCAGGTGCGGGCCGGTCGCGAGCCCGGTCTTGCCGACGTAGCCGATGACCTCGCCCTGCTTGACCTTGTCCCCGACCCGGAGGCCGCTGGCGAAGCGGGACATGTGGCCATAGAGCGTCGTCACGCTGCCGGCGTGGCTCAGGATGACCACGTTGCCGTAACCGCCCTTGACGCCGCGGAAGCTGACCCGGCCGCTGCCGGCGGCCTTGATCGCCGTGCCGACCGGCGCCGCGAAGTCGATGCCCTTGTGGGCGCGCACCGTGTTCAGCACCGGATGACGCCGGGCGAGGTTGAAGCCGGAGCTGACACGACCGAACTGGACCGGGAAGCGCAGGAAGGCCTTGCGCACGCTCTGGCCCTCGGGCGTGAAGTACTCCATCGAGCCATCCGGCAGCTGGTAGCGCAGGGCGCGGAACACGCGTCCCTTGTTGACGAACTCGGCCGCCACGATCTCGCCGTCGCGGACGTACTCGCCGTCCTGCCACTGCTGCTCGTAGGCCACGGCGAAGCTGTCACCGGGCTGGACCTCGTTGACGAAGTCGATGTCGTACTTGAACACGTCCGCGAGCGTGATCGCGAGGCCGTCACTGCCGCCCGCTGCATTCACGGCGCCGAACAGCGAGGAATCGATCGTGCCGCCGAGCGAGGCCTGTTCGACCTCCAGCGGATTCTCGATGATGTCCGTGCTGAAGCCGGCGTCGTCGCGGGTGATGGACAGGGTATCGGTGTCCGACAAGCGGCGGGTCAGCGACTTCAGCTCGCCGTCGAGGTGGGTGAGCAGGATGACGTCGCCGGGCCGCAGGCGGTCGAGGCTCTTGCGCACCTCCGGCAACATGCGCAGTTCCGCGAGATCGGCGAGCGACAGGCGCAGCTGGCGGAAGATGGCGTCGAGCGTGTCGTTGCGCCGGATCTCGATCTCGAAGGTCTCGAGCGGCGAGACGTAGGTGCTCGAGGGCACGAACTCCTCGAGGGCGACCATCGGCGCCGGTTCCGGCGATGGGCTTGCGGACGTCAGCGGCTGGCGCGACACGCCGAGGCCACCGGTGATGGCGACCCCGGCGACGATGCTGGCAGCGAACACGCCGAAACGACGTGGGCGGGGCGTGCCGACGGCCACTGCCATCGCCATCCCCGGACGCGCGCGACCTGTTCCCTGCAGCACTGACCGACACCCCTGGCAAGCGTAAGGCGCCAAGGTAATGACGGCCGGGCCTTGCGTCAACCTGCAATTCCCGTTTCGGGTCAGTAAGTTGTGAGTCATTTCTCGGATCGTGCATCGGCCCGGCGCCGCGTGATGGCGTCGTTGCCTGCCAGCGTCACCGCCCCTACAGTTGCGGCTTCGTTGTCGCCCTGCACCCGTGGCGGCGACCGTGCGGAGCGAAGATCCATGTTGTCGCCGGCAGAGCAGATGGCGGAATTGCGTCGCGGGGCCCACGAGATCCTCCTCGAGGAGGACCTGCGCCGGAAGCTCGCGCGCGGCAAGCCGTTGAAGGTCAAGGCCGGATTCGACCCCACGGCCCCCGACCTGCACCTCGGGCACACCGTGCTCATCAACAAGATGCGCCAGTTCCAGCAGTTCGGGCACGAGGTCGTGTTCCTGATCGGGGACTTCACCGGCATGATCGGCGACCCGACCGGCAAGAGCGCCACGCGCCCCCGCCTGACGCCGGCGGACGTCGAGTCCAACGCCCGCACCTACCAGGAGCAGATCTTCCGGATCCTCGACCCGGAGAAGACGCTGATCGACTTCAATTCGCGCTGGATGGCCGGCCTCGGCTCGGCCGGCATGATCGAGCTCGCCGCCAAGTACACCGTTGCGCGGATGCTGGAGCGGGACGACTTCGCGCGGCGCTACAAGTCCGGCCAGCCGATCGCCATCCACGAGTTCCTCTACCCGCTGGTGCAGGGCTACGACTCGGTGGCGCTCGAGGCGGACGTGGAACTCGGCGGCACCGACCAGACCTTCAACCTGCTGGTCGGGCGGGCGCTGCAGGCCGACTGGGGGCAGGAGCCGCAGGTGGTGCTGACCATGCCGCTGCTCGAGGGGCTCGACGGCGTCAACAAGATGTCGAAGTCGCTCGGCAACTACATCGGGATCACCGACGCGCCGGCGGAGATGTTCGGCAAGCTGATGTCGGTATCCGACACGCTGATGTGGCGCTACTTCGAGTTGTTGTCCTTCCGCCCGACCACGCAGATCGATGCACTGCGGGCCGCGGTGGAGGGCGGGCGCAACCCGCGCGACGTGAAGTTCGAGCTCGCCATCGAGATCGTCGACCGCTTCCACGGCGCAGGCGCCGGCGAGGCACAGAAGGCCGCCTTCATCGCGCGCTTTCGCGATGGCGCGATGCCCGAGGAGATGCCCGAGCTGGCGCTGGCCGCCGCCGGAGGCAGTCTCAAGCTGGCACTCCTGCTCAAGGAGGCGCAGCTGGTGGCGAGCACCTCGGCCGCCTATCGCATGCTCGAGCAGGGTGCGGTCCGCGTCGATGGCGAGCGCGTGGCGGATCGAGACACCGCGCTCGCCGCCGGGGCGACGTACGTGGTGCAGGTGGGCAAGCGGGGCTGGGCGCGGGTGACGGTGAGAAGTGAACCGTGAGCTGTGATCCGTCGGACCGGCTCTATCCTCTTTCGGCTCACGGCTCACGGCTCACGGCTCACGGCTTGAGGTAGAACAAGAATGACGCCACCTGCGAACGCTCCCAATCCCGCCCTCCGGCGCGCGCTCGACGCGATCGAGCGTGCGGGCAACCGGCTGCCGGACCCGGCGGTGCTGTTCGCCCTGCTGCTGGTGGTGGTGGCCGTGGTCTCGGCGTGGTTGTCCGCATACAGCTTCGACCACGTGGATCCACGCAGTGGCCAGCCGCTGGTGGTGAAGAACCTGCTGGAGCCCGGCAACCTGCTCGACTTCTTCTCGCAGCTGGTGCCGACCTTCGTCAACTTCCATCCGCTCGGCGTGGTGCTGGTGGCCTTGCTCGGCATCGGCGTCGCGGACCACGCGGGCTTCATCAGCGCGGGGCTGAAGGCGCTGCTGGCCGTGACCGCTCGGCGGATCCTCACGCCGGTGCTGATCACGGTCGCAATCGTGAGCCACACTGCCGCGGATGCGGGCTATGTACTGGTGATCCCGCTGGGTGGCGTCATCTTCATGGCGGCGGGACGTCATCCGCTGGCGGGCATCGCAGCGGCCTTCGCCGGCGTTTCCGGCGGCTTCAGCGCGAACTTCGTTCCTTCGTCGCTCGACCCGATGCTGTCGGGCATCAGCCAGGCCGCGGGACAGTTGCTCGACCCCGCGCTCGAAGTGAACCCGCTCAACAACTGGTTCTTCACCATGGCGTCCTCGGGCCTGGTGATCGGGATCGGCTGGTTCATCACGGACCGCGTGATCGAGCCGCGCCTGGCGGGCACCGCCCTCGATGGCGAGCTGTCCGAGCCGGTGCCTGACCGTGCGCTCGAACCGCGCGAGCGGCGCGGGCTGCGCTGGTCGCTGGCCGCGCTGCTGCTCGGCGTCGGCGCGCTCGCCGCCACGGCCTGGCCCGCCGACTCCGCCTGGCGCAACGCCGGCGGGTCGCTCGGCGCCGCGGACGCGCCCCTCATCCGCGCGATCGTGCCGCTGATCTTCGTGTTGTTCCTGCTGCCGGGCGTCGTCTACGGATATGTATCCGGCAACTTCCGCAATCACCGCGACGTGGTCGAGGGGATGACGCGCTCGATGAGCGGGATGGGCTACTACCTGGTGATGGCCTTCTTCGCCGCGCAGTTCATCGCCGCCTTCGGCCAGTCGAACGTCGGCGCCCTGCTGGCGCTGTCCGGCGCCGAGCAGTTGCGCGAATGGGGCATGCCGGTCGCGGCGACGCTCACCGGGATCGTGGTCCTGACGGCGACCGTGAACCTGCTGGTGGGCTCGGCCTCGGCGAAATGGGCCCTGCTGGCGCCGATCTTCGTGCCGATGCTCATGCAGCTCGGCCTCTCGCCAGACCTCACCCAGGCGGCCTACCGCGTGGGCGACTCGACCACCAACATCATTACGCCGCTGATGCCGTATTTCCCGCTGGTGGTGCTGTTCTGCCGGCGCTACGTGCGCGATGCGGGCATCGGCACGGTGGTGGCGTTGATGCTGCCCTACTCGGTCACCTTGCTGGTGGCCTGGACGCTGTTCCTGGTTGGGTACTGGCTGGCCGGGCTGCCCTTGGGACTGGGGGCGAGCTACGGTTATCCGTGAGCCGTGAGCCGTGAGCCGTGAGCCGTGAGCCGGAAGAGGCTGGCCGATGGCGGATGGCAGGAAGCGGGCGGTGTGATGCCGGGCCCCGTTTTCAGCCCGCCGGGGCGAGCGTCCGGGCGTGGTCGGCAACAGCGCCAGAATGCGCGGATTACCGCCTTTTCCCGGGCTTCGGTGCCAGCCCGGCATTGCGGTCATCCGCCATCCGCCAGTCACTATCCGCGATCCGCTCATTCTCCCGTTGACACCCCGTTCCGCCCGGCTATACTGCGCGCCCCTTGACCGACGGGGCCCCTGAAAAGGGGTGTCTGGAAGGCGCTGGATCCACCGCTCGCGGTGTTGACAGCAACCCGACCTGACGTAAAATGTTCGGTCTACCCCCTGCCGCACCGACGTCAGGGCGCTCTTTAAAAAGCAAGCAGGTAATTTGTGTGGGGACTCGCGTCAGGTGTCCGTAAGGGCGCCAAACTGCGAGTAACCAAGCGTCCAGCAGTGTCGAGAAATCGACGAAGTCGGAGTAGCTTGGGGTCTCGTTTTTCAGCTCAGAAGTTTGAACTGAAGAGTTTGATCCTGGCTCAGATTGAACGCTGGCGGCGTGCTTAACACATGCAAGTCGAGCGGCAGCGCGGGGGCAACCCTGGCGGCGAGCGGCGAACG
>CAZXAS010000084.1:0-11689 GCA_964638185.1 uncultured Steroidobacteraceae bacterium | reverse complement strand
AAGCCGCCCGGCGAGCCGGAGATCAGCTACGACTTCTACGACATGCTCACCCGTCCCGAGGACGTGGTGCCCGACCGCAACCGCGACCGCAAGCCGGACGAGCCGGCGGCGGCGATCCAGAAGGCCGGCGCCTGGGAACTGCAGGTCGGGTCCTTCCGCAAGGCCGCCGACGCCGACCGCGTACGGGCGGAACTCGCGCTGCTCGGCATCGAGTCGAAGATCCAGCGCGTGTCGGTCGACGCCGACACCTGGCACCGGGTCCGCGTCGGCCCGATCACCGACCTCGACAAGCTGAACGGCGTGCGCGACCGCCTCGGCGAGGCCGGCATGGACGCACTGGTGATCCGCGTCGGCGGTTAGTCGTCGCTGATCTGGCGGAAGTCGACGCCGAGCGAGCGCAGCTTGCGGTACAGGTGGGTGCGTTCCATCCCGACGCGCTTCGCCAGCTGCCCGACCTTGCCGTTGCACAAGAGCAGCTGCTGCAGCAGGTAGGCGCGCTCGAACTGCTCGCGCGCCTCCCGGAGCGGCAAGGCCAGCAGGTCCTGCTTCACCAGCGGCTCGTCCGCGGGCTGCTGCACGGCGAGCTCGCGCTCGATCTCCTCGAGCGTGATCTCCTCCGGGCCGCCGACGATCAGCAGGCGTTGCACCAGGTTGCGCAGTTCGCGCACGTTGCCCGGCCACGGGTAGTTGCGCAGGCGGTTCTGCGCCGCGACGCTGAAGCGGCGGAAGCCGAACCCGTCCTCGTCGACCAGCCGGTCGACGTAGTGGCGCAGCAGGTCCGGGACGTCCTCGGCGTATTCGCGCAACGGCGGCACGCGCACGGTGATGACGTTGAGCTGCGTCACCAGGTCACGTCGCACCGCCTCGTCCGGACGCGACTCGATCCCCGGCCGCGCGGTCGCCACGAAGCGGGCCCGGAACGGGATCAGCTCGCTGCCGCCACCGCGCGTGTAGCCGCCGGCCTCGAGGTCCGCGTGCAGGGCGCGCTGCGCCGCCTGCGGCAGGTCCTCGATGCCGTTGACGAGCAGCGTCCCGTCGCGCGCCTGGTCATAGGCGCCCGGCTCCGCGACGCCACCGTGCTCCGCGCCCCTGAGGCGCGTCGCCGCGTCCGACTCGTCGAGGCTCGCCGCCGACAGCGCCACGAAGGGACCGTTGGCGCGGGGCCCGAGGGAGTGCATGTAGCGCGCGAAGGCCTCGCGCCCGGTGCCGATCTCGCCGACGAACAGCACCGGCGCCTCGTGTGCCGCGATCTGCTGCACCTGTTCCCTGAGCTGCTGCATCAGCCGGCTCTTGCCCACCGGCGCCACCAGCGGCGGGATCAGGGTGCGCTGCGCCTGGCGCCGGCGCCGGCCCGACTCCAGCGCGCGCTCGACGGTGCGCAGGAGCTTCGCCAGCGACAGCGGCTTCTCGACGAAATCGAAGGCGCCGAGTCGCGTCGCCTCGACCGCCGTCTCCACGGTGCCGTGCCCGGACAGCATCACCACCGGGAAGCCGAGCACGTGCTGGTCCGACCACTCGCGCAACAGCGTGATGCCGTCGGTATCCGGCATCCAGATGTCGAGCAGCACCAGGTCGGGTTCCTGCCGCGCCCGGGCCGCGCGCGCCTGGACCGCGTTGGCGGCGACCTCGACGTCGTAGCCCTCCTCGCCGAGGATCTCCTTCAGTGTCTCGCGGATGTCGGCTTCGTCGTCGACCACGAGGATGCGCGGTGCGCTCATGCGTGCTCTCTCCTGGGTTCGGGCCTGCGGGCTTCGCGCGGCACGGCCGCGCCCCGTGCTGTTTCATCCACGGGCAGCCAGACGCGCACGCGTGCGCCGCCGCGCGGATCGTTGTCGGCCTCGATGCGGCCGCCATGCTCCTCGACGATCTTGCGCACGATCGCGAGGCCGAGGCCCGTTCCCTTGGGCTTGCTGGTCACGTAGGGGTCGAACACCTGCCCCATGAACTCGCGCTGGAACCCGGGGCCGTTGTCGCGCACCGTCAGTTCGACGAAGGCGGCGCCGGCGCCGGCCACGGTGCGTGTCTCGACGTTCACCGCCGGGGCCGGCTGTCCCTCGAGCGCCTCGAGCGAGTTCGTGAGCAGGTTGTTGAGCACCTGCCGCACGCGGCCACGATCGGCCTCGATCATCGCACCCTCGGGGCACAGCGCCACGTCGAAGCGCACCCCGGGATCCTGCACGTGGTACAGGTCGGCGGCCTCGCGCACCAGCGCGTTGAGGTCGAAGCGCGTCATCACCACCGCCGGTGCCCGCGCGTACTCGCTGAACGCGTTGACCATCTGCTTCATCGACTCGACCTGCTGCACGATGGTGTTGGTCGCCCGGTCGAGCAGTTCCGCGTCACGCTCGGCCAGCCCGGCCAGCAGGCGCCGGCGCACGCGCTCCGCGGACAGCTGGATCGGCGTCAACGGGTTCTTGATCTCGTGCGCCAGTCGCCGCGCGACCTCGCCCCAGGCCGCCTCGCGCTGCGCGTGCATGAGCTGGGTGATGTCGTCGAACACCAGCACCAGTCCCGCCGCGTCGCTGCCCTCGCCGGGGAGCGCGGTGCAGGCACACATCAGCTCGCGCCGGCCGCTGTCCGCCCTGAGCGTGACCTGTTCGCGCCATTCCGTCTGTCCGGCCTCGACGTGCGGGCGCACCGCGGCCAGGAACTGTGCCACCAGCGGCTGCGCGGCCGCCACCTCGGCCAGCGGCTGGCCGGCGGCCGCCGCGAGGTCCGCCCCGAGGATGTCGCCGGCGGCATGGTTCGCGACACGGATGGTCAGGTCGCGCTCGAGCGAGATGACCCCGGTGGACAGCCGCGCCAGGATCACCGCCAGGCTGGTGCGTTCGTTCTCCACGGCCAGGCGGCTCGAATCCGCCTCGGCTCGCGCGCGCGCGAGCCGCTTGGTCATGTCGTTGAACGACGCGACCAGGAATCCGATCTCGTCGTGCGAGGAGCGCGTGACGCGGGTGTCGAAATCGCCCTTGGCGACGGCGCGGGTGGCGCCGATCAGGTCCTGTACCGGCTGCACCAGCCGGTCGGAGAAGAAGAACGCGCCGTAGATGGCGGCGAGCAGCGCCATCAACAGCACCAGCGACAGCGTCAGCACGAAACTGATCTTGAGCGGCTCGCGCAGGTACGACAGCCGGCCGTACTGCTGGTAGGCGCCCTGCACCGCCTGCGCCAGGTCGGCGAGCCGCTGCGGCACGGGGTATACCGCGACCAGCACGCGCGGTCCCTGCAGCCGGCTGCCGGCGCCGATCGGTACCGCGGCGCGGATCAGGTAGCCGCCCCCGGCGGCCGGATCGAGGCTCACGAAGTGCTCGCCGCGGCGCGCCTGCTGCAGCACCTCCTCGGGCGCCATCGGCGACATCGGGTCGAGCGGACTGGCCGCCGCGTAGGCCTCGATGCGCCCGCCGGTCGCGACCACGGCGAGTTCCTCGGCGTCCGCCAGCCGCCGGTGGTTGTCGAGCTGCGCGAACAGCATCATCGAGTGCGCGTCGCCGAGGTCGTCGGCGATGCGCACCGTGCGCTCCAGGTACTCGCGCATGCGCAGGTCGAGCGCCGCGCGCGACAGGCCGAGGGCGTCCGACAGGCCCTGGCGCACCTCGACGTGGAACCAGCTGTCGATGCCGCGGGTGAGGAACAGCACGGAGAACGTGAACACCAGCAAGAGCGGTGCCAGCACCAGCGCGGCCAGCATCGCGACCGACTGCGAACGCAGCCGCGAGCCGGGCACCTGCGCGCGCCGGTCGCGGATCAGGTCCGCCAGGCGCCCGGCCAGGAGGCCGAGCAGCACCACCACGCCGACCGCGTTCACCACCAGGATCCAGGGCTGCAGGCGCCCGAACTCCTGCGAGTCGCGGGTGGTGACGGCGAGCAGCGCGAGCGCCACCACCCACACCACGATGCCCGTTCCCGCCAGCAGTGGCAGCCAGCGGCGGATCATGGCCGCACGCTCCAGGTGTACCAGTCGGTGGTCCGGCTCCATTCGCGCCAGAAGATCAGCAGTTTCACCGCATCGGGCAGGCCGCCGATCTCCACCGAGGCGCGCAGGCTGACCTCGTGGCGCCGTCCGCTTTCGAGCAGCGCCGCATCGATGAGCGGCAGGTTCCTGACCTGCGACAGCTGCTCGATGGCCTCGTCGAGCGCCGGGTGGGTTGCCTGCGCCCCGCTGTTCAGGTTGGTGACGACGTAGCGTTCGGACAGCGCGTCATACGCCAGTCGCCAGCGCTGCTCGAGCTCGGCGATGGCGCCGTCGGGCAACCAGCGGCGCTCGGCGCGCACCAGGATCTCGACGACGAGGGTGAGCGGGATGCCCTCTGCCAGTGCGTCGCGGGCCGCCCCGGACAGGCCGAGGTCGAGGATGGCGTTCAGCTGCCAGACGCCGTCGACCGGCTCGACGAAGGCACTCCTGATGTCGAAGCGCTGCTCCTGGGCGTGCGCCGGCGCGGCCGGCATCGCCAGCGCGCACGCGGCGATGCAGACCAGCGCTCCCAGCCACCCAGCGGCGTGCAGTCGCCCCATCGTCAGGCCCGCTTGTCGAGACAGGCGTAATAGAAACCGTCGTTGTCGGCCGCGCCGGTTGCCAGCGCAAGACCGGGCCCCGTCCCGGCACTCGGCGGCTGGGCAGGCAGGGAAAGCCTAGCAGATTCCGTCTGTTCCACCGCCCCCGGGGTGCGGGCCAGGAATGCGGCGACGACCGCCGTGTTCTCCGCCGCGAGCACCGAGCAGCTCGCATACAGGAGCCTGCCGCCCGGCACGACGAGCGGCCACAGTGCGTCGAGGAGCCGCGCCTGGCGCGCCACGAAGGCGGCGATGTCGGTCGGCCGCCGCAAGAGCTTGATGTCGGGATGACGACGGATGACGCCCGTGCCCGAGCAGGGTGCGTCGAGCAGGATCCGGTCGAACGGCTGGCCATCCCACCAGCCGTCGGGTGCCGTCGCGTCGCCGGCCAGCACCGTCGCCGCGAGGCCGAGCCGGTCGAGGTTGGCCTGGACCTGGCGCCCACGCTCAGGATCGATGTCGAGCGCCGTCAGGCGCACGGCCGGTGCGAGTTCCAGGATGTGGCAGGCCTTGCCGCCCGGCGCGGCGCAGGCGTCGAGTACCCGCATTTGCCCCGTCGCGCCGAGCAGGCGCGGGGCGAGCTGCGCAGCGAGGTCCTGCACGGAGACGTCGCCGGCGGCGAATCCCGGCAGCCTTGCGACCTCGACCGGCTGTTCGAGGCAGAGCGCCTCGGGTGCAAGCGCGTCGCCGCGCGCCTCGAGACCGGCGTCCTCGAGGCGGGCGAGATAGGCCGCGGCGTCGCCGCGCGCGGCGTTGACCCGCAGCCACATCGGTGGCGCGCCGTTTCCGGCCGCGAGGATGCGCTCCCAGTCCGCGGGCCAGTCGCGCTCGAGCGCGTCGACCAGCCAGGCCGGGTGCGCATGGCGCGCGGCCCTGCCGCGCCGCGCGGCGCCGAGCACGGCCGCGGACTCGCGCTGGAAGCGGCGCAACACGGCGTTCACCAGCCCTGCCGCACGCGGCCGGCCGAGTTCGCGCACGGCCTCGACGGTCTCCGAGACCGCGGCGTGGGCCGGCGTTCGCCCGTGTGCGAGCTGGTACAGGCCCACCAGGGCGAGTGCGGCGACCCGCGCATCGAGGCGCGCCAGCGGCCGGCCGGCGAGGATCTCGAGGCACGGCGCGAGTTCCGGGTACCAGCGCACCGTACCCCAGGCGAGCGACTGCACCGTCGGTCGCGTCGCCTCGGTCGCGCCGACGCCGGCGAGAGCATCCTCGAGCGTGCGGCCGTCCGTCACCGCGAGGACCACCCGGGCGGCCATCGCCCGCGCGCTGGCGCCGCTGCTCAATGCTGCCCCGGCGGCGTCACGCGCCGGCCACGCCGGCGTCGCCGAGGCGCGCGCCCGCCAGGGACGCCGCATTGGCGAACTCGCCGGCGTCGACCGGGCGCCGGCCGGCGCGCTGCAGCCGCTCGATGACGAGCGCATCGCGGCCGGTCATCACCACGATGCCGGCCGCGTCCGCGGCGAGCACGGTGCCGGGCAAGGGACCGGGAGCGGCGGCTGCGACATGCGCGCGCCACACCCGCAGCTGCACGCCGTCGAGGCGGGTCTCGGCGACCGGCCAGGGATCGAAGGCCCGCACCTTGCGCTCGATGTCCACCGCCGGCTGGCTCCAGTCGATGACGGCCTCCGTCTTGGCGAGCTTGCGCGCGTAGGTCGCGCCGGCGGCGTCCTGCGGCTGGTAGCGGGCCTCGCCCGCGGCGATGAGGTCGAGCGCCTTCACGATGAGCCGCGCACCGACCGCGGCCAGGCGGTCGTGCAGGAGCGCGGCGGTGTCGCGCCCACCGATGGGCACCGGCTCGGAGAGCAGCACCGGACCCGTGTCGAGCCCGGCCTCCATGCGCATGATGCACACCCCGGTCTCGGCATCGCCGGCGAGGATCGCCCGCTGGATCGGCGCGGCGCCGCGCCAGCGGGGCAGCAGCGACGCATGGATGTTGAGGCAGCCCCGCTTCGGCACGTCGAGCACCGCCTGCGGCAGCAGGAGGCCGTAGGCCACGACCACCATCACGTCGGGCGCGTAGCCGCCGAGCGTCGCCACCGCCGCGTCGCCGGCGAGGGTGGCCGGCTGTTCGACCGGCAGGCCGCGGGCGAGCGCCGCCTGCTTGACCGGCGAGGGCTCCTGCCGGAGGCCGCGGCCCGCCGGCCGGTCGGGCTGGGTGTACACGGCCTTGATGGGGTGGCGCGAGGCGGCGATCGCCTCGAGGGCCGGGACCGCGAACTCGGGGGTTCCGGCGAAGACGACGCCGAGGCCTGCGGTCACGGGCCGGGCTTCAGATCGCCGGCACGCGCGGCTCTTCCGCGGGCAGCCTGCCCTCGGCGCGCAGCCGGCGCTCCTTCTCCAGCTTCTTGCGGATCCGCTGGCGCTTCAGCTCCGACAGGTAGTCCACGAACAGCTTGCCGTCGAGGTGGTCGATCTCATGCTGGATGCACACGGCCAGCAGGCCGTCCGCCTCGAGTTCGAACGGCTCGCCATCGCGGCCGAGCGCCCGGACCAGGACGTGCTGGGCCCGCTCGACGTCGTCATAGATCCCCGGCACCGACAGGCAGCCCTCCTGCATGATCCCGACCTGGTCGCGAACCACGACCTCGGGGTTGACGAAAACCCGGGGCTGGTCGCGCTCCTCGGACACGTCCGCGACCAACAGACGGCGGTGAACATTGACCTGCGTCGCAGCAAGACCCACCCCGTTCGAGGCATACATGGTCTCGAGCATGTCGTCGATCAGGGTACGGAGGTCGTCGTCCACGACAGCGACCGGTTGTGCGATGGTTCGCAGCCGGGGGTCGGGATACTCCAGTATTGTGAGGCGCGTCATGCGAATGGGGTCCGGGATTCGTGTAACTGACTAAGGATTGCTGATAAAGTTCTGCCGGCAATGAACTTAATGTCGGCGCGCGCCCCCGGCGATGGCTGCCGCGGATGCACGCCGGTCACGTTCGCCGCAAGCCCGGGATTATACGGGTGAACCGGCAGACCCGGCAGTGAGGGAGCTGTTGATGGCGCCGTCCTCCGTTTTCAAGTCCCGCTTGCGCGGGCCGCTTGCCGCGGCTGCCGCCGCGGCCGTCCTGGTGCTCGGACTCGGCCAGCCGGCCGGAGAGGTGCAGGCCCAGTCGGGCGGCATCGACCGCAGCGTCATCCCCATCGCCGCCGACGCGCCCGAGCGCTACGTGGTCCAGACCGGGGACACGCTGTGGGACATCTCCGCGCGCTTCCTGCGCGACCCGTGGTACTGGCCCGAGATCTGGTACATCAACCCGCAGGTGGAGAACCCGCACCTCATCTATCCCGGTGACGTGCTGGTGCTGACCTGGGTCGATGGCCAGCCGCGCGTGACCGTCGAGAGTGGCGGCGCCGTGCGCATGTCGCCGCGGGTGCGCGAGCAGCCACTGTCGGAAGCCATTCGCGCCATCCCGTGGCGGATCGTCCAGGCCTACATGTCCCGCCCGACCGTGCTCGCCGAGGAGCAGGTCGCGGGCGCGCCCTACGTGGTGACCGCGCGGGACCGGCGCATGATCACCGCCACCGGCGACGAACTCTACGCACGGCGCATCGCCGATGCGCCCGTGGGCACGAACTACCTCGTGTATCACGTTTCCGACGAGCTGAAGGACCCGGAAGACGGCGAGGTCATCGGCTACGAGGGCGTGTACACCGGCTCGGGCACCACGACCCGCCCCGGCGATCCGGCGACGCTGGTACTCACCGCCGCGGCGCGCGAGACGCGCGAAGGCGACATCCTGCTGCCGGACACCGTCGACGTCGGCTTGGACTTCATCCCGCGGCCGCCGTCCGGCGAGGTCGACGGCCTGATCATGGACGTCGTCGACGATCGCCTCGTCGTGGGCGAGTACCAGGTGGTGGTGATCAACCGTGGTGCGCGCGACGGCCTCGAGCCGGGCAACGTGCTCTCGGTCTGGCAGGTCGGGCAGGAAGTCACGGACACGACCCCGAATCGCGAGAGCAGCAAGGTCACGCTGCCCGACGAGCGCGTCGGCGTGTTCATCGTGTTCAAGGCCTGGGACCGGATCAGCTTCGGCCTGGTGCTCGACTCCCAGCGCGAAATGCGGGTCGGGGACTCCGTCCGCAGTCCCTGAATCTGTACCAACGCGCCCGTTAATCGCACGCCGGCCACGGGGCCGGCGTGTTCGTCTATGGCGTGGCCCACGATCCCGACGACACCGCCCGCTGGCTCGATGCGCCCGGCCGCCACCTGCTCGTGCCGGGCGACGCCGGCTACCCGGCACCGCTTGCCGCCATCCCCGACCCGCCGCCGCGACTGTACGTGCAGGGCGAGGTCGCCGCGCTCGCGCGGGCGCAGCTCGCGGTGGTCGGCAGCCGTCGCCCGACCGCCGGTGGCCGGCAGACGGCGCACGCCTTCGCCGCGGCACTGGCGCGCGCCGGACTTGCAGTCACCAGCGGGCTCGCCTCCGGCATCGATGCGGCGGCACACCAGGGAGCACTCGATGCCGGCGGCAGCACGATCGCGGTCTGCGGCACCGGCCTCGACCAGGTGTACCCGCCCGGCCACCGCCGGCTCGCCGCGGCGATCGCCGCGGGGGGCGCGCTGGTCTCCGAGTTCCCGCCCGGCACGCCGCCCCGCCGGCAGAACTTCCCGCGTCGCAACCGCATCATCAGCGGCCTCGGCCTCGGCGTGCTGGTGATCGAGGCCGCACAGCGGTCCGGCTCGCTCATCACCGCCAGGCTCGCGGCCGAGCAGGGACGCGACGTGTTCGCCGTGCCCGGTTCGATACATAACCCCATGGCGCGCGGCTGCCATCGCCTGATCCGCGAGGGCGCCATCCTGGTCGAGGGCCCGGCCGAGGTGCTCGCGGCGCTCAGGCTCGACACCTTCCTGGCCCTGCCGCCGGGCCCGGCGCAAGCTGCGGCCGCACAAGGCATTTCGGCCGGCGCGTTGGACAGCGAGTGCAAAATCCTGTTGAATGCGTGCGGCTTCGAGCCGGTGGACGTCGATGTCCTGGTCGCGCGAACGGGCCTCAAGGCCTCCGCCATCTCCTCGTTGCTGCTGCTGCTCGAACTCAAGGGTGAGATCGAGTCGTTTGCCGGCGGTCGCTACTGCCGGCTTCCCGCGAGGCCGAGCGGATGAAGGAAAGCGTTCTCGACATCCTGATCCACCTGTTCGAGAACTTCCTCGACGCCGAGGACGAGCCGGAGCCGAGTCGCGATGCGCTCAAGCTCGAACTCGAGCAGGCCGGCTACCAGGAGCGGGAGATCGAACGCGCGCTCGAGTGGCTGGAGGGCCTGGCCGACGACCAGGGCCGCGCGGTCGGCGAGTCGACGACGCGCGCGGTGCGCGTGTTCAGCGGGCACGAAGTGTCGCGCTTCGACACGCCGGTTCGCGGCTACCTGGTGCACCTCGAGAACATCGGCATCCTGTCCTCGTCGCAGCGCGAAGTGGTGATCGACAGGCTGCTGGCGCTCGAGGTCGACGACATCGACATCGAGCAGGTGAAGTGGGTGGTCCTGATGGTGCTGTTCAGCCAGCCCGGCCAGGAACTGGCCTACGAGCGGATGGAAGACCTGGTGTTCGAGGACCGGCCCGACGCGATGCACTGAGCGCCTCGCGGGGCGTGATGCACGTGCAGCCGCGGCCGGGACCGCGGCTTCGGCGTCTTAGGGACACCGGAAAAGAAAGGACATTGAACCGGAGATGGCAACCAACCTCGTGATCGTGGAGTCGCCGGCGAAGGCGAAGACCATCAAGAAGTACCTCGGCAAGGACTTCGAGGTGCTGGCGTCCTATGGGCACGTGCGCGACCTGGTCGAGAAGGAAGGCGCGGTCGACCCGGAGAACGGCTTCGCGATGAAGTACCAGCTCATCGACCGGAACAAGCCCAAGGTCGATGCCATCGAGCGTGCCGCCCGCAAGGCCGACCACCTGTTCCTGGCGACCGACCCGGACCGCGAGGGCGAGGCCATCTCCTGGCACCTGTCGGAGATCCTCAAGGAGCGCGGCGTGCTCGACGGCCGCGACCTCAAGCGCGTGCGTTTCTACGAGGTGACCAGGAACGCGGTGCGGGCGGCCATCGACGAGGCCGAGGACCTGAACGACAACCTCGTCAACGCCCAGCAGGCGCGCCGCGCGCTCGACTACCTGGTCGGCTTCAACCTCTCGCCGCTGCTGTGGCGCAAGATCAAGCCCGGGCTGTCGGCGGGTCGCGTGCAGAGCGTGGCGCTCAGGCTCATCTGCGAGCGCGAGGACGAGATCTCGGCCTTCGTGCGCCAGGAGTACTGGACGGTGGAGGCCGAGGGCGCGGTCGAGGCCGGCCGCTTCCCGGCCCGGCTCACCGAGTATCGCGGCGAGAAGGTCGAGGCCGACACGCAGAAGGGCCGCTTCAGCATCGTCAACGAGGCTGCCGCGCGCGAGGTGGAACGCACGATCGTCGCCGCGGCCGGCGGCAGGCTGACCGTCGCCTCGGTCGAGCGCAAGCCGAAGCGGCGCAACCCCGCGCCGCCGTTCACGACCTCGACCCTGCAGCAGGAGGCGGCGCGCAAGCTCGGCTTCACCGCGCGGCGCACGATGCAGTCTGCGCAGCGCCTCTACGAGGCGGGTTTCATCACCTACATGCGTACCGACTCGGTGTCGCTGTCGAACGACGCCGTCGCCGAGATCCGCGAGGCGATCAGCGCGACCTACGGCGCCAAGGCGCTGTCGTCGGCGGTCAACGTCTACCGCACCAAGTCGAAGAACGCGCAGGAGGCGCACGAGGCGGTGCGGCCAACCGCCGCGGCGCTGACGCCGCAGCGCGCCGAGGGCGAGATCGAGGATGCCGACCAGCGACGCCTGTATGCGCTGATCTGGAAGCGCGCGGTCGCCTGCCAGATGGCCCCGGCGGTGTTCGACACGGTCGCGGTGGAACTGGTCGCCGGTACCGATGGCGCGGTGAGCGGCGCGCGCCGGCACGCGTTCCGTGCCACCGGCCAGACCCTGATCGAGCCCGGTTTCCTCGCGGCCTATCACGAGGACCACGACGAGGACGAGATCTTCGAGAGCGAGGACGAGCGGCGCCTGCCGCCGCTCGAGACCGGCATGCAGGTGGCGCTCGCCTCGCTCACGCCCGAGCAGCACTTCACCCAGCCGCCGCCGCGCTACACCGAGGCGAGCCTGGTGAAGGCGCTGGAG
>CAZXAS010000083.1:0-11872 GCA_964638185.1 uncultured Steroidobacteraceae bacterium | reverse complement strand
GGTTTCTTCAGTTGTTCGACGCGTGGCAGCCAGGCGTCGAGCAGCCGCTTGAGCGGCGCGCGGGTCGTGCTCTCGAGCAGGAGCTGCGCCCGGAAGCGTCCCGCGCGTCGCTCCATCGCCGCAGGGGCGGGCCCGAGGATGCGCACGGCCGGCTCGACATCCGTCGCCCGCGTCCGCGCGGCCTCGAGGAAGCCGAAAGCGTCACCGCGTTCCGGGCTGTCCGCCCGGAGCAGGGCGAGGCGGCTGTAGGGCGGCCAGCCGGCCTCGCGCCGTTCAGCCAGCGCGCGCGCGGCGAAGGCGTCATAGCCTTCCGTCACGAGACTCACCAGCAGCGGGTTCTCCGGGCAGGCGGACTGGATCAGCACTTCGCCCGCCCGGTCGCCGCGCCCGGCGCGCCCGGACACCTGCACGATCTGCTGCGCCAGGCGCTCGCTCGCGCGGAAGTCGGCGCCGAACAGCCCCTGGTCGGCGTTCAGCACGGCGACCAGCGTCACGTTCGGGTAGTCGTGTCCCTTGGTGAGCATCTGGGTGCCGAGCAGGATGCGCGCCTGCCCCGAGGCGACCCGCGCCAGGGCGCGCTCGATGTCGCCACGGCGGCGGATGACGTCGCGATCGACGCGCACGAGCTCGACCTGCGGAAACACCTCCGCCAGCGCCTGCTCGACCCGCTCGGTACCCTGGCCGACCGGACGCACCTCGCCGCCGCAGCGCGGGCAGCCGAAGGGCAGTGGCTCGTCGGCGCCGCAGTGGTGGCAGGTGAGGCGCGCCCGCCCGAGGTGCACCGTCATGCGCGCATCACAGGCCGGGCAGGGCGCGACCCAGCCACAGCCGGCGCAGAACAGCGTCGGCGCGTACCCGCGGCGGTTGAGGTACACGAGCACCTGCCCGCGTGCGGCCAGGTGGCGCTCGATCGCCGAGAGCACGGGCTGCGCCAGCCCGTCGCGCGCGGCGTGATGCCTGAGATCGACGACGGCGATGCGCGGCTTGCCGGCGCTGCCGGCACGCTCCGGCAGCTTGAGTCGCCGGTAGCGGCCCTCCGCCGCGTTGGCCAGGGTCTCGAGCGACGGCGTCGCGGAGCCGAGCAGCACCGGGATGCCCTGGCGCTGCGCCCGCGCGACCGCGAGGTCACGGGCCGAATAGCGGAAGCCCTCCTGCTGCTTGTACGAAGGGTCGTGCTCCTCGTCGACCACGATGACCCCGAGGTCCGGCAGCGGCGTGAACACGGCCGAGCGCGTGCCGATCACCACCGGCGCCGCACCGCCATGTGCCGCGCGCCAGGCCTCGAGCCGCTCCGTATCGGTCATCGACGAATGCAGGGTCACCACCGGTACCGGCAGCCGTTCGCGGAAGCGGCCGACGAGCTGCGGCGTCAGGGCGATTTCCGGCACCAGCACCAGCGCACCGCGACCCGCCTCGAGCACGCCCCGGATGACCTGCAGGTAGACCTCGGTCTTGCCGCTGCCGGTGACCCCGTGCAGGAGCCAGGCGCGGTACTCGTCGAGCGCGGCGCAGATCGCGGTCGTGGCCTCTTGCTGTGCCCCGGTCAGGACCGGCGCCTGGCCGCTGCCGGGCCCTGCCGGCGGGGGCGGCACGGGCTCGCCGAAGGACTCGACCCAGCCGCGGCCGGCGAACCCGCGCAGCGCGTCCCTGAGGCCGGCGGCCGAGATCGCCTCGCCGCTCGACGGGCCGCCGCGCAGCAGGTCCACGAGCTGCCGCTGGCGCGGACCGAGACGTGGGCCCGCGGCGAGCTTCTCGAGACCGGCCGCCGACAGCTGCCACAGTGTCGTTTCCGCCCTGGGCGCGGCGCCCTGGCGCAAGGCGGCGGGCACCGCCGCGGCGAACACCTCGCCGACCGGATGGTGGTAGTAGCCCGCGGCCCAGCCGATCAGGTCGAGCGTCGCGGCATCCCATAGCGGCGCGTCGTCGAGGACCCTCAGTACCGCCTTCAACCGGGAGCGGGGCAGCTCGCTCGTGTCCGCGACCGCGGTGATGAAGCCGATGGCGCGGCGACGCCCGAGCGGCACCTCGACGCGCATGCCGGCGGCACAGGACGCGCCAGGCGGAGCCAGGTAGTCCAGCGTGTGCCTGAGGGGGGTGTCGAGGGCAACCCGCAGGATCGGCGATTTCGTGGCGGCGGTCACGGTTCGGGCGTGTGGTCGTGGCTGGTGGGGGCGCCTGGCGGGGCGGCGTCAACGGCGCCGGGCGGGGCACGTTATAGCACCCGTAAACGCCGCGAGGGTGCTGGCATGCGGGGCTTCCGACGTCATGACCTCTGATACGCTTGCCTGGACAGTTCCAGTCGCCGGCCCGCTCGGTGGCGATGCAGCGAGGGAGACGTCCGGGGTGGATCAGGCGCGCGCGCTGGAGCGGTTCCTCGCGGGCGTCGAGCGGCGCGCGTATCGCATTGCCCGCATGGCGGTGCGCGACGGTGACGAGGCGCTCGACATCGTCCAGGAGGCGATGATCCGCCTCGCGCAGAGCTACGCCGCGCGTCCGGCCGAGGAGTGGCCGCCGCTGTTCTACCGGATCCTCAACAACGGCATCCGGGATTTCATGCGCCGCAGGCGGGTGCGCGCGAGAGTGATGTCGTGGCTGCCCGGACGCGGCGCGGACGGCGACGAAGCACCCGACCCGGTGCAGTCCGTCGTCGACCCCGCGGGCGCGCCGCCGGAGCTCATCGAGGGCGAGGAGGCGATGGCCGCGCTCGAGGACGGGCTCGCCGCGTTGCCCGACCGGCAGCGCGAGGCATTCGTGCTGCGCGCGCTCGAGGGCCTGGACGTGGCCGCCACGGCGATCGCGATGGGATGTTCAGAGGGCAGTGTGAAGACGCATTATTTCCGGGCCGTCCATGCCCTGAAGGAACGGCTCGGGGAGCAGTGGCAATGAACGAGGAATCGAGACTGGAGGCCCGCGCACGGGCGGCGTTCGACGCGAGCGTCGACAGGCTCGACGCCCGGACGCGCTCGCGCCTGACACAGGCACGGCACGCGGCCCTCGCCGAGCTCGAGCGACCGCGTATCCGCGCCCTGCGCTTCGCGCCGGTGGGCGCCGCCGCGGTCCTCGTGCTCGCGGTCACGATGTGGATGCGCCCGGACGGCCTGGTGGAAACCGCGCCGGCGCCCGCGCTGGTGGCGGCGGAGGACCTCGACCTGCTCGCCGTCGGCGATGACCTGGACCTGCTCGGCGACGACCTCGATTTCTACGCCTTCGCCGCGATGGCCGAGCACGGCGACGGGATCGGCTGAGCATGACAGGTCGGCACCGCCTGGCCGGCGTGCTGTCGCTGCTGCCGCTCGTTGCAGCAGCAGCGCCACCGGCGCCGCCGGTGGACGTGGAGGCCATGGCGGCATTCCTCGAGTTCCTGGGAGAGGAAGCCGAGACGGACGACGAGCTGAAGCAGGCGCTGCTGAGCGTCGAGTTCGACCGCGCGGCGACGCCGGCCGCCGGCCAGGATGAAGGTGACGACGATGCAGACCAGAAGCCATAGTCTCGCCGCCGCGCTGCTCGCGGCCTGTCTGGCGCTGACCGCGCTGCCAGGCCTGGCTCAGGAGGTCGAGCCACCGGCGGGCGTCGCCTGGGCGTCGTTGTCGGCCGACCAGCAACAGCTGCTGCAGCGCTTCCGTGCCGGCTGGGACGAGCTGCCACCCGGTCGCCAGCAGGCGATGCTGCGCGGCGCCGAGCGCTGGCTCGACATGACGCCGGAGCAGCAGGCGCGCGCCCGCGAGCGCTGGCAGAAGTGGCAGTCGCTGCCGCCGGAGGAGAAAGCCCGCGTGCGCGAGCGCTGGCAGCGCTTCCGCGACCTGAGCCCGGAGGAACGCGAGGACCTGCGCGCGGCCTACCATCGATTCCAGGAGCTGCCACCGGAACGCCGCGAGGAACTGCGCGAGCGCTGGCGCGAGCTCAGCCCGGAGGACCGCCAGCGGCTGCGTGAGCGCTGGCGCCAGCTCACCCCGCAGCAGCGCGAACGGCTGATGCGGGAGCGTCGCGGCCGCTGATCGCCTCGCCCCGGAGGCGGATAGGCTCGTTCCGGGCTGCGCCCAGCGCCCGCCTTCGGTCGTTGTAAATTCGCAACATCTGTCCCGTAGCGTGGCGATGCCTCTACACTCTGTGCGGCATTCCCCCATACAGGATGTTGCTTGTGAACAAATCTGGACCGCGGCGGCCGCTGGCCGTTGCCATTGCCTCGATTCTCGGCTCGGCGGCGTTTTCCCCGGCACAGGCCCAGAGCACCGCGGTGCTGGAGGAGATCACGGTCACCGCGACACGTCGCGAGGCGTCCGTGCAGGACATTCCGTTCAACATCGCGGCCATCGGCGCGCGCGACCTTGCGGTCCGCGGCGTCGGGGAACTCGCCGACCTCGCGCGTTCCACGCCGGGATTGTTCGTGCTCGACCAGGGCGCGAGGTCTTCGAACTCGATCGTGGTGCGCGGCCTCAACGCAGATCCGGTGGCCGCCTCGGAAGCGCTCGGCAATGATTCCGGCGGCACCGTCGCGACCTACATCGGCGAGATTCCGCTGTATGTCGACCTCAAGCCCACCGACCTCGAGCGCGTCGAGGTGCTGCTCGGGCCGCAGGGAACCCTGTACGGCGCCGGCACCATGGGCGGGGCCATCCGCTTCATCCCGCGGCGTCCCGAACTCGGCGAATCCTCGCTCGCCCTGCGCGCCAACGCCTACTCGCTGTCGCAGAGCGACGGCGTCGGCACCGACACCGGCTTCACGCTGAACCTGCCGGTGGGCGATACCTTCGCGGTGCGCCTGAACCTCGACTACGTCGACGACCCGGGCTTCATCGACTACGGCTACGTGGTGCGCGAGATCGGCGTGTCCGACCCGGATCCCGACTTCAGCGACCCGGCCGACGTCTCGGCCAACCTGCGTCGCGAGAAGGACGCCGACTACGAGGAGACGCTGGCTGGCCGCATCGGCCTGCGCTGGCAGCCGAACGATTTCGTCGATGCCAACCTGACGTACTACATGCAGGACCAGGAGGTCGGCGCGCGCACCATCAACAGCGATGCGGCGCTCGGGACCGGCAAGTACACCTCGGGCCTGCGCGTGCTCGAGCCGAACGAGCGCAAGAACCAGCTCACCGCGCTCGAGGTGAC
This sequence comes from uncultured Steroidobacteraceae bacterium, assembly GCA_964638185.1. Classification (GTDB taxonomy): domain Bacteria; phylum Pseudomonadota; class Gammaproteobacteria; order Steroidobacterales; family Steroidobacteraceae; genus SG8-30. The sequence continues at coordinate 6,763 of CAZXAS010000083.1, read as the reverse complement.
CGCGAACCTCGGCTTCGCCGAGCTCACTTCCGCGACCGGCTACTCGAAGTACGAGGAAGGCGGCCAGCGCGACCAGACCGACCTGCTGATCACGCTGGAGTATTCCTACGAGGCGTTCCCGTCCTTCACCGCGTTCACGCGCGAGGACCAGGACGACGAGATCTTCACCCAGGAACTGCGTCTGGTGTCGAACACCGACGGCAGGCTGACCTGGATCGTCGGCGCCTTCTACAACAACCTCGACAGCGAGGCGACCAGCAAGGAGTTCACGCCCGGCTTCAGCGAGTTCGCCGTGGCGGAGTTCGGCGGCGCCCAGGTCCGCCCCGACAGCCTCGAGTACTTCTCGGTGAACCGCACCGAGCTCGAGGAGATGGCGATCTACGGCGAGCTGTCGTGGCAGATGACGGAGCGCTGGCAGGTGACGCTCGGCACGCGCTGGTACGACTACTCGCTCGAAACCCAGGACGCCGTCGACTTCCCGCTGTTCAACACGGTCTTCGGCGGCGCGGGACCGGACGAGATCAACCTCGATTTCGAGGACGGCGGCCAGGACGACGACGGCTTCCTGTTCAAGTTCAACACGTCCTACGACATCACCGACGACGCGATGGTGTACCTGACGGTGAGCGAGGGCTATCGCATCGGCAACTCGAACGGCGTCGCGCCGTGTCCGAATCCGCTGCCGCCGCAGCAGGTCGCCTGCGGCCTGCCGGACGAGCTGCAGTTCTTCCCGGACAGCACCACCAACTACGAGATCGGGTTCCGCACCCGCTGGCTCGACGACCGGCTGACGTTCAATGGCTCCGTCTTCTTCATCGACTGGGAGGACCCGCAGCTCGCCGCCACCACCCAGAACGCGCAGTTGCCCATCCGCAAGAACGGCGAGGGCGCGGAGAGCCAGGGCTTCGACCTGTCGGTCGACTGGCAGGCGACGGACCGGTTGTCGCTGCGGGCGAGCTATTCCTACGCGCAGGCCGAGCTGTCGAAGGACGCGCCCGACCTGATCACGACCATTCCCCCGGGCGGCTTCAATCCCCCGGTCTACATCGACGGGCTGTCGGGCGATCGCCTGCCGGGCTCGCCGGAGCAGCAGGGCAGCCTGTTCATCGGCTACGAGCTGCCGCTCGGCGGCCAGGACATTCGTCTGAACTACGGCATCGCGGCGGTCAGCGACGTGCTGACCCGCACCGGTGGCCGGGGCGACGGCGAGGAGCTCGGTGGCTATGCCGTGCATCAGGCCTCGATCGAGTGGCGCGGCGGGCCGTGGGGCGCGACGCTCTACGCCGACAACCTGTGGGACAAGTACGCGGAGACCGGCTCGCGCAACACGGCCGCCTACGTCCGCACGGTGGCGGACATCAATGGCGAGCCGGTGACCGTGCGCCGTTACTACAAGGACGTGCTGCGTCCGCGCGAGGTCGGCCTCCGGCTGACCTACGACTTCGACTTCTGAGCATTGCGGCCGGGCCGGGCCAGCGCCCGGTCCGGCCGCACAGTGCTAGGCTCGCCGCCCATGGGCGACCGCGACCCCGAGCTCGAGAACCTGCACGGCGATGCCCAGCGCGCCTTCGGCGAGCGCGACTATCGCCGTGCGCACGCGGCCTGCATCAGCCTGCTCGAACGGCAACCGGCGTTCGCCGACGCGTGGTTCCTGCTCGGCATGATCGCGGCCGAACACGGCAACCTCGGCAAGGGCGCGGAACTGGTCGAACGCGCGATCACGCTCGACCCCGCCCGTGCCGAGTACCAGGCGCAGCTCGGCCGTTGCCTGGTGGCGCTCAACCGGCCGCGGGAGGCGCTGGCCGCCGCCCGACGTGGCCTGGCACTCGCGCCCCGTGACGCCCTGACCCTCGATACGCTCGGCGTCGTGCTGTCGCGCACCGGTGCCCACGACGAGGCGGTCGCTCCATTCCGCCAGGCCGTGGCACGCGACGGCACGCGCCCCGACTACTGGTACAACCTGGCCGCGTCGCTGCAGTTCCTCGGCGAGTTCGATGCCGCCGCGGACGCGGCGCGACGGGCGCTCGCGCTGGACGCCGGGCACTACCGGGCCCGGTCGCTGCTGGCCCAGGTCGTGGCGCCCGGTGAAGCGGAGGCAGCCGAGATCAGGCGCCAGCTCGCGAGCGGAGCGCCGTCGGTGGACGCCGAGCTGCACCTGTGCCACGCGCTCGCCCGTCATCACGAGCAACGCGGCGAGTGGCTCGAGGCCTTCGACTGTCTGGCCCGCGGCAAGGCGCGCAAGTGCGCCGGGCTCGGCTACGACTTCGCCACCGACCAGGCCATCTTCGCCGCCGCCTTCGAGTCGGCGGCGCGCCTGCCCGCGAGCCCCGGTCATCCGTCGACAGAGCCCATTTTCATCGTGGGCATGCCGCGCACGGGCACCACGCTGGTCGAGCGCATCCTGGCATCGCATCCGGCGGTGTTCGCCGCCGGCGAGCTCACCCACTTCGGGCTCGAGCTCAAGCGCCTGGCAGGCACGCCGTCGAACCTGGTGCTCGATCCACAGACGCTGCAGGCCGCCGCGCAGGTCGACCCGGCGACACTCGGTCGCCGCTACCTCGACAGCACGCGGCCGCGCACCGGCCACACGCCGCACTTCATCGACAAGATGCCGCTCAACTTCTTCTATGCCGCGATCATCGCCAGGGCGTTGCCGCACGCGCGCCTGATCTGCCTGCGCCGCGATCCGATGGACACCTGCCTCAGCAACTACCGGCAACTGTTCGCCACCGGATTCTCCTACTATCGCTACGCCTTCGACCTGGCCGACACGGGCCGCTACTACCTGCAATTCGAACGGTTGGTGGAGCACTACGCCACGCTGCTCGGTCCGCGACTGCTGCAGGTACGCTACGAGGACGTGGTTGCCGACACCGAGGCCGAGGCGCGGCGGCTGCTCGGTTTCTGCGGGCTCGACTGGGATCCGGCGGTGCTCGACTTCCACAGGAATGCCTCGCCGGTCGCGACCGCCTCCTCGGTCCAGGTGCGCCAGCCGGTGTACCGGACCTCGGTCGGGCGCTGGCGCCGCTACGGCGATCGACTCGCCCCGCTCGCCGAGGTGCTGGGCGTCGCCATCGGCGAGACGGCGGGAACCGCATCCGTCCAGACCGGCTCGAAGTGACAGGGCCTGCGCGGACGGACCGCATTCTGGTTGCATCCGCGCCAGGCGGCCCGGGGGGACGGACATGGCATACAGACTGTCGATGATGATCGCGCTGGTGGCGGTGGCTCTCCTGCAGCCGGCAAGGGCGGCGGACGAGGAGCCGGCCTGGGACGGCCTGGTCAAGGTGAAGTCCCGGCGCGTCGACGACATGTACCTGTTGCCGGGCGCGGACTTCCGCGGCTACACGCGGGTGATCCTCGATCCCATTCAGGTCTCGTTCCGCAAGGACTGGCAGGAGGAGATGAACCGCGGCGTGCGCAGCGCGCGGCCGAGGGTCACGGCCGAGGATGCCGAGCGCATCCGCCGCCAGATGGGCGATGCCTTTGCCGGGATCCTCGCCGACGAGTTCGTCCGCGCCGGCTTCGAGATCGCGGATGCGCCGGGGCCGGACGTGCTGCGCCTGACACCGCTGTTGATGGACCTGTTCGTGGCGGCTCCGGACACGGAACGGGCCGTCCGGATGGAGACCTACACACTGGAGGCCGGCGAGGCCACGATGGCGCTCGAGGTGCGCGACGCGGAGACCAACCAGCTGCTCGGCCGCAGCGTCGACGAGCGCGGCACCGGTCGCAGCACGACCATGACCTGGACGACGAGCGTGACCAACCGCTCCGAGTTCGACCGCTTGTTCAGGCGCTGGGCGTCGATCCTCGCCGGCGGGATGTCCTCGCTCAAGGCGGCCTCGCCCATCAAGGCGCCCGAGCCGCGGTGACGCATCCGTCGGTCCGTGGCCGGCGGCCGTCGGTGCCCGACCGCGTGCGCTCCGCCTACCACGGATTCTGGCTGGCGGTTTCCGAAAAGATCCAATTCCAGCGTGGCCCGCCGGTCCTGCGCGCGTCCGGCCGGCTGCCGCCGCTCGCGCCCGCCCAGGCGGCGCGGGCACGCGAACTCGGCGCGCGCTACGGCCGGCGCTTCGAGGACGAGCGCAGTCCCGCGACCGCGCTTGCGAACTACGGGGTGCTGCACCTGCTCGACGCGGCGTTCGCCGCCTGGGAGCTTCCGCCGCGCCGCGGCGGCACGCTGCACGACGTCGGCTGCGCCAGCTTCTGGTATGCCCCGGCACTCGCTGCCTTCTTCGCCCCCGCGGCACTGGTCGGCGTCGAACTCGAGGGCTATCGCCTGCTGGCCGGGCTGCGCAGCCGACGCGACCACGCCCGCGCCAACGTCGCCGGCGTCGACGGGGCACGCTTCGAGGTGGCCGACTACGCGCGCTTCGCCGAGCCGGCGGACATCGTCACCGCGTTCTTCCCCTTCGTCACTCCGGGGCCGGTACTCGCCTGGCGGCTGCCGCTGTCCGTGCTGGCGCCCGAGGCGCTGTTCGCGCGCATCGCGGCCAACCTGCGGCACGGCGGCCAGCTGGTGCTCGTCAGCCACGGCCATGACGAGGCGAAGGTAGCCATCGACGTCGCGATGGGGGCAGGATTGCGGCAACTCGGTACCGCCACCGGACTCGACCCGCTGGTGTCCCGGCCCCAGCCGCCCGTCGCCACCCTGTGGACCCCGGCAGGGCCATCCCGACCGTGAGGAGGCATCCCATGGACCCGCGCATCATCGACCTGTACGACCGCTACACCCACTCGCGCATGGGGCGGCGCGCATTCCTGGCGGAGCTCGGTCGACTCGCCGGCGGCGCCGCGGCGGCGGCGACGCTCCTGCCCCTGATCGAGAACAACTATGCCGGGGCCGCCACCATCGCGGCCGATGACGCGCGCCTGGTGACCGGCTACGTCGACATCCCGCGCGAGGCCGGCGCATTGCGCGCCTACCAGGCACGACCGGCGTCCGCGCCGGGCAAGCTCCCGGGGGTCCTCGTCATCCACGAGAACCGCGGCCTCAATCCGCACATCGAGGACGTCACCCGCCGCGTCGCGCTCGGCGGCTTCATGGCGCTGGCACCGGACGGCCTGTCCCGCCTCGGCGGCACGCCCGCCGATGCCGACCGTGCGCGGGAGATGATCTACACCCTCCCAGCCGAGGATTCTCTCGCCGACTTCATGGACGCGCTGGCCTGGCTCGACCAGGCACCGGGCTCGAACGGCAAGGTCGGTTGCGTCGGCTTCTGCTGGGGCGGCGCCATGTCCGGGCGGCTCGCCGTCAACTCGCCCATCCTGGACGCCGCCGTGGTGTACTACGGCTCGCAGCCGCCCGCGGCGGACGTCGTGAAGATCCGGGCGCCGCTGCTCCTGCACTACGCCGGGCTCGACGAGCGCATCAACGCCGGCATCGACGCCTTCGTCGCTGCACTCGAGGCGGGCGGCAAGCGCTACGAGCTGCATCGCTACGAGGGCGTGAACCACGCGTTCAACAACGACACCAACGCCGCGCGGCACGACCCCGCGGCGGCGGCGCTCGCCTGGGAACGCACGATGGCGTTCCTGCACCGGGAGCTCGGCTAGCCCCGGCGGGGCGACTGCGTGGCGCGTCACAGCTTGCGCCTGTCGGTGTTCGACGACGGCGGCCGCCTTTGTCATGATCGGCCCGCGTGGGATAGATCACGCGCCCGGCCCGACGGCCCCACGGACACGACCATGCTTCGCAGTCTCCCGTTGCCCGCACTCGCGCTCGTCGCCACCGCGGCCCATGCCCAGGTGGACCCGCGGCTGCCGCCGCCGCCGGACCCGGTGTTCAACAGCCGCGTGCAGGTGCACGCGAGCCTCGGCTATGCCAGCACCACGACGACGCTGCGCCTCGACGCGGACGACGGCACGCCCGGCACCGTGCTCGATGCGGAGGATGTGCTCGGCCTCGACGACGCCGAGATGTCCGGTCGCGCCGAGATCACGCTGCGGCCGCGCCCGCGGCACCGGGTGCGGCTCGGGCTCAACTACCTGGCCTCGGACCGCACCGCCACCGTCGACCTGGAGGAAGACATCGACTTCGGCAACGAGACCTATGTCACCGGCGAGACCGTGGACAGTGCGCTGCGCATCCGCACCTGGTCGATCGCCTATGCGTACTCGTTCCTTCGCTTCGAGCGGGCCGAGGTCGCCGCCTCGCTCGGCGTGACCAGCATCGACTTCGATGCGGAAGCAGGAGTGAAGGCGCGCGGCGTGCGCGAGAGCGAGGAGCGCTCGGCGCCGGCCCCGCAGGTCGGGCTGGAGGCGACGGTGCGGTTGTACGGCAACTGGTACGCCGAGGCGCGCTACCAGTATGTCGACATCGACGCCGACGACGGCACCGGCAAGCTGACGCAGCTCGACGCCTCGGTGCTGTGGCAGTTCGACCCGAGCATCGCCGTCGGGCTCGGCTACTCGTCCTTCGATGTCGACGTCGAGAGCGCCGACCCGGGCGACACCGGCCTGTTCCGCTACGAGACCGGCGGTCCGCTGCTGTTCATCCGCGCGAACTTCTAGAAGTGTCCCCTTCCGGTCACCTCAGCGCGGCGAGCACCTCGTCGAGCATCTGCTTCGCGTCGCCGAACAGCATCCGGTTGTTCTCCTTGTAGAACAGCGGATTGTCGACACCGGCGTAGCCCGAGGCCATCGAGCGCTTCATCACGATCGAGGTCTTCGCCTTCCACACCTGCAGCACCGGCATGCCGGCGATCGGGCTCGCCGGGTCGTCCTCGGCCGCCGGGTTCACGATGTCGTTGGCGCCGAT
>CAZXAS010000082.1:0-12050 GCA_964638185.1 uncultured Steroidobacteraceae bacterium | reverse complement strand
TCCCGCCCCTGGGTGGCCGAGACCGCCGCGGGCGGCACCGGCGCACTCGCGGCCGGGCTCACCGCGCCCCGGGTCGGTTTCGCGGTCTTCCTCGCCGTCGCCACATCGATCTTCGCGCTGAGCATCAGCGCCTACACCATGCGCATGCACATGGGCAGCGACTGGCTGCACCTGCATCCGCCGTCGGTGCTGTGGATCAACACCGCCGTGCTGGTGCTCGCGAGCGTCGCGATGCAATGGACCTGGAATGCCTCGCGGCGGGGCGCGGCGCGCAGCCTGTCCATCGGCCTGCAGGCGGCCGGTACGCTGAGCCTCGCGTTCGTTGCCGGGCAGTATGTCGTGTGGCGCCAGCTCGACGCGGCCGGCTTCTACGCCAGCACCAACCCGGCCAACGCCTTCTTCTACCTGCTCACGGGCCTGCATGCCGTCCACCTGCTCGGTGGCCTGGTCGGCTGGGGCAGGGTCGCGCTGGCGGAGACGCGCGGCGCCACGCCGGCGGCGCTCCGGCCCGGCCTGGAACTGTGCGCGCTGTACTGGCACTACCTGCTCGTCGTGTGGGTGGTGCTGTTCGGCGTGCTCCTGTGGCACGACAGCCCCGCCGCGTAGGCGGCCGACGACCGGGAGGATGGCCCCATGACCCACAGGACCTCGGCAAGCCCCGCGCTCGCGGGTGGACTCGGCGGCATGGTGAGGGACTGGAGCTCGGACCAGAGGGCGTTCAAGGACGTCCCCTGGAGCAAGGCGATGATGTGGATCTTCCTGCTGAGCGACACCTTCATCTTCGCCTGTTTCCTGGTCGGCTACATGACCGTACGCATGGCGGCCACCGACCCCTGGCCGAACGCCAGCATGGTGTTTGCACTCGAGGTCGGCGGCAGGCCCGTTCCGCTGCTCCTGATCGCGATCATGACCTTCATCCTGATCAGCAGCAGCGGCACCATGGCGCTCGCGGTGAAGTACGGCTATGAGCGCAATCGCAAGGTCACGGCGCTGCTCCTGGTCCTCACCGCCCTCCTTGGGGCCTCGTTCGTCGGCATGCAGGCCTTCGAGTGGACCAAGCTGATCGAGGACGGCGTGCGGCCCTGGGGCAATCCCTGGGGCGCCGCGCAGTTCGGTTCGTCGTTCTTCCTGATCACGGGCTTTCACGGCACCCACGTCAGCATCGGCGTGATCTTCCTCATCATCATGGCGGTCAAGGTGCTGCGGGGCGCGCTCGACGACCAGCGTCCGGGGTTCCTGACCGGGCGCAAGGGCCGCTACGAGATGGTCGAGACCCTCGGCCTGTACTGGCACTTCGTCGACCTGGTGTGGGTGTTCATCTTCGCGTTCTTCTACCTCTGGTAGCGGGAAGCGGCGGCTGGCGGAGGACTCGTCATGGCCAAGGCGGAAGCACAACAGCATCCCATCGCCATCTACCTGTGGGTCTGGGCGGCCCTGTTCGTCCTGAGCGTGGGCTCCTACCTCGTCGACTACCTCGAGTTCGAGGGCTACCTGAAGTGGAGCCTGATCACGACCTTCATGCTGCTCAAGGCGGGGCTCATCGTCGCCGTGTTCATGCACATGGTCTGGGAGCGGATGGCGATCGTCATCGCCATACTCGTTCCGCCGTGCGTGCTCATCGTGTTGATGCTGCTGATGGCGCTCGAGGCCAACCACACCTTCGTCACCCGGCTCAGGCACTTCCTGACCGGTTGAGGAGCGGCCGGGGGTCCCGGCCGCCGCTGCAAGGCGCCTCAGGGAAAGGTCTGGACGAAGAAGCGCTTCAGGCGGTGCTGTGAGAACACCAGCCAGTGCGGCGCCGCCTCGCCGGTTCCGGCGTCCCTCACCGTCGGGTGCCGTCGCACGTGCCGGTTCAGGACCTCCGACTGCTCCGGCTCCAGGTCGACGAAGAAAACGTGCTTGCCGTCGTCCAGCGCCTGCTGGAACTTGTTGAAGTGCACGTTCGGGATGTCGATCCCGCGCAGTCCGCCGATCCAGGTGCACAACCCGAGCGCGATGACCGCGAAGAACACCCACGGCAGCCAGCCGTAGGGATCGGCCGTCCAGCCGGCGAAATACGCGATCGCCAGGACCAGGGTGGAGACGCAGACACCCACCACGGCTCCGACGAGCGTGGAATGCACGAGGTCGCGCTTCATCAGCGAGACCACCTGGTGCAGGTGGTGGTGCTGGTCCGCGCCACTGTCGTCGTTGGTCAGGACGTGGATCTGTGGCGTTACGATGCCGGCCGCCTCGAGTTCCTCTTCCAGCCGCTCGAGGTCGTCGAGGTCATTGCTGATGAAGAAATGACGCTTCAGCTTCATGGCTACACCCCCCGATTTCGCCAGTGCCGCTGTCCGCGGGATCGTACTGCATGAAGTGGGCCGTCGATAGCCTGCGGCCAGCACGCCGCAGTGCAGCAATTCCTGCCCGGTGATCAGTGTTCCGGGAGCAAGGGCCGGATGCTCGGCCGGGCCGTGTCGAACAGGTCGTAGGACAGCGTCACGCGCTCCACGTCCGGCGGCAGGTTCCGGTCGAGGATGAACCGCACCGGCATCTCCCGTCGCTCCCTGGCCGCGAACTGCTGTGGCGTGAAGCAGAAGCACTCGGTCTTCTGGAAATAGCGCGCGGCCGACGCCGGGGCAACGCTCGGCACGGCCTGCCCGGTGCGCTCGCGCCCGGCCAGGTTCTGCGCCACGTACGTCGCCTCGTACAGCCGGCCCGGGTGCACCTGCATGGAGGACACGGCAGGACCGAACGCCCAGTCACCGCCGCGATCGGAGGCGAGGAACTCGATGGTCACGATCCGCCCGTCATCCGTGACCTCGCCGCCCGCCTGCCAGGCGCGCGTGGAATCACCGAGTCCGGTTGCCGCGCAGAATGCGGCGTACAGCGGCAAGAGCGCGTAGCCGAACGCGAAGCTTCCGGCCACCATCAGCACCACGCGGCCGGCGAGCCGCAGGTGCGCGCGATTCCTCTCGGGCCCTGCCGTCACGGGAAGACTCCGGCGCCTGCCATGAGAAGACCCGGACACTGTACATCAATGTGTGCCGCCCTTGGTCCGGCGGCGTGGCGTCAGCGCCGCGGCGGCCTCTTGAGCTGGAAGTCGTAGCTGCCGTAATGCAGGTAGTTGGCCCAGTCGGCGGAGCCGAGGTTGAGTACCGCGGCACGCGCCGTCCGCATCGCGTCGCCGATGGCCGCGCCCTTGGACAGCTGTCCGTAGAGCGAACCCGCGAAGCGGGCCGCGGCTGCGTCGGACACCGGCCACCAGGTGCCGATGAAGTTGGCCACGCCGCCACGCAGGAACGCTTCGGCGAAGCCGGTGCTGCGGGACAGGGCGCGTACCACCTGGCCCGCCTGGCGCAGGCGCGCCGACTCGCAGGCGTTGAAGAACACCAGTGCCGGCAGCGCGTCGAGTGCGGCCAGGTCGGCCCCCGACAGCACCCGGCCGCCGGCGCAGAGAATGCCGCCGGAGGAGGGCGAACTCGCGTCGAAGAAGGCGTGCCCCGCATAGTGCAGCACGTCCCAGGCGCCGGAACGGAACTCATCGAGCAGGCGCGCGCGCGTCGCCTCGCTGCCGGTGAGCAGCGTCACTTCGCTGTCCTGCCGGGTCAGCTCCCGGTGCACGCGCCGGCCCTCGTCGTCGGCGCCGCTCAGGTCGCCGGTCGGGTTCACCACCATGAGCACCTTGAGCCGCGGGGCGACGCGGCGTTCCTCGCGCCACTTGGCGACCGACATGCCCACGGCGGCATAGCGACGGCTGAGGCCCGCCGCGGCGGCCGGCGACCAGTCGTCGACGTTGAGCGTCTCCCAGGGCCAGTGCGAACTGGTGATGTCGTGCACCACCACGAGCGGGGTATCGCGCACCGCCGGCAGCGCCTCGAGCGTCGCCTCGGGCAACAGCAGCCTGGCGAGTTCGGCGCCGAAGCGCTCGACCGTGCCGGCCGCGAGGCCCTCGCCCAGCGTGCCGAGATGGCGGTCGAGCGAACGCGTGTCGAGCTTGCGCGTGGCGGCGAGCACGGTGCCCTTCGGCGTGGCCCCGAGCAGGGCTGCGCGCAATTCACCGCCCTCCTGCTGCACGAACAGGTAAGACTGGGCGGTGGCGCGCTCCACCGGCCGCGGCTTGCGGACGACCTCCCCGACCATGCGCGGCTGCAATCGCACCAGGTCGCGCCGCGGCGAGGTGGCGAGCACCAGCTCCATCGCCGTGCGGGCAGCCGTCAGGCGACGCCGGCTGCGCGAGGCGAAGCTCAGGCGCCGGGGTCGCTGGCCCGGCTCCAGCTCGTCGAGCGCCGCGAGTATGCCGCCGAGCATGCTCTGCGCCGCGTGCGCCGGCGGGACGCCGGAGGCAGTGCCCCACAGCACGAAGGCGATCTCCTTCACGCCGGCGAGCGCCAGCGTGCGCGTGACATTGGCGGCCGCGAGGCGCTGCACGTCGGCGCCGTAGCGGCCGAAGTCGCCCAGACCGGCGAACACGACGTAGCGGGCGCGCAGGTTGCGGTGCGCGGCGGGCAGCACGAACACCTCGCCGGCGGTGGCACCGATCGCGCGGCGGCGGCCCAGGTCGCGCACCGTGCCACCGAGCACCTCGTCCACCGCGGCGGCGGCGCCGGACGGTTCGACGTTGCTGAACACGCCGAGCGCGATGGCCTCGGCGGGCTCCTCCGTGATGCTCGCGAGCGACAGCCTCAGCTCGACCGCCTCGCTTGCCCCGGACGCGGCGCGGGAGGCGGGGGCGTCAACCGCGAGCGTCGTGGCAGGGGCGAGGAACTCGTGCAGGAACGAACGCTGCTGGTCCTCGCCGAGGTCGCTCCAGAAGAGCTTCTCCCGGGACGTGTCGGGTTGCTCCTCCACCACCCAGCGGGCCCGCCGCTCGGAGGCGACCGGGACCTGTGGCAGCGCGATCGAGTAGCCGCGACGCAGGATCTCGATGGTCGTGCGGATCACGCGCGCGTCGCCGGGCAGGGCGCCGTGCGAGGCGCGCACGAACCAGCTGGCGAGATCGGGCGTTTGAGCGAGGGCGAGCGGCACGCTGCCGTCGCCGTCGTCCCCGATGCGGAACTCGAGTCGCCCGTCGCGCCAGCGCAGGCCGGTCAGCGTCTCGCGACCGGTGCCGGCGATCAGTGCGAATCGCTCGTCGGGCTGTGGCAGCGTCTGGCGTGCCAGGAATGCGGCCCGCAGCAGTTGCGCCGCCGGTTTCGGTCCGCGCGGCCAGGCGCCGGGCCGGAAGGGATCGAAATCCTCGCAGGCCTCGGCCGGCGGCAAGAGCTCGGCGAGACTGGCGAACGTGCCGAACACGCGCCGCGCCAGTCGCTTGGCGTCGTGCGTGAGGTCGAGCAGCGCCAGGCGCCGCACCAGCGGGTGGGTGCCGCGCAGCATCCTGAGGGCGACGTAGCTGCCGCGATTCGGTGTGCCGAGCTGCACCACCCGGCCGAGCCTCGCCGCCGCCTTGTGGGCAAGCAGGGCCCGCGCAACGAGGCCGCCCGTGCCGTGCGCGACCAGGTGGACGCGCGCGGCGGGCTCCTGCTCCAGGCGTCGCGCCAGCCCGTGCGCCGCCGCCTGCATGCCCTGCCGCCAGTCGTAGGGATGGAAGTCCGCCGCGAAGCCCGCGGCACGCAGCTCCAGCTTGAGGCGCAGGTAGGCGAACAGGATCACGCCGACCGGCTCGATCCGTCGCTGCGAGGGCTGCGCGATGCGGGCCAGCCCGCCGATGGCGATCTCCACCGGATCGAACCATTTCACGTCGTCGGCGCGCTTCTCGCGGCGGATGCCGAGCGTGGAGCCCATCAGCCCGGGCAGGACCAGCACGCGATCGCCGGGCTCCGCGCGCGCGGCACGATGGACGAGGTCACGAAGCTCCGCATGCTGCGCCGGGCCCAGCAGCTCGTCGAGCGCCGGGTCGCGCCGGCGGTCGGCGAGACGGCGTTCGACCTCCTGTTCGGTCAGCGACCACGTTCCGGCGGCCAAGCGCGCCCCCTGCGACTTCGTCCACGGCGAACCGGCGCCGTTATAGCACGCAGCGCCGCGTACGGGCGGCCTGCGGGCTCAGGGCCAGTAGGGCTTGCGCAGCTCGCGCTTCAGGAGCTTGCCGTTCGGATTGCGCGGCAGGTCCTCGCGGAACTCGATGCGCGCGAGGCGCTGCTGCCGGCCGAGGCGTTCGTTGGCCCACAGCCTGAGCGACTCGGCATCGATGTCGTGTCCCGGCCGGCGCATGACGAGGCCGAGCGGCGTCTCGCCCCATTTCTGGTGCGGGATGCCGATCACGGCGCAGTCGAACACGGCCGGGTGGTCCTTGAGCACCGCCTCGATGTCGGCGGGGAAGATGTTCTGCCCGCCGGAGAGGATCATGTCCTTCTTGCGGTCCACGATGTACAGGTAGCCGTCCTCGTCGAGCCGGCCGATGTCGCCGGTGCGCAGCCACGGCCGGCCCTCGGCGTCGTGCCACAGCCCCTCGGCGGTCGCCTCGGGACGCTTGTGGTAGCCGCTCATCACGAAGCGCGACCAGCCGACGATCTCGCCGGACTCGCCGGCGGGAACCTCGTGGCCGGCCTCGTCGATGATCCTGAGGTCGGTTCCCGGGATCGGCTTGCCAACCGAGGCGGTGCGCGTCTCCACGTCCTCCGGATCGAGGGTGGTGATGATGCCCTCGGTCAGGCCGTACAGCTCGGTGAGCTCGCAGCCGAACTCGCGCGCGACGCGGCGCTTGAGCTCGATGTGCATTGGCGAGCCCACGGTGCACATGTGGCGCATGCTCCGGATGTCGTGACGGCCGAAGGCGGGATCCTCGATCACCTTCTGGAACTGCAGCGGCACCATCGCCACGTGGGTGCAGCGATGCCGCTCGACGTCGGCGAGGAAATCCGCGGGGTCGAAGTGCTCCATCACCACGATGGCCCCGCCGGGGAGGAAGCTGCACAGCATGGCGGCCCAGCTGATGTTCGAGAACAGCCCCACCGGGCAGATCGCCACGGCGTTCGATCCGTAGCGCAGGGCCAGCCCGACGTCGTAGGCCCACTCGATGCGCCGCCGGTGCGAATGCACGATGCCCTTCGGCAGCGCGGTCGTGCCCGAGCTGTAGATGATGTTGCAGGGCCCGTCGGGATCGGGCTCGACCGGGCAGCGCCCGTCCGTCGCGGCGTCCCGCCAGGTGGCGTAGTCGGACCAGCCCCCGCCACCGTCGACGCAGACGAAGCCACCCTCGACAATGCCCTGCAGGGCCGGGCGCATGCCGTCGAGTCGCCGGCGCTCGGTCGGTGTGGCGATTACCGCCCGCGCATCGGCGTCGACGATCATCCGCTCGATGCCCTCGTCGGTGACCGACAGGTTGAGTGGCACGACGCATACGCCGGCCTTCATCGCCCCGAACATCGCCTCGACCATCGGGATGCCGTTACGCATCAGCACCGCGACGGAATCGCCGCGGCCGAGCCCCAGCCCGACGAGGGCATTGGCGACGCGCTCCGTGTTCCGGTCGAACTCGCCCCAGGTGAGGGTCACCGCACCCGAGCTGACGGCGTTCTGGTCGCGGCGCCAGCGCCCGTTCAGGCGGATCACGTCGGGCAACAGCGGCAGCGGGCCTGGAATCATGTCGTGCCGCCCGTCACTGCGCGGTCCAGCCGCCGTCGATCGCCAGCGCCTGGCCGGTCACGTTCCTGGCGGCGTCGCTCATGAAGTACTCGGTGGCGGCCGCGATCTCGGCGATCGTGACGAAGGCCCGCTTCGGCATCGGCTTCAGCATGATCTCGCGGATCACCTGCTCCTCCGGCAGGCCGTGCTCCCTGGCCTGGGCGGCGATCTGGCGGTCGACGAGCGGCGTGCGGACGTAGGCCGGGCACAGGGTGTTCACGGTGATGTCGGCGTCGGCCGTCTCGAGTGCGACCGTCTTCGCAAGGCCAAGGAGCCCATGCTTGGCGGCGACATAGGCGCTCTTGTAGGGCGAGGCGACCAACGAGTGTATCGAGCCGACGTTGACGATGCGCCCGAAGCCGCGCTCGCGCATGCCCGGCAGTGCGGCGCGCATCATGTTCGCGGCGCCGACGAGCATCACGCCGACCAGCAGCTGCCAGCGGTCGGCGGCGAAGTCCTCGAGGCGCGCGACCTGCTGCAGCCCGGCATTGTTGACGAGCACGTCGACCGCGCCGGCGGCCGGATCGGCGAAGAGCGCTGTGGCTGCCCCGGCGTCGGTCACGTCCAGCGCCCGGCCGAGCGCATCGCCGCCGGCCGCGGTGATCTCCCCGGCGACCGTGCTGGCGGCGGCGCCGTCGAGGTCGGTCACGAGCACGCGATGGCCGGCGGCGGCAAGCCGTGCGGCGAGGCCGGCGCCGATGCCGCTGCCGGCGCCCGTGATCAGGATGCTTCGTGTCATGGCGACTCCCGGCGGGAAACCTACCCGGTCCAGGTGGCCCGGGCGTCCTACGTTAGTACTATTCCGGGCGGCGGCGCTGCCGCATACAAGGGTGGGCACGTCGGTTCGGGAGGATGCCAGTGAACAGGGACCTCGGGGTGATGGTCGCGGCGGCGATGGCGGCCGCAGGATTCTGCGGCAACGTCGGTGCCGTGCCGGCGGAGATCGTCGGCGAGCCGCAGCGGCGAGTCGTCGACGGCAAGCATGACGACCTGCTGACGGCGGGGCTGGGCGTTGCCGGGCTCGGCGCGGATGCCCCGGGCTTCGCCGACCCGCTGGCGCCCACGGCCACGGAACTCCGGCGCCGTGCCGTGTACACGGCCTATCGCGGGTTGGTGGACGTGACCGAGGCCGGTGGTTTCGGGCGGCTGTTCGGCCCGCGCGGCGACGAGCGCATCGGTGGCGTCGAGTATCTCGCCGCCGTGCGCACGCCCGACGGTGCCGGCACCACGACGGTGATGCTGCAGATCCCGGCGCACTTCGATGCCTCGCGGCCGTGCCTCGTGGTGGCGTCGTCGTCTGGCTCGCGCGGCATCTATGGCGGCCTGCCGACCGCCGGCGAGTGGGGCCTGAAGCACGGCTGTGCCGTTGCCTACACAGACAAGGGCACGGGCGTCGGATTCTTCGATCTCGACAGCGGCACCGGCTATCGCATCGACCTCGTGGCGACGCGCGACGGGTCCGATCCGCTCGTCGGCTTCCGCCCCGCCGCCTCGGATGCACTGGAGGCGTTCGTTCAGGACCACCCGCACCGCGTCGCGGTGAAGCACGCGCACGCGGGGGTCAATCCCGAGAAGGACTGGGGCACCTACGTGCTGCAGGCCGTCAAGGCCGGGTTCGGGCTGTTGAACACCGAGTTTCCCGGCGAGGATGGCGCGGCGCGCTTCACCCGCGACAATACGCTGGTGATCGCCGCGGGGGTCTCCAACGGCGGCGGTGCAGTGCTGCGCGCGGTCGAGCAGGACACCGAGGGGCTGATCGATGGCGCCGTCGTCTCCGAGCCCAACGCGCAGCCCGCAGTTACGCCGGGACTCGCCATCCGCCAGGGCGCGCGCGATGTGCTCACCGCACCCGGCCTCGCCCTGTACGACTACGCCACCCTGCAATACCTGCTGCAGCCGGCCGCGATCCTCGCTCCGGTGGAACCGGCCTCGCTGCTCGCGGCCATCAGCCCGGCCCAGCGACCGCTGTGGGAGCAGTGGACGGCTGGCCTCGCGGCGGCTGGCCTGGTGTCGGGCGACACGCTCGAGGCGCGCGCGGCCGATGCGCGGGCGAGGCTCGAGGCCGCGGGCCTGTTGCCGGAGGCACTCGAGCTCGGGTCGATGAACGTGCAGTTCGGCCTGTGGCCGGCGATCGCGACCGCGTACGCGAGCGCCTACGCGCGGCTGCCGGTCGAGACACCCGCCTGCGGCGTCAGCTTCGCCGCGACCGACGCGCAGTTCAAGGCGCGGGCGTTGACGCCCGAGGAACTCGCCCGCCTCGCGGCCGACGGTTCCGGGGTGCCGCCCACCGCAGGCGTGCAGCTCGTGACCGGGGCTGGCCTCTTCGCATCGCTCGGCAGCCTCGAGGCCGCACGTTGTTTCCGTTCACTGGTGGCGGGCGACGCCCCGGAAGCGCCGGCCGCGCGGCAGCTGCGCGCCGGGATCGAGGAAGTCCGCATGACCGGCGCGGTCCGCGGCAAGCCGGTCATCATCCTGCACGGCCGCCGCGACGGCCTGGTGCCCGTCAACCACAGCTCGCGGGCCTACTACGGCCGGCACCGCGTACTCGGCGAGGCGACGGTCCATTACTACGAGGTGGAGCACGGCCAGCACTTCGACGCCTTCATCCCCTTGCTGCCCGGCTGGAGCGAGCATTTCGTGCCGCTGCAGCCGCATTTCGTCGCCGCGGCGGAGCGGATGTACCAGCGACTGACGCAAGGCACGCAGCTGCCGCCGAGCCAGGTGGTGCGTTCGCGGCCCCGCGGTCCGTCCGAGCCGCTCGCAAGCGAGCATCTCGGCACCCTGCAGGCCGAACCCGGCGACGCCACCATCCGCATGGACGGTACCACCCTCCACATCCCCGACTAGGCCGGTGCCAGGCACACCCCTGGCACATCCCCGGCACATCCCTGGCACATGCCTGGCACCGGCCTGCCCGGGTGCCACACGTGTGCCAAGGATGTGCCAGGGGTGTGCCTGGCACCTCCGGTATGATCGGCGGCGTCGCGTGACAGAAGCAGTTGGAGCCTGACGTTGATCGACCTGCATACCGCCGCCACGCCCAACGGTCACAAGGTCTCGATCGCGCTCGAGGAGCTCGGCCTGCCGTACACGGTGCACAAGGTCGACCTTGCGGCCCTCGAGCAGAAGCAGCCCGCCTTCCTGGCGCTCAACCCCAATGGCCGCATTCCGGTGATCGTCGATCGTGACGCCGGTGATTTCGTCGTGTTCGAGTCCGGAGCGATCCTGGTCTATCTGGCGGAGAAGACCGGGCGCCTGATGCCGTCCGACGTGAAGGGCCGCTCGCGGGTCATGCAGTGGCTCATGTTCCAGATGGCCGGCATCGGTCCGATGATGGGCCAGGCGAACGTCTTCTTCCGTTACTTCCCGGAGAAGATCCAGCCGGCCATCGATCGTTACCAGGCCGAGGTGCGCCGGCTGTTCGCCGTGCTCGACCGGCAGCTCGAGCGCCGGGAGTACCTCGCCGGCGACTACTCCATCGCGGACATCGCGAACTGGGCCTGGGTGCGGACCTGGAAGTGGTCGGGTGTGCCGCTCGAGGGACTGCCGAACCTGCAGCGCTGGGTGGAGCAGCTCGCCGCACGCCCGGCCTGCCAGCGCGGCATAGAGGTTCCGCCACGGCTGCTCAGGTTCGAGGACGGCGACGCGGCACAGAAATTCGCCGAGGAAGCCCGCAAGATGGTCGAGTTCGGGAAGTAGGCGCCCCGCGGCCGGCCTCAGGGAAGGCCGATCGCCGCGAGCATGCGCTTCACGCTCTCGATCTGGGCGCCGCCGCGGGTCGCGTAGTCGGATCCGGTGTAGCCCCACCAGTCCCAGCAGCCCTGCGGGTTCATCGGCATGACGTAGCTCTTCGCCACCTGCGGATACAGCACGACGATGTCGTTGGCCTCGGCCCAGCGGTTGTAGCCGGCGCTCTCGACGAAGGCCCGGCCGACGAACTCAGTACCCTGGCGGCAGCCGTGGAACGCGACGTGCACGCGGCAGCGCGCGCCTTCACCACAGCGCCCCGGCACGTACAGGTAGGCGAGTGGAGCCAGCGAGGCCCGCGCATCGGCCGTGGCGTAGCGGTGCTGGTCGAAGGCGACGAGGCGGCCGGCGCCTGACGCCGCAGCCGGCATCGTGAGTCCTCCATACAGGAACCCGAGCATCTCGCCGGCCGCGTCGTAGTCGCAGTCGTTGATCCACGGCGCGCCCGCGGCGTCGCAGGAGTTGCCGGCATCCAGGGTCGGGACACCGTGCGCCGCGGCGATGCCGGTCTCGTAGCGCATGTGTTCGACCGGCAGGAACGCGCGGTAGAAGTCCGCCAGTGCATCACTGACCGGCCGGCCGATCGTGGTATCGCGACTGCCGTGGAACAACCACACACGATCCGCGTCGAGCCCGGCGGGGTCATCGACCTCGCCACGCGCCGTCGCGTCGCGCAGCGCACGGACCAGCACGGCAGT
>CAZXAS010000081.1:0-12073 GCA_964638185.1 uncultured Steroidobacteraceae bacterium | reverse complement strand
CCGCGGTCGAGGCGATGAACGCCGCGCTCGGGGTCTCGATGGACCCGCCCGAGCGCGTGGCCGCGGTACTCGTCGACATGCTGGCAGGCCGGCGGCCTCGCGCCGTCGTCGGCTGGCCGGAGAAGTTCTTCGCGCGGCTCAACGGGGCGCTCCCGGGGCTCGTCGACCGCGCACTGGCCCGGCAGCTACCCGGCATTCGCCGCCATGCGGCCAGGACCGGGGCGACGGTCGCCGCCGATGCACCCCAGGACATGAGGAGGAAGTTCGGATGAAGACGTCTATGTTGCGACTGCTACTGCCAGCACTGGCACTCGTCACGCTGTTCCAGGTGGATCCGGCGCTGGCGGGCGATTCAGCATTCGACCGGGAACTGCATTCCATCCAGCAGGCCTGGGCGGTCGCGAGCTACGAGACCCCCGCGGGTGACGCGCGCACGGCGGCGCTCGAGGCGCTCGGCGAGCGTGCGGCGGCGCTCGTGGAGGCAAACCCCGGTCGCGCCGAGGCGCTGGTGTGGCAGGGCATCGTGCTGAGCAGCCACGCCGGCGCCAAGGGCGGACTGGGGGCGCTCGGGCTCGCCCGCAAGGCTCGCGACAGCCTCGAGGCCGCCATCGCGATCGACCCGTCGGTGCTCGATGGCTCGGCCTATACGAGCCTCGGCACCCTGTATCACAAGGTCCCGGGCTTCCCGCTGGGCTTCGGCAACGACGTGAAGGCGCGCGACCTGTTTTCGAGTGCGCTCGCGATCAATCCGTCCGGCATCGATGCCAACTTCTTCTTCGGTGAATACCTGCTCGACAAGGGCGAGTACGAGGAAGCCGCGCGTCACTTCGAACGTGCGCTGGCCGCCAAGCCGCGGCCGGGCCGGGAACTGGCCGACCGCGGGCGCCGGCAGGAGGCGTCGGCAATGCTCGCCAAGGCGCGCTCGAAGTCGAGCGGCTAGGACGCCATGGCCGGGCGGAAGTCGACTCGTCCCGCCGCCGGGATGCAGAAGATCTCGACCGGCGAGACCCGGCCACGCAGCTGCATGGCCGGCAGCTCGAGGAGCGGCATCGCGGTGCCCTGTGCATCGAGGGAGCGCTTCACGCTGCTCGAGAACAGCGCTTCTCCCGCGCGCGCGCGCTGGCTCAGGCGGGAGGCGACGTTCACCGTGTCGCCGATAATGGTGTAGCTGGCGTAGCTCGCCGAGCCGACGCTGCCGGCGATCACCTCGCCGGCATTGACGCCGATGCCGAGGCCGGTCTCGATGCCGAGGCGGTCCTTCCATGCGGCTGCGAGGTTGCCGAACCCCGCCAGCATGTCGCGCGCGGTGTCGACCGCGCGTTGCGGCGCGTCCGACTGCGCGTCCGGGACGCCGAAGCCGGCCATGAGGCCGTCCCCGGCGAGGTGGAACACGGTGCCGCCGTGGGCCACGGTGATGTCGGTCAGCAGCGCGAAATACTCGTTCAGCAGCGGGACCACCTCGGCCGGCTGCAACCGCTCCGACACCGCCGTGAAGCCGCGCATGTCGGCGAACATCACGGTACCCCATACCTTGGTATAGGCCGCGACGTTGCGGGAGCGCGCCGAGGCCGTGCAGCGGCAGGAGCCGGCCTGGTGCAGTTCGATCACGTTGCCGGCCGGGTCGCGCAGGAACACCTGCTCGGAGCCGGGCCCCGCGGCCCCGTCGAACACACCGTGCGCGACCCCGAGCCGATCGAGCTCCGCCCTGGCCGCGGCGATGTCGGCCACGGCGAACGCCACGTGCGGCTGTGCGGGATCGATGCCGTGGCCAAGGTCGAGCAGGGTGCCGTTCACACCGATCAGGTGCAGCTGCGCATGCGCGCCGGCATTGAGCCAGTGTCCGGGCGCGCCGAGGTCCTGAGGCCGCCCCGGGTCGACGTCGAGTCCCAGCACCTCGGCATAGAAGCGCCGTGCCAGTTCGGCGTCCTCGGCCGTCGGCGGGATGCGCACGGCGTGGTGATGCAGTTCGATTACCCGGATGGCCATGTGCCTGCTCCCTGTCAATCGGCCGTCGTGGGCCGGGCCGGCTGGCCCGGTACCGGGAAACCGCGCTTGCGCAACAGCGGCTCGACCGTCGCATCGCGGCCGCGGAACGCCCGGTAGCCGGTGTCCGGGTCGATGGTGTTGCCGACCGAGAGCACGTGGCGCTGCAACCGGGCCGCGACCTGGTCGTCCCAGGGGCCCGCGCCCTCGAGGAACGCCTCCCAGGTGTCCGCCACCAGCTTGTCCGCCCACAGGTAGCTGTAGTAGCCGGCGGAGTAGCTGTCGCTGGAGAAGATGTGCATGAACTGCGGCGTGCGATGGCGCATGACGATCTCGCGCGGCATGCCGAGCGCGGCGAGCGTGGCGCGCTCGAAGGCATCGGGCTCGATCGGCGTCTCGCCCGCGAGGTGCAGCCTCATGTCGACCAGCGCCGCCGACAGGTACTCGACCGTGGCGAAGCCCTGGTTGAAGTTCTCGGTCGAGCGCAGGCGCTCGATCAGTGCCTGCGGCATCGCCTCGCCGGTGCGGTAGTGCACCGCGAACCGGTCGAGCAGCTCGCGCGTGGACAGCCAGTGCTCATTGAGCTGCGAAGGCAGCTCCACGTAGTCGCGGACCACGGAAGTCCCGGCGAGCGACGGGTAGCTCACGTCGGACAACAGGCCGTGCAGGGCATGGCCGAACTCGTGGAACAGCGTGCGGGCGTCGTCCCACCCGAGCAGCACCGGCTCGCCTGGCGCCGCCTCGACGAAGTTCAGGTTGTTGGAGACGATCGGTGCTACCGCGCCGTCGAACCGCTCCTGCGCCCGGTAGGCGCTCATCCACGCGCCCGAGCGCTTGCCGGCGCGGGCGAACGGGTCGAGGTAGTAGAGCCCGACGGGCCGTCCGTCCGCTCGCCGTACCTGCCAGACGCGCACGTCCGGATGGAAGACCGGAACGCTGCCGGGTGCAAGCGGGACGAACTCGAGCCCGTACAGCCGGCCGGCGGCCCAGAACATGCCGTCGCGGAGCCGGTCGAGCTGCAGGTACGGCTTGACCTCGTTCTCGTCGAGGTCGTACTTCTCCTTGCGCACCTTTTCCGCGTAGTAGCGGTAGTCCCAGGGCTCGATGGTGATGCCGGCGCCTTCCGCGTCGGCGATCGCCTGCATGTCCGCGACTTCCTCGCGCACCCGCGCGACGGCCGGCGTCCACACCGCCTCCATCAGCTCCAGGGTGCGTTCCGGCGTCCTGGCCATCGTATTCTGCAGGCGCCAGTGCGCGTGGGTGGCAAAGCCCAGGAGCTTCGCGCGCCGGGCCCGCAATGCCAGGATCTCGGCGATGATCGCGTTGTTGTCGTGCGCGTCGCCCTCGTCGCCGCGGTTGACGAAAGAAAGCCAGACCCGCTCGCGCAGGTCGCGGCGCGACGCGTAGGTCAGGAACGGCTCGACGCTGGAGCGGGTGTTGAGCACCACCCACTTGCCGGGATGGCCGCGCTCCGCCGCCGCCGCCGCCGCGCCGGCAATGAACGAGTCGGGCAGTCCCGCGAGGTCCGCGTCGTCATCGATGACGAGCATGCGGTGGTCCTCGTCGGCGAGGACGTTCTGGCCGAAGGCGGTGAACAGCGTCGCGAGTCGCTGGTTGATGGCGCCGACCTGGCGCTTGGCCTCGGCGTCGAGCCTCGCGCCCGCGAGCACGAGGTTGGTGTAGCGATTCCACACCAGGCGCTGCTGCTCGGCGGTGAGCCCGGCCGATTCGCGCGTCTCGTAGACCGCCTCGATGCGCCTGAACAATGCCTCGTTCTGCACGATGCGGTCGCGGAAAGCCGCGAGCCGTGGCTCCATCTCGCGCTCGACGGCCTGGAACTCGGGGGTGCTCAGGCTCGAGGAATGGATCCCGTAGATCGTCGCCACGCGCCGGAAGCTGCGACCCGAGCGCTCGAGGGCCGCGATGGTGTTGTCGAAGTCCGGCGCCGCGGGATCGTTGGCGATGGCGTCGATCTCCGCGAGTTGTGCGGCCATGGCCGCCTCGAGGGCGGGCGCCAGCTGTTCCACGCGGACGGCATCGAAGGGTGGCACGCCACCGTAGGGGCCGGTCCAGGCGGTGAGCAGCGGATTGGCGGTGGCGGTTTCGGTGTCCATGGTCGAAGCGTGTGCGAGGGCGGCTGATGCGAACAGCACGGCAGTCGCCAGGCCGTTCGCGACGACATGAGGCGTCACGGGAGTCTCCTGTTGCCGGGACCGGTACCGCGCCTGGCGGGCGCGACGCGGTCGCTGCTGCGGCGCGGGCGATTCCGGGCGCTACATTCTAGCCGGATCGGCCGCTCTCGCCATGGTGGAACCCGGCGATTGCAGGCCCGGCCTCAGGGGCGCAGCGCCCGGTACAGGAAGGGCAGGCTGACGTCCATCCGGTAGTCGATGCCCGAATGATTGTCGTCGAACTCCTGGTAGGTGTGGCGGATGTCGGCGCGCGCCAGTCGTTGCGACAGCAGGCGCGCCCCGTAGTGGATCTGGTACTGGTCGCGCCAGCCGCAGTCCACGTAGATGCCCTTGAGGCTCTCGAGCGCCGCGGCGTGGCGGCCGACGAGGTTGATCGGGTCGTGGCGCAGCCACCGCCGCCAGCGCGCCTCGATCAGTTCGCCGGTCTCGAGGTTGAACGGGACCCGAAAGCCCAGCGGCGCCTTCGGATCGGGATCGTAGGTGGCGGCCATGCACAGGTTCATCAGCGCGTGGCCCTCGGCAGTGGTGAGCTTCTGCTTCTTCCATGCAGCCGCCAGGAAGCGCCGGATGCGGCCGTCGTCGTCGCCGCGCTCCAGGCCCCGCGCGGCGCGCTCCACGTCGAAGTCACCGGCGCGTCGCCTGGGCCGCCGATAGCCGGCGAGCTCGTTGAGGGTATTCGGCCAGTCGCAGCGGTAGACGAAGTCGAAGTAGGCGTCGCCGGAGTGACTGGCAACGGCGCCCCAGTACTTCGCGTACTTCATGCCGTGGATGATGGCGCCATAGCCGCCGGAAGACTTGCCGAAGCAGCCTCGGTGCTCACGGGAGGCGAGGCTCCTGAACTCGCGGTCGACGAAGGGGATGATCTCGCGCGTCAGGTAGTCCGCGTAGCGACCGATGGCGGAGGAATTGACGTACTGGTTACCGCCGAGCCGCGTGAAGCAGTCGGGGAACACGATGATCGCCGGCCCCATGCGGCCCTCGTGGACGAGGCGTGCCGCGCGTTCGGCGACATTCTCGCTGAACGGCTGCCAGTTGAGGTGGGCCGCCCCGGAACCGGTGAAACCGACCAGGTCGTACAGCACCGGGAATCGCCGGCCCGGCCCGGCGCCGCTCCGGCGGTCGTAGCCCGGAGGCAGCCACACGGCCAGCTTGCGCACCTGCGGATCGCCGAGCGGGTTGCCGGCGAGGATGCGGGAGTGGTGCTCCAGGACGACGACGCTGCCTGGCGCGCGGACCGGACGCTTGATGGCCATGCTCCCTGCTCCTTGCCGTTGTGCCGCCGAGTCTAGACCGGACGGACACTGGACTCACCAGTCCGGACGCAGAAAGGCCGCGGCGAGGTACTCGCCGCGGCCTGGAGGTCACCCGCACGCAGCTAGGGAACGACCTGCGAGAGCGTGGCCACTTCCGCACTGGCCTGGGTGGCAGGCGGTTCGGGGGGCGGCTCCTGCAGGCCGAGCTCCTGCAGCAGCGGGGAGTTGCTCTCTTCCTCGGCGATGACGTCGTGACAGGTGCTGCACTTCTTGCCGACCTTCTCGCCGGTGTCGGTCTTGTGCTTGTTGTCGTGGCAGCGGAAGCAACCCGGCGAGCCCTGGTGACCGATGTGGTTGGGGTACAGGTTCCAGGTCACCCTCATGTGCGGGAAGTTGTTCCAGCAGTATGCGTCCCCGAGTGCCTTGCCGGCCTCGACCACTGCCGGCGAGCCGGCCAGTTCCGGATACTCCTGCTGGTAGAAGGCAGTCACCGCCGCCGAGATGCCGGCACGCGCCTCGTCGTGCGAGGCGTACTCCTTCTCCGTCAGGATGCGCAGCCCCTCGCGACGGATGTAGGGCAGCGACCGGTCGATGCGTCCCTCGGCCAGCGCCAGGTCGATCTCCGCCTCGGGGCTGCGATAGTTGTGCGAAGGGCGGTTGTGGCAGTCGATGCAGTCCATGGTGCGCCACTCGGCGTCGGCCGGCGCCGCCTCCTCGGTCCTGTAGACCTTGGTCGTGCCAAGGTCCTGGTCGGTCAGCTCGATCTCGTAGATCGTCTCGCGACTCGGGTCCGACAGGTAGCGCAGGGTATTCTCCGGGTCGACGTGCCAGTGGATGCCGTTCGACGAGCCGTTCTGTTCGCCGCCGATCTTGACCATCAAGGCCGTCATGAGCTCCGTGTTCGCCTCATCCTCCGCGTAGTGCCGGCGGACCTTGAGCCGGTCACCGACGAACTTGGTCGGCGTATGGCACTGCTCGCAGGTGCCGCTCGACGGGCGCAGCGAATGCACGGGGGTCTTGATCGGCCGCGGGTACAGGTCGAAGGCCACGGCGATGAGCTGCCAGGAACCGGAGATCTTGGCCTTCACGAACCATTCGGCCCCCGCGCCGATGTGGCATCCGGCGCAGCCGACCCGCACGTGCGGCGACCGCTTGAAGGCGGTGTATTCCGGTTCCATCACCACGTGGCAGGCCATGCCGCAGAACTCGGTCGAGTCCATGTAGTGGACGGCCTTGAAGGTCAGGCCCGCCGCGATCGCGAGCACCGGGATGGCCAGCGCGACCAGCGTGATCAGGACGCCGCGGGTGCGCTCCTGGTTGAGGTCGATCACCGGCAGGTGGCCGACATCCTTGCCTTCGGCGGCGAGCTTCGCGTCGGTACGCTTGCGCCACCACAGGCCGAGCGGCACCAGCACCAGGCCGAGCAGGAACCCCATCGGCAGGATCACGAAGGTGATGATGCCGAGGTAGGCGCCACCCTCGAACCCGGTCGCCTGCAGCGCGAACAGCGCGGCGATCAGGAGCAGGCTGATGACGCCGAGCACCGTGCCGATCAGGCTCACGACGTTGCCGGTGATGGCCGCGAAGAAATGCCGAAGCATGCCAGGACTCCTTCCGCCCGGGTGCCGGGCGCCCCCCCAAGTGCCAACGAGCCGCGCGCTCCCTTTCGGAAGCGCGCGGCCGGGTTTCACGCGGCGCCGGTCAGTGCAACATGCCGCCGAGCAATGCCCAGAAGATGAATGCTACCAGCATCAGGCCGATCGCCACGGCCGAGAAGCCGAAGATGTAGGCCTTGGTCAGCGTCGCCTTGTCGGGCGGCCCGACCAGCAGGGCGTCCAGCTTGTTCTCCGCCACCAGCCGCTCGTACTCGCGCGGCCGTTCTTCCTTGAACTTCTCGAGCGGGATGCGGCCGGTGAAGATCACCGGATCCATCGGGAAGCTCTCGGGCCGGACGTGCGTGTGGAAGAAGTGGAACAGGAAGATGAAGCCCGTCGCGAGCAGGGCCTCGTCGCTGTGCACCACGTACGCCGCATTCAGCGCCCAGCCGGGCAGGAAGCTGGCGAAGAAGCTCGGGAACCACAGCATCAGGCCGGACAGGCCGATGATCGCCACGCCCCAGAACACCGCGAGGTAGTCGAACTTCTCCCAGTAGGTCCAGCGATCGAAGCGCGGACGTGGGCCGAGGTACAGGAAGTACTTGAAGTTCGCCCACAGGTCCTTGCCGTCGCTCAGTTGCGGCACCATGGAGCGCCAGCCCCACAGGTACCCCTTCTCCTTCCTCACGATCATGTCATAGAGCATGTTCACGATGTGCACGGCGAAGTAGCCGAAGGTGATGATCGCGGCCACGCGATGCCACCAGGCCGAGGCCTCCGGTCCGCCGAGCGCATTGGCGAGCGGCGCGGCCCAGGCCGCGTCCGGGAACTTGAGCGGCAGGCCGGTCGCGGCGAGGATGAGGAAGCTCACCACGATGCTGACGTGCAGGCCGATCTGCAGCCTGGTGAAGCGCTGCACGTACTGGCCCGGTCCGCCGTGGGGCGTGTTGAACTCGCCGCGCAGCTTGCCGACCAGCGTGCGCTGCAGCCACAGCAGCATGTGCAGGCCGAAGAAGCCGAACACGCCGATCAGCAGGGCGACCATGAACGTGTAGATCCAGTACACGTAGATGTTGTCGTCCGGGTCCGCCGGGTCGTTGTGCGGGCTGAAGGTCAGGTAGCCGGGCGTGACGTTCTCGTGGCAGGTGCCGCAGGTCGCCGCGAGGTTGTCCGGGTGGATGCTCGACGCCGGGTCGCTGGCCGGCAGGTTGGCGTGCGGCGTGTGGCAGTCGGAGCACATCGCCGATGCCTCGTAGCCGAGCGAGGTCATCTTGCCATGGAAACTGTGCCGGTAGGTCTTCAGCACGTCTTCGTGGCAGGTACCGCAATCGTCCGGGAAATGCTGGCGCATTGCGGTCGACGTCGGGTCCTGGATGTCATGCGCCTGGTGGCAGGTCGTGCAGACCGGCCCGTCCTTGCCTTCCTTCCAGATCGTCCCGTGGATGCTCTGGTTCTGCCACTCATCGAGGATGATGCCGTGGCACTCGCCGCACATCTCGGGGCTGTGGGCGTGCGAGGTGCGCGATTCCGGGTTGCTCTTCGGCAGGATGTCGTGGCCGCCGTGGCAGTCGGTGCAGCCGGGCGAGGAGGTCAGGCCCTTCGCCAGGCGCGCCTTTGCATGCGAGCTGTGCAGGTAGCCTTCCATCATGTCGCCATGGCACTGCCCGCAGGTCTGCATCTGGTTGACCGGCGACAGAGGCGCCTCGAGTCCGGGCCGGCGCGGCATGGTGTGCACGTCGCCGTGGCACTTGACGCAGGAGGCGGCGTCGGCTTCGGGGGCCGCCTTCTTGGCGTGGGCGCTCGAGCGCAGCGGCTCGATTTCCTCGGCGTGGCAGTCCTCGCACACCATCACCGGCACCGGGCCGAGGTCGTTGCGCGGATGGCGGATCTCCAGCGCGTCCTTGTGGCACTCGACGCAGTCGACGCGGCGGTGCTTGGAACCGGCGAAGTCGGCCTCGTGGATGGCCATCGACTTGCCGTCATCGGTCTTCAGTTCGTCGTCGTCGTGGCAGTTGAGGCACTTCGAGTTGGGGATGGTGCGCGGCTCGTCCGCCGCGGTGTCCTGGGCTGCGGCCGGGGCGAGCGCGGCCAGCGCAAGCAGTGCCGCCAGCAGGCCGCGGGCCAGCGTCCCGGCAGGGGCCGGCACCGGCATGTTGTCCAACGGCGAGCGTAATGTCGGGTTCACGATGGGCTACTCCAGGACGACGTTGTCGCAATCAGGGGCGCCGCACGCCGGTCCGGATCCGGCGCTCGGGCAGTCGGCTGTTGCGTAGGTGCGTTGCTTTCAGGTTCCCTGTTCTCGGCCGGACGGCCCCGCGCAGCCGCTATGGGCGTGGCGCAGGCCGCGATTCAGGCACTCTTGTACCCAAGCCACCGCACCGGGTTAATCGTGGTAAGCCGTACATGGTGCGCTGCGTCACGCCGCCAACCCACTGAGCGGCAAGCGCAGATGTGCATGCCTGGCCGTCCGGCCGGGGTTCAGGCGGTGCGGGTCCGGCGCGTCAGGCTGGCCGCGGCGAGCGCCACCACCACCGCCACGGCGAGGATGGCGATCGATACGAAGGCGTTGGTGAGCCACTGTGGCGCCAGCAGCAGGATGAGGCCGAACGCCAGCATCATGCATCCGGACACGAGCTTCAGGACCCGTCCCTCGGACTCCGACAGCTTGCGCGCGCCCATGCTCCAGGCGAAGACGATCACGATGGCGAGCAGCGGCAGTACGTAGATGACGTTGTA
The DNA here is from genome assembly GCA_964638185.1 of uncultured Steroidobacteraceae bacterium. GTDB lineage: Bacteria > Pseudomonadota > Gammaproteobacteria > Steroidobacterales > Steroidobacteraceae > SG8-30. Next base: position 2,314 of record CAZXAS010000081.1, on the reverse strand, counting down.
CGCGGCCAGGTAGGCGTAGTACTGCCAGGTCGGCAGTCCGGCAAGGGTCAGTGAGCGGGTGTAGACCATCGGGAAGCCCGCGGTGCACAGCAACTCGTAGGAGTTGGCCACGATCGCGAGCAACACCGTGCTCGCCAGCATCGGCCCGGTGCGCCCGGCCGCGACCACCTCGCGCATGCGCTTGAACAGCCCGGGCTTCGCGCCATCCGGGATCGACAGGCTGACGCCTTCCTTGAACCAGAAGTAGTCCTTGGTGTTGATCGCGCCCATGACGAGCGCCACGACGCCCGCGGCCATGGTCACGACGCGCAGTTCTCCCGCGATCAGGAACACGTTGAGCCAGGCCGCCATGAACACGAAATAGACCAGTCCGGAGAACACCACGAAGGTGGCGCCGACGGCCAGCATCCGCGCACGACTCCTGGCGTGCACCATGAGGCTCAGCAGGAACAGCAGCACGAAGAAGGCACAGGGATTGAACGCGTCCACGCCCGCGAGCACGACTGTCAGCAGCGGCAGCGACAGGCTGGCGGCGTCTACGGAGCCGATGAACGGCAGTCGCACCGCGCCCGGGGGCGGCGAGGTAGTGTCCTCGAGCGGGGTCGCCGCGGGGCCGGCGACGCCCGCCCCGGCGAGGAGTTCCTCGTGGCAGCGCACGAGCGCCTGTTCCAGCATCGTCCCGGTGGTGTCGGCGCGATCGAAGCCGATCTCGACCCGCCGGCAGAAGATGAACCCGGGGATGGAGAGAGCCTCGACGCCGAGGGACTGCGCGGTGTCGAAGTACAGCCGGGCGTTCTCGCGATTGTCCTTGACCGGGTAGCGGGTGACCTCGAGCCACCCGTGGCGGCGTGCGAGGTCGTCGATGAACGGGGCGGCGGCCTGGCAATGCGGGCAGGTCGGCGAATAGAAGTAGTGCAGGCGGACAGTCGGCGAGCCGTCGGCCGCCCTGCCATGCCAGAACGCGTCGCCGGGAGCGTCGGCCGCCGTCGCCGCCACGCTGCCGAGCAGCACCAGGGCCATGACGAGCCCGGTCACAAGCCTCTTCATCGTCTCGGAGTCCATCAAGCCGCCCTGGGCGCAACGGGCGGAGAGCCTAGCCGTCGGGAGTGCCTGCGCCGTCGGGTATTCTACGGAGGCGGGCGTGTCAGCCGCTGCCGGGCTTGAACAGCTCCACCGTCAGCCCGAAGGAGCAGGCGTCGCCGGCGCCCAGGGCGCCGACGTCGACCACCTTGCGGGCGATTTCCTCGCCGCGCTGGTTGCGGACGACCACCACGACCGAGTATTCCCAGGGCTCGCCGGCGAGCGGATGCTGCACCGAGCCTTCGACCGCGAAGGCCACCTCGCCGTGTCTGGGCTGCTCACCGGGCGGCGCTGCGCCGAAGCGCAGGTGGTGATTGCAGGCCGGACAGACGGCTGCGCTCTCGAGTATCGTGGCCTTGCAGTGCGGGCAGGTGCGAGTCCTGCCGGCCGCGGCCATCCGCCGGCTCATGGTGGGGCGTGTGTCCCTTTATTTCTTGCTGGTGACGCCCGGGTGTTCGGTCCAGCCGAACTCGACCCGGCCCCGCATCTTGGCACCTGCCGCGACCGTGAGCGAGCCGGCGTTGACGTCGCCGTTCACCACGCCGGTGGGCTGCAGCTCGACGCGGGATGCCGCCTCGATGTTGCCCTCGAGTTCGCCGCCCACGACCACCGACCCGGCACGGACCGAGCCTGCGACATGCGCGCCGGGCTCGATGGTGAGCGTGCCGTCCACGTTGACGTCGCCCTTGAAGCGCCCACCGATGCGGACGTGGCCGGAGCCCTCGACCTTGCCTTCGATGGTAAGTCCGGCGGAGAGCAGCGATTCCTTCATCTCGGTACGTCCTGGGGTGCGGGGTGCGGGGGCCGGCGCCGGGGTGGCGGGCGGCTCAGCCTGCCCCTGGCCGGTGGTGTCCTTGAAAGGGGTGACGGTCTCCCGCTGGCCGGGGGCGTCCTTCGTTCCGAGTTCCTTCCACAGCGCCATGGCTTGTTCCTCGCAGTGTCAGCAGGTCATTGGGCAACCGGTCAAGGGTGCGCCATCGACAGCGGGCGCCCGTGCCCGGACCTGTCGGCAAATGGCGACAGTCGGGCCCCTCCTGCCGTGCTCCGGGCTCAGCGGCCGGCGAAGCGCGGGGCGCGCCGCTCGCCGAAGGCCCGTACCGCCTCCTCGAGATCCTCGGAATGCAGGAAGGCCGAGTTCCACAGGGCCACGTAGTCGAGGCTCTCGGTGGTGTCGCGGCGCCGGGCCGCATTGAGGACGTGCTTCGCCCCCTGTACGGCGAGCGGGGAGTGCGCG
>CAZXAS010000080.1:0-12130 GCA_964638185.1 uncultured Steroidobacteraceae bacterium | reverse complement strand
GGACGGCGTGATCGCCGACTTCACCTACACCGAGAAGATGCTGCAGTACTTCATCGGCAAGGTGCACGGCAACCGCTGGCTGCGTCCCAGCCCGCGCGTGCTCATCTGCGTTCCGTTCGGGTCCACCCAGGTCGAGCGCCGGGCCATCCAGGAATCGGCCGAGGGCGCCGGCGCGAGGCGCGTGGACGTCATCCCGGAACCGATGGCGGCCGCCGTCGGCGCCGGACTGCCGGTCAACGAGGCGCGCGGCTCGATGGTCCTCGACATCGGTGGCGGCACCTCCGAGGTCGCCGTGATCTCCCTGAACGGCATCGTCTACGCCGAGTCCGTACGCATCGGCGGCGACCGTTTCGACGAGGCCATCATCCAGTATGTGCGGCGCAATTACGGCATCCTGATCGGCGAATCCACCGCGGAACGCATCAAGATCGAGATCGGATCCGCCTACCCCGGCCAGCAGGTCACCGAGATGTCGGTCAAGGGACGCAACCTGTCCGAGGGCGTGCCGCGCAGCTTCACGCTGAATTCCAACGAGATCCTCGAGGCGCTGCAGGAACCGCTGCAGGGCATCGTGCAGGCGGTCAAGAAGGCCCTGGAGCAGACGCCCCCGGAGCTCGGCGCGGACGTGGCCGACTGCGGCATCGTGCTGACCGGCGGCGGCGCCCTGCTCAAGGACATCGACAAGCTCCTCATGGAGGAGACCGGCCTGCCGGTCATCGTGGCCGAGGATCCGCTGACCTGCGTGGCCCGCGGTGGCGGGCGCATCCTCGAGCTCACCGAGGACCACCCGGGCCTGTTCGGACTGCAGTAGCCGCCGGAGCGACCCGGCGCATCCCTGCGCCACGCACCGCGGCGTCGTGTACATTTGGCGCTCGTAACGCCGGCCACCCTTCTGCCCGCGGAGCGCTAGTTGCCGCCGATCCAGGACCACGACTCCAGACGACTGCTGCTGCGGGGGCCGTCGCTGGGCCTGCGCCTGGCGGTCCTGGTCGTCGCCGCGGTCACGCTCATGGTGGCTGACCAGCGCCAGGGCTACCTGTCGGTACTGCGTGGCTGGCTGTCCGCCGCGGTCTACCCGCTGCACTGGGCGGTCGACGCGCCTTTCTCCGGCTGGCAGGCAGCGACCTCGGCCCTGGCCATGCGCTCGACGCTCGAGGCCGACAACACCGTGCTGGCCGCGGAGAACCTGCGTCTCAAGCTCAGGCTCATGCGCTTCGAGGCACTGGAAGAGGAAAACCGCCGCCTGCGGGCCGCACGCGAGGGTTCCGCCCGGGTGGTGCAGCGATCGCTCGTGGCCGAGATCCTGAAGGTGGACCTCGATCCCCGTCGCCACCGGGTGCTGGTCGACCGTGGCACGCGCGACGGGGTGTTCAAGGGCCAGGCGGCGCTCGATGCCAGCGGTGTGTTCGGCCAGGTGACGCGCGTCGGGCCGGTGTCGGCCGAGATCATCATGGTCTCCGACCCGGCCCATGCCATACCGGTGCAGATCAATCGCACCGGCGTGCGCAGCATCGCCGTCGGCCTCGGCCGGACGGACGCGCTGTCATTGCCCTACCTGCCGCGCAACGCCGACGTCCAGCCGGACGACCTCGTCGTCACCTCGGGCCTCGGCGGGGTATTCCCGCCGGGATACCCGGTAGCGACCATCGCCAGGATCGACCGCGATCCGGGCGCGCAGCTGCTCGCCGTGACGGCCGCCCCGCTGGCGGAACTCGATCGCGATCCCGAAGTGCTGCTGGTCTGGTTCGACAACCTGATCGTCGAACCCGAGCCGGAGGCCGAGCCGACGCCGCAGCCCGCGGCGGCGACGCCACCGGCGCCCGCGCCCGCCGCCGGGGCAGGCGGACCCGGTGCGACGGAGGCCGGGCCAGCGGCCGGCACCACCACCGGCGGCGAAACCGCCGCTCCGCCCGCGGCACCGCCCGCCGGGGAGGATTGACCATGGCGCGCCATCGCGACTTCGGCTGGTTGAGCGTGGTGCTGCTCCTCGTCATCTCGCTGGTCCTCAACATCGTGCCGCTGCCGGACCTGATCGCGCCGCTGCGACCGGACTTCGTCGCACTGGGCGTGCTGTGGCTGTGCCTGCTGGCCGCGCGTCCGACCGGGCTCGGCGTGGCCTTCGCCGCCGGCCTGGCACAGGACGCGCTGCAGGGAATCGTCCTCGGCCAGCACGCGCTCGCGCTCGCCGTCGTGGCCTACATCGCGCTCAAGATGCGCCTGCGCATCCGCGCCTTCCCGCTGCTGCACCAGTCGGGGGTCGTGTTCGCCCTGCTGTGGGTCGGCGAGTTCATCCTGTTCTGGATCGACGGCGTGGCGGGGTACCCCGCGACGGAGTGGACGCGCTGGATGGGCGTACTGGTCGGCGCAGCCGCCTGGCCATTCGTCACCGGCCTGTACGCGCGCATCGCGGCGCGCGCCTGAAGCCGCATGCGGCGCGTGCGCATCAAGGACCTGTTTCGTGAGCAGCGTACCTTCGCGGTCCGCTCGGTCGTCGCCGCGGCGCTGGTCGCTGCCCTGCTCCTCGTCGTGGGTGGCCGCCTGTTCTGGCTGCAGGTGGTCCGCTACGAGCACTTCGTCGACCTGTCGCAGGGCAATCGCGCCAAGATCGAGCCCCTGCCGCCCGACCGGGGCCTGATCTACGACCGTAACGGGCGGGTCCTGGCGGACAACACGCCCGCCTACCAGCTGACCCTGACACGCGAACGGGCGGGCAACCTCGACGCAGCGGTCGCCCGGCTGATCGATCTCGGGCTCATCGAGCCGGGCGACCGCGAGCGCGTGCTGACCCTGCTGCGCAATCGCCGCGGCTTCGAGGCGGTGCCGGTCCGCATCCGCCTGACCGACGACGAGGTTGCCCGTTACGCCGTGCACCGCCATGAATTGCCCGGTGTGGACCTGACCACGCGCGTCGCGCGCTACTACCCCTTCGGGTCGCTCGGCGTGCACGCACTCGGCTACGTCGGCAGCATCTCGGAAGACGATCTCAAGCGCATCGACACCGAGGACTACTTCGGCACCGCGGCCATCGGCAAGACCGGACTCGAGCGCTCCTACGAGGACCAGTTGCACGGCGACGGCGGTTTTCGCGAGGTGCTGGTCAATGCCGAGGGCCGCAGCGTGCAGTCACTGGCCGGCGGATCACCCGAGATGCGGGTCAGGAAGCCGGTCGCCGGCAACGACCTGGAACTGACGCTCGACGTGGAGCTGCAGCGCGTCGCCGAAAAGGCGATGGAGGGCTACCGCGGCGCCGTGGTCGCGCTCGATCCGTGGACCGGTGACGTACTGGTGCTCGCGAGCACGCCGACCTTCGACCCCAACAAGTTCGCGCGCGGGATCTCGACCGCCGACTACACCGAGCTGACCGGCGACATCGACCAGCCGCTGTTCAACCGTGCCCTGCGCGGCACCTACCCGCCCGGCTCGACGATCAAGCCGCTGATGGCGCTGGCCGGACTGGAGTCCGGGGCGATTTCACCCACGGACCGCGTGTTCTGCCCGGGCTATTTCAGGCTGCCCAACTCCAGGCACCGCTATCGCGACTGGAAGCGCGAAGGACATGGCCAGGTCGACATGCGCGAGGCGGTGATGACCTCCTGCGACGTGTACTTCTACACGCTGGCGAACAAGCTGGGCATCGACCGGATCCATGATGCGATGGCAAGGATCGGCTTCGGCCAGCCGACCGGGATCGACGTCGAGGGCGAGCGCAGCGGCATCATGCCGTCGGTCGCGTGGAAGAAGGCGGCCTTCCGCCAGCGCGAGATGCAGGTGTGGTTTCCGGGCGAAACCGTCATCGTAGGCATCGGCCAGGGATACTGGACGGCGACGCCGCTGCAGCTCGCGCATGCCACCGCCGTGCTGGCGACCCGCGGGACGCACTACAAGCCACGGCTGGTGCGTGCGGTGCGCGATCCCGCCACGGGCGCGCGCAGCGTGCGCGAGCCGGTGGCGCTGCCGAGCGTGGTGCTCGACGACCCGGCCAACTGGGAGGTGATCGTCGACGCCATGGTCGCCGTGACCACCGGGGCACGCGGCACGGCGGTCCGCGCCGCGCGCGGCGCCGCCTACACGATCGCCGGCAAGACCGGTACGGCGCAGGTCTTCAGCGTCGGCCAGACCGAGGAATACGACGAGAAGACCGTGGCGGAACGCCTGCGCGACCACGCCCTGTTCGTGGCCTTCGCGCCGGCGAAGGAGCCGAAGCTCGCCATCGCCGTCCTGGTCGAGAATGGCGGTCACGGCAGCTCGGTCGCCGCTCCGATCGCGCGTGCGGTGTTCGATGCCTACCTGGCCGGAGCCACCCCATGATGGGCGAGGCATTCGGCGAGTCACGGGCCCGCCGCACCGTCGGAACGGGCGGGCGCCTGCTGCGGGCATTGCACCTGGACGGGCCATTGCTGCTCGGGCTCGCCGCGGTGGCCGGCATGGGGCTCTTTGTGCTCTACAGCGCCTCCGGCGCCAATCTCGACCTCTGGATCAGGCAGGCGTTTCGACTCGGCCTCGCCATCGCGACCATGATCGCGCTGGCCCAGGTACCGGTGCGGCTGTTGCGCCTGGTGACCCCGGGCGCCTACATCGCCGGCGTGCTGCTGCTGGTCGCGGTGATGCTGCTCGGGGATGTCGGCAAGGGAGCGCAACGCTGGCTGGACCTCGGCGTCATCCGCTTCCAGCCGTCGGAGCTCATGAAGCTCGCCGTGCCGCTGATGTGCGCCTGGTACCTGCACGACCGGCCACTGCCGCCGTCGTTCAGCGAGACCACGATCGTGCTGGTCATCATTGCCGCGCCGGCGCTGCTCATCGCCGAACAGCCGGACCTAGGCACGGCGCTCCTGGTCGCCGCCGCGGGCATGTTCGTCGTGCTGCTGGCCGGCCTGCGCTGGCGGTTCGTGTTCGCCGGACTGGCGCTGGCCGCGGCGACCGCGCCGCTGCTGTGGATGTTCATGCACGACTACCAGCGGCGCCGGGTATTGACCCTGCTCGATCCGCAGACCGATCCGCTCGGCGCCGGCTACCACATCATCCAGTCGCAGATCGCCATCGGTTCCGGTGGCATCTTCGGCAAGGGCTGGATGAACGGCAGCCAGGCACAGCTCGAGTTCCTGCCGGAGCGTTCCACCGATTTCATCTTCGCGGTGATCGGCGAGGAACTCGGCCTGCTCGGCCAGCTGACCCTGATCGTGCTCTATGCGTTCGTCATCGGCCGGGCGCTCTACCTCGCCAACCAGTGCCGCGACACGTTCAGCAGGCTGGTCGGCGGCAGCATCGCGCTGACCTTCTTCGTCTATGTATTCGTCAACATGGGCATGGTCACCGGCCTGCTGCCGGTCGTCGGCGTGCCGTTGCCGCTGGTCAGCTACGGCGGAACGTCGATGGTGACCCTGCTGGGCTCCTTCGGTATCCTCATGGCGCTCCAGGCCAACCGGAAACTCGTGCGTACATGAAGACGATGGACCGCCTTCCCGCGCTGCTCTTCGCCGTGGCAGCTCTCCTCGCCGGACCGACAGAGGCGCTCGACCGCGAACGCGCCGACGTGCAGGCCTTCATCGACCGCGTCCAGCGCGAGCACGGCCTGGACCGCGAGTGGGTGGAAGGCGTGGTCGGCACCGCAGCGAGCCAGCCGCGCATCATCGAGCTCATGAGCCGGCCCGCCGAGCGGGTGCGGCCCTGGCACGAGTACCGCGACCACTTCCTCACCGAGCAACGCATCGCCGAGGGAGTCCGCTTCTGGCAGGCCCATCGCGAGCGACTGGCCGCGATCGAGGCGGCCACCGGCGTCCCGGCACGCGTCATAGTGGCGATCCTCGGCGTCGAGACCTTCTATGGGCGCATCACCGGCGGCTTCCGCGTCGTGGATGCGCTGGCCACCCTCGCCTTCGACTACCCACCGCGTAGCCAGTACTTCACCGCCGAGCTCGAGCAGTTCCTGCTGCTGATCCGCGAGGAGGAAGTCGACCCGCAGGTGGTGAAGGGATCCTACGCCGGAGCCATGGGGGCGCCACAGTTCATGCCGCGCAGCTATCGGAGCTATGCGGTCGACGGCGACGCGGACGGCCGCCGCGACCTGTGGGGCAGCTGGAACGACGTGATGGCGAGTGTCGCCAACTACCTGGCGGCGCACGGCTGGCGCGCCGGCCAGCCGGTCGTGACCTCGGCCGAGCTGTGGTTCCCGGATGCCGAGGGTCTCGTCGCCGGCAGCATCGATGCCAACGAGACGGTCGGGTCGTTGCGCGCCAAGGGACTCAGCTTCGACACCGACCTCGATGCCGACCAGCCGGCGCTGTTCATCGACGTGGCCGGCGACGACGGGCCGGAGATGCGCGCCGGATTCCACAACTTCTCGGTCATCACCCGCTACAACCGCAGCGTGCTCTACGCGCTCGCCGTGAATGACCTCGGCGAGAACATCGCCGCCCGGCTGGCCGCGGCCGACGCGCCATGAGCCGGCGCATCGCGCTGCTGGCGCTGGCCGTGGGGCTGGTCGCCGGATGCGCCGCTCGTCCACCCGAGCGGCCACCGGACCCGGCCGCCGTTCCCGACGCCGTGCCGCGGGCGGAACCGCGCTCGGCGCGTGGCAACCCGCCGTTCTACGAGGTCTTCGGCCAGCGCTACGTGGTCCTGCCGACGTCGGAGGGCTACCTCGAACGTGGCGTGGCCTCATGGTACGGGCCGGACTTCCATGGCGGCAGCACGTCGATGGGGGAACCCTACGACATGTATGCGATGACCGCGGCTCACCCTACCCTGCCCCTGCCGGCCTATGTGCGCGTCACCAACCTCGCCAACGGCAGGAGCGTGGTGGTGCGCGTGAACGACCGCGGCCCGTTCAAGAAGAACCGCATCATCGACCTGTCCTACGCCGCCGCCACCCGGCTCGACATGGTCCGCGAGGGCACGGCGATGGTCGAGGTCGCGGCGGTAGGACCGGCGTCCGTGGCGCCAAAGCCGCCGACGCTCGCGGCGGGCGGCCGCCAGCATTTCTATGCGCAGGCGGGCGCCTTTTCCGACCCGGGCAATGCCGAGCGCCTGCAGGCAACGCTCGCTGCCGCCGGCGTTGCGCCGGTCGCGGTGGTCAAGGGCCTCTCTGGCGGGCGCGAGGTCCACCGCGTCCGGGTCGGACCACTCGATTCGGTCGAGGCCTACGACGCGGCCGTGGAACGGTTGCGGGCGGCCGGGGTCGAACAGGTCGTGCTGGCGGTCGACTGACCTGCAGCCGGCGCTGTCCGCGCCCGGCCGCGCTCGTTACAATTCGTCGCACCGCCGGCGCTGGCTCGAGCGGCCCGCCCGATCCCCCCGACCATCAAACGGACCCAATGATGCCCGTTCACGTTCGAATACTCGTGCTTGCCGCCTGGCTCGTCTTTCCTCTGCTCGCCGCCGCCGCGCCCGTGCCGCCGCCGCCGGTGCTCGACGCGCGCTCCTGGATCCTGGTCGACGAACAGAGCGGCCGGGTGATCACCAGCCGTGACGCGGATTCACCCGTGGAACCGGCCAGCCTCACCAAGCTCATGACCGGCTACGCCGTCTTCCACGCGATCAAGGACGGCAAGCTCAGGCTCGACACCGAGGTGCCCATCAGTGAGCGCGCCTGGCGCGCGGAGGGCTCGCGGACCTTCGTCGAGGTCGGCACAAGGGTGCCGGTGGAGGTGCTGCTCAAGGGCATGATCGTGCAGTCGGGCAACGACGCCAGCATCGCGCTGGCCGAGGCGGTCGGCGGCACCGAGGAGACGTTCGCGGCGCTGATGAACCAGTACGCAGCCCGGCTCGGCATGAAGAACACGCACTTCGAGAATTCCACAGGCCTGCCGGGCCCGAACCACGTCGTCACCGCGCGGGACATGGCGCTGCTGGCGCGGGCCATCATCGACGAGTTCCCCGAGTACTACCGCTGGTACGCGGAACGCAGCTTCACCTGGAACGGCATCACCCAGCAGAATCGCAACGGACTTCTGGACCGCGACCCCGCCGTCGACGGCATGAAGACCGGCCATACCGAATCCGCCGGCTACTGCCTGGTGAGCTCGGCCCAGCGCGACGGCATGCGCATGATCGCGGTGGTCATGGGCACGTCCGGCTTCAAGGCGCGCGAGGACGCGAGCCTGGCGCTCCTGAACTACGGCTTCAACTTCTTCGAGACCAGGCGGCTGCACCCGCGCGGCGAGCAGATCGCGATGCCGCGGGTCTACGGCGCGGCGGACGGCGAGGCCGCTGTCGGGCTGCGCGACGAGTTCTACGTGACCGTGCCGCGCGGACGGGTCGACGAGGTCGAGGTCGCGGTCATCCTCGAGCCTGGCCTGGCTGCACCGCTCGCTGCCTCCCAGCGGGTCGGTACGCTCAGGGCGACGCTCGACGGCAAGCCGGTCGCGGTGCGTCCGCTGTATCCGCTCGCCGACGTGCCCGAAGGCGGCTTCTTCAGGCGGCTGTGGGACGGCGTCGCGGCGCGGCTCGACTGACGTGAGCACCAGCTGCGAGATCGCCTGGCTCGACGGCCACTTCCTGCCGCTCGCCGAGGCACGCATCTCGCCGCTCGATCGCGGCTTCCTGTTCGCCGATGCGGTCTACGAGGTGCTGCCGGTCTATGCCGGGCGGGTCTATCGCCTGGTCGAGCACCTCGATCGTCTCGACCGCAGCCTGGCCGCCATCCGCATGCCTGCGGTGCTGGAGCGCGCGCAGTGGCGGGCGATCTGCGGCGGGCTCGTGCACAGGAACGGCGGCGGCGACCTGCTCCTGTACCTGCAGGTCAGTCGCGGCGCCGAGCCGGATCGCATGCATGTGCCGCGCGAGGGCACGCGGCCCACGATCTTCGGCTGCGCCAGCCGGGCCACGGCCCCGGGACCCGAGGGCCTCGAGCGCGGCATCGCCTGCATCACCGAGAACGACACACGCTGGTCGCGCTGCGACATCAAGTCGACGGCGCTCCTCGCCAACGTGCTGCACAAGTGGCGTGCCCAGGATGCCGGGGCGGTGGAGTCGCTGCTCGTCCGCGACGGCTGGCTGACCGAGGGCGCCTCGAGCAGCGTGCACGTCGTGCGCGACGGCCGGCTGGTGACGCCACCGCCGTCGACGGCGCTCCTGCCCGGCACGACGCGCGAAGTGCTGCAGGAAATCGCGCCGCGTTGCGGCATCGAGTGCGTCCACGATGCGGTGGCCGCGGACGAGCTGGCGCGGGCCGGGGAGATCATCATCGCCTCGGCCGGCGGCGGCGTGCGTGCGGTCGTGCGCCTCGATGGCCGTGCCGTCGGCAGCGGCAGCCCGGGTCCGGTTTTTCGCCGCCTCTACGCGGCCTGGCTGGAAAGCCGCCACGAATTCACCACGGAGTGCCCGCCATGAGCGGCGCCGGCGACGATCTCTTCGGCTTTCCCTGCGACTTCCCGATCAAGGTCATGGGCCGCGACGGCGAGGCGTTCCGCTCGCTGACGCTCGCGATCGTGGAACGGCACGCCGGGCCGCTGGACCCGGAGCGCATCAGCGAGCGCGCGAGTTCGAAGGGCAACTTCCTGTCCATGACGTACACGATCCGCGCCGAGAGCCGGGCGCAGCTGGATGCGATCTACCAGGACCTGACCGCCAGCGGCATCGTGCTGGTCGCACTCTGAGCCGCGGCGGGCGGCCGTGCCGCCGGCGGCGCCGGAACGGAGGGGGCGGTGGCGACCGAAGTGATACTCGAGACCGAACGGCTCGCCCTGAGCCGGTTGACCCTCGACGATGCGGCATTCGTGCTCGAACTGCTGAACGATCCGGACTTCATCCGCTACATCGGCGACCGCGGCGTTCGCACCGCCGAGGACGCGCGGCGGTACCTGCTGGATGGACCGCTCGCGAGCTACGAGCGCTTCGGATTCGGGCTGTGGCGCGTCGGCCTCAAGGCGACGGCGGAGGCGATCGGGATCTGCGGGCTGGTGAAGCGCGACGCCCTGTCCGACGTCGACATCGGCTTCGCGTTCCTGGCGCGCCACCGGTCGCAGGGCTTTGCGGCGGAATCAGCGGCCGCGGTTCGGGACTACGCCTTTTCCACCGCCGGTCTTACGCGACTGGTGGCGATCACGCTCCCGGGGAACACCGGCTCGGTTCGCGTACTCGAGGGCATCGGGCTCAAGTTCGAGCGCCGCTTGCGGCTCGACGACGCCGGCGAGGAACTGCTGCTGTACTCACGCGCGCGCTGATGCTCAGCGCCAGTCGCCGTCCCACGCCAGGCCGAGCTCGGCGCAGACCATCGGAGCGAGCTCACGCGCGACGTCGCGCACCGTGGCAGCCACGCCGAGATCGGCGAGCCGGGTCATCTCGAGACCTGCATGGCCACAGGGGTTGATGCGGGCAAAGGGCTCGAGATCGAGGTCGACATTGAGGGCTAGGCCGTGGAAGCTGCAGCCGCGCCTGATCCTGAGCCCGAGGCTCGCGAGCTTTCGGGCACCGACGTACACGCCCGGCGCGTCGCGCCGTCCGGCCGCCTCGATGCCATGCGCCGCGGCGAGGCCAACCACCGCGCGTTCCAGCGCCACCACCAGCTCGCGCACGCCGAGGCCGAGCCGCCTCAGATCGAGCAGCGGATAGACGACCAGCTGGCCGGGGCCGTGGTAGGTGACCTGCCCACCGCGGTCGATCGCGACCACCGGTATGTCGCCCGGCGCGAGCAGGTGCTCGGCCTTGCCGTTCATCCCCTGCGTGAACACCGGCGGGTGCTCGAGGAACCACAGCTGGTCGGGAGTATCGGGGCCGCGCTCGTCGGTGAGGTCCTGCATCGCGCGCCAGGTCGCCTCGTAGTCGGCACGGCCGAGCCAGATGACGGAAGGGGACATTCCTATTCTCCTTCTGGCTTCGAACCGCGAGGTGTCACCGACCTCCCCCGTCCGTGAAAGGAAAACAGGAATGTCCCCTTCTGTCTGTCAGGCCTGCACGATCTCGCATTCGATGTGCCGCTCCGCGACCAGCGAGTTGGAGATCAGGCAGACCTTCTCGGCCTTCTCCAGCAGCTGCTTCGCGCGCGCCACGTCGGCTCCCGCCGGCACTTCCAGCCGCGCGCGCGTCGTGAAGCGCGTGAACCGGTTGACGCCCTCGACGCGCTCGAGCACGCCTTCGACGTCGGCCGAGACGCGCTTCCACTCGAACTTCGAGGCGCGCGCGATGGACCGGAAGCTCAGCACGAAGCAATCGGCCACGGAAGCGGTCAGGAGTGTCTCCGGCGACCAGTATCCCGGCGGACCGTCGAACTCGGGCGGAGGCATGGTGGCAAGGTCGGGCAGTCCGTCGGCCCCGAGCGTCACTTCGCCCTCGGCGTCGCTCCGGACAGCCACCTTGTACACGTGCGGATACGGATGCATGAAATCACTCCCGACCGGCGACGGCGCTCAGGCGGCGCCCGCCTCGCCCAGTCCACAATTGTCCTTCTGCAGGGCACGCTCGGCGCGATAGCTCGAACGCACCATCGGCCCGGAGACGCACTCGAGGAAACCCTTCGCCAGCGCCGCGCGGCGGTAGGAATCGAATTCACCGGGGGTCACGTAGCGCTCGATCGCCAGATGGTTGGCGGTGGGCCGAAGATACTGCCCCAACGTCAGGATGTCGCAACCAATGGCGCGCAGGTCGTCCATGGTCTCGAGGATCTCGGCGTCCGTCTCGCCGAGACCGAGCATCAGGCTCGTCTTGGTCAGCACCTCCGGCCGGTGCCGCTTGGCATGCGCCAGCACGCCGAGCGTGCGCTCATAGCCTGCGCGCGGATCGCGCACCGGGTGCGTCAGGCGCCGCACGGTCTCGACGTTCTGCGCGAACACCTCGAGACCGGAGTCCACCACCGTCTCGACGTCGGCAAACACGCCCTGGAAGTCGGGGGTCAGCGCCTCCACCGCGGTCGCGGGGCTCGCCGCCTTGATCGACCGCACGCAGGCGGCGAAATGCGCCGCGCCGCCGTCATCGAGGTCGTCGCGGTTGACCGACGTCAGGACGACATAGCCGAGTCGCATCAAGGCCACGGTGCGCGCGGCATTCGCAGGTTCGTCCGGGTCGAGCCAGCCACGGGGATTGCCGGTGTCGACGGCACAGAAGCGGCAGGCGCGGGTGCAGACCGCGCCCATGAGCATCAGGGTCGCGGTACCGGCGTTCCAGCACTCGCCGATGTTGGGGCACTTGGCCTCCTCGC
>CAZXAS010000079.1:0-12289 GCA_964638185.1 uncultured Steroidobacteraceae bacterium | reverse complement strand
CCGGGCCGCTGTCGTTCATGGATATCTACGACAAGATGTGCTTCACCGTGTCCTCCGCGGGCGGCCGCCGCGGCGCGCAGATGGGCACCTTCGACGTCGGTCATCCGGACGCCGTCGACTTCATCCGCGCCAAGCGCGAGAACGGCCGCCTGCGCCAGTTCAACCTGTCGCTGCTGGTCACCGACGAGTTCATGCAGGCGGTGCGCGCGGGCGGGGAGTGGAAGCTCGCCTTCCCGCTGGCGCAGGCCGAGTACGACCCGGCCGAGCACGACCTGGCCGATCCCGACAAGTTCGTCTGGCGCGAATGGCCCGCCAGCGAGCGCTACGTCGTCAACGACGACGGGCTGGTGGCCTGCAAGGTCTACAAGACCCTGCCGGCACAGCGGCTGTGGGACGTGATCATGACGTCCACCTACGACTTCGCCGAGCCGGGATTCGTGCTGATCGACCGCGTCAACGAGATGAACAACAACTGGTGGTGCGAGACCATCCGCGCCACCAATCCCTGCGGCGAGCAGCCATTGCCGCCCTACGGCTCGTGCCTGCTCGGCTCGGTGAACCTCACCCGCTTCGTGCGCAACCCGTTCACGGTCGACGCCGAGTTCGACTGGGACGAGTACCGCGAGGTCGTGCGTGTCTTCACCCGCATGCTCGACGACGTGGTCGAGATCAACGGCCTGCCGCTGGATCGCCAGCGCGAGGAGATCCATCGCAAGCGGCGCCACGGCATGGGCTTCCTGGGACTCGGCTCCGCCATCACCATGCTCGGCATGAAGTACGGCTCGAAGGAATCGGTCGCGTTCACCGAGAACGTGTCGCGCGAGATGGCGCTCGCCGGCTGGGAGGCCGGGCTCGCCCTCGCCCGGGAGAAGGGCCCGGCGCCGATCATGACGGAGGAATTCGTCGTGACCCGCGAGATGCTGCGCAAGCGCCCGGAGATGTCGCGCGACGGCTGGAAGGCGGGGGACCGCATTCCCGGCCGCATCCTGCATGCGCGCTACAGCCGCTACATGCAGCGCGTGGCCGAGGTCGCGCCCGACCTCGTCAAGCAGCTCGAGAACATCGGTGCGCGTTTCACCCACCACAGCTCGATCGCCCCGACCGGGACCATCTCGCTGTCGCTCGCCAACAATGCCTCGAACGGCATCGAGCCGTCGTTCGCCCATCACTACTTCCGCAACGTGATCCGCGAGGGCAAGAAGTCGAAGGAGAAGGTCGACGTCTATTCCTTCGAGATGCTCGCCTACCGCGAGCTCGTCAATCCGCGGGCGATGCCGGCCGCGACCAGCGCCGCCGAGCGGCTGCCGGATTACTTCATTACGGCCGACGACATCGGCCCGCGCGAGCACGTCGACATCCAGGCCGCGGCGCAGAAGTGGATCGACTCGTCGATCTCCAAGACCGCCAACGTGCCCACCGACTTCGCCTACGACAAGTTCAAGGACATCTACCTGTACGCGCACGAGCAGGGGCTGAAGGGCTGCACCACCTTCCGCTTCAATCCCGAGGCCTTCCAGGGCGTACTGGTGAAGGAAGAGGACCTGAAGAACACCACCTACGTGTTCACGCTCGAGGACGGCACCGAGATCGAGGCCAAGGGCGACCAGGAGATCGAGTACGACGGCGAGATGCACACTGCCGCCAACCTGTTCGACGCCCTCAAGGAAGGCTACTACGGCAAGTTCTGAGCCGCCGCATCGCCGAGGAATAGAGAGATGGCCAAGCTGAACATCGACAAGAAGATCGTGAAGTACCGCGTGCAGAAGCCGGAGGCCGACAAGCCCGCGGCATCCAAGGAAGCGCGCGCGCGCAAGGAGGCGGCGGGCAAGGTCGTGTGGATGCACGAGAAGCTCGAGCGCCCCGAGGTCCTGATCGGCTCGACCTACAAGATCAAGACGCCGGTGTCCGACCACGCGATGTACGTCACCATCAACGACATCCTGCTGAACGAAGGCAACGAGCACGAGCACCGCCGGCCGTTCGAGATCTTCATCAACTCGAAGAACCTCGACCATTTCCAGTGGATCGTCGCGCTGACGCGGATCATCTCCGCCGTGTTCCGCAAGGGCGGCGACGTCGCCTTCCTGACCGAGGAACTGAAGGCGGTGTTCGACCCGCGCGGCGGCTACTGGCAGCCGGGCGGGAAGTTCATGCCGTCGATCGTCGCCGAGCTCGGTTTCGTGGTGGAGCGCCACCTGCAGACCATCGGCATGATGCCCAAGCCGGAGATGGACGAGTCGCGGCGCGCGCTGATCGAGAGCAAGCGCGCGGAGTGGGAGGCGCGCGACAAGCAGAAGGACGCGTTCGCCGACTCCACCTACCCGGAGGGCGCGCAGCTGTGCGCCAAGTGCAACACGGCCGCCGTGGTCATGATGGACGGCTGCATGACCTGCCTGTCCTGCGGCGACTCCAAGTGTGGCTAGTTTTCAACCCACGCGCACGCCGGGTCCCCGCCTGGCAGCCCTGGACAGCAGGGTCGCGCGTGTGACTCCCAGGCGGCCTTCGGGCCGCCTTTTTTCCCGCCTGCGAACCGGAAGGCCGTCGATCCGCCGACCGCTGGCGCTCGTGGGCGGCATCATGCTGCTCACCGCCTGCGGCACGTTCCGCGCCTATGACGGACCGGTGCTGGGGCCGGAGGAGCGCTCGACCGTCAGTGGCGATCCGTCGCTCTCCGCGGGCCTGCCGGTGCAGGTCATCCTGCGCAAGGTCGGCGAGTGGACGGTGCCGGTCGGCCGCACGACGGTCGAGGTTGCGCCCGGCAGGCATGTCCTCGTGGTGGACTGCCGCGTCGCCGAGGCGGGGACCAGCACCCGCTTCGTGGTCGAGCACGAGTTCGAGCCCGGCGCGGACTACCGCCTCGAGGCCGAGGCGACCACCCGCGGCTGTGATGCGGTGCGATTGGCGCGGCGTTGAGCCCGGGGGCAGCACCGGACTGTCGCGAACGTGCGGCGCCTCTCAGGGCGGCGGGGCGGGATGGGGCCTATAATGCGCGCCCATGAGGGGCCCGTCCGCCTTCCTGCCGTTGCTCGTGATGCTCGTGGCCGGGCTGCTGCCCGCTGCCCAGGCCGACATGTTCGCGAGCCAAGCGCAGCCGCTCGCGGCCGCCGACCTCGTGGTCGTGCGCAAGTCGGAGCGCCGGCTGGTGCTCTATCGCAATGGCCAGGAGCTGCGCAGCTACAAGGTGTCCCTGGGCCTGAGCCCGCAGGGGCACAAGGAGCGCGAGGGCGACTATCGCACCCCCGAGGGCCGCTACGCGCTGACCCGCCGCAACCCCGGCAGCGAGTTCTTCCTGTCGATCCAGGTCTCGTATCCTAACGAGCGGGACCAGGCGAACGCGCGCGCCAACGGCTGGAAGCCGGGCGGTGCGATAATGATCCACGGCCTCCCCAACATCCCCAAGTACCCGCGCGAGCGCTATCTCGCCAACGACTGGACCGACGGTTGCATCGCGGTGTCCAACGAGGACATGCTCGAGATCTGGCTCCTGACGCGACACGACACCCCCATCGAGATCACGCCTTGAACGACGACACCACCGACGGCCCGGCGAACCCACTCGAACTCGCCGCGGTCGTGCATGCGCGCGTGGCGCCGAAGGGCGTGCTCGAGAACCTGTCGCAGCAGGAGGTCGACAAGCTGCTCGACCGCGGCCAGGGCGGGTTGTACCCGCTGTTCCGGCAATGCGCGCTGGCGGTCCTGAATTCCGGTACCCAGCTCGACGACGCGCGTCTGATCTTCGACGCCTACCGCGACTTCGACCTGCGCATCGTGCGCCAGGCCTGGGGCATCAAGCTCGAGATGCGCCACGCGCCGGGCAGCGCCTTCGTCGACGGGGAGATGATCCGCGGCGTCAAGGAGCACCTGTTCTCGGTGCTGCGCGACATCGTCTACACGCACAACGAAGTCGTGCCGCGCTTCGACCTGGAAGAGCCGGCGAGCGTGACCAACGCCATCTTCCACATCCTTCGCAATGCGCGGGCGCTCGACCACAAGGGTGGTCCCGACCTGGTGGTGTGCTGGGGCGGGCACTCGATCCCGCGGTACGAGTACGACTACACCAAGAAGGTGGGCTACGACCTCGGCCTCAGGGGCCTCGACATCTGTACCGGCTGTGGTCCCGGGGCGATGAAGGGCCCGATGAAGGGCGCGACCATCGGCCACTCCAAGCAGCGCATCCGCGACGGCCGCTACATCGGCCTGACCGAGCCGGGGATCATCGCGGCGGAGCCGCCCAATCCGATCGTCAACCAGCTGGTCATCCTGCCGGACATCGAGAAGCGGCTCGAGGCCTTCGTCCGCCTCGGGCATGGCATCGTGGTGTTCCCGGGTGGCGCCGGCACCGCCGAGGAGATCCTGTACCTGCTCGGCATCCTGCTGGACCCGGCCAACGTCGACCAGGCGCTGCCGGTGGTGTTCACGGGACCGGAGCAGAGCGCGTCGTACTTCGAGCAGCTGGACCGCTTCATCGGCGTCACGCTCGGGCCGCAGGCGCAGGAGCGCTACCGGATCATCGTCGGCGACCCGGCCGAGGTCGCGCGCGAGATGCGCCGCGGCCTCGACGCGGTGCGCCGCCGCCGGCGCCGCGCCGGCGATGCCTACAACTTCAACTGGCTGCTCAGGATCCCCCCGGCCTTCCAGAAGCCGTTCGAGGTCAGCCACGAGTCGATGTCCTCGCTGGTGATTTCCCGCGAACTGCCCGTGCACGAGCTCGCCGCCAACCTGCGTCGCGCCTTCTCCGGCATCGTGGCGGGCAACGTGAAGGAGCACGGCCTCAGGCTCATCGAGAGCGGCGGGCCGTTCACCATCCACGGCGACCCCGAGATCGCCCGCCCGCTCGACGATCTGCTGCAGGCGTTCGTGGCGCAGCGCCGCATGAAGCTGCTCGGCGAGTACCGCCCCTGCTACCGGATCGTGGCCTGAGGCGCGCCCGGCCGGGGTGCGCCCCCAGCCTGTGACCCAGTTCCTGTTTGCCCTTCCTGCGTGGGCGTAACGTCGTCGGCATCCGTCCTCTCAGGACCATGTCGCGATGTCAGATCCCAAGTTCTCGGGCTTGCCGGGCGGGCCCCGGCCTGAAGTGACCCGACTCGAGCAATCGGGACGCTGGCTCATGCGCCCGCCGGTGCCGAACCGGCACGGCGCGATCTCGCGCAAGCTCTTCACCTACTCGAACTACAAGTCCTGGGCGGAGGAGATGAAACACGCCTGGGACGACGACGAGACGCCACCGCCCGCGACGGGCGAGCCCAGGCGCTGAGCCCGGAGCCTGCCGTGGAGCGCGTCATGCAGTGGCTCGACGACTTCGACGACCTGATGGCCGCCTTGCGCCACAGGCTCGGCCTGTGGCCGGCCGGTCGCGCAGGCTCAGGCGGTCACACCCGCTTCTGATTCGACCGTCGCGCCGCGCCCCTCGATCCAGGCGACCAGCGGCGCCCACTGCTCGATATCCGTCATGACGTGCTGGCCTCGCATCTCGTGCAGGCCGAGGCCGGTCTCCGCCGTGCGCATGTAGTTCTGCGAGTCCCGGAGGGTCGCGATGACCGGGATGTCCAGCGACTGCAGGAAGCGCATCAACGAGCGGAACACCACGGTATTGAAGCGCACCCGGTTGGCCACGACGCCGATACGGTCCTCGCGGCGCTTGATCTTGGCCGTGAGCAACAGGTGCTGCACGGTGCGGGCGCAGGCGTAGATGTCGATCTGCGAGGGCAGCACCGGGATCAGCAACGCGTCGGCATTGTGGGTGTATTCGGTGAAGCGCTGCGGCTCGATCGCCGCCGGCGTGTCGACGACCACCCGCGCGGTGCCGGGCGGCACGCGCAGCTGGAAGCTGCGGGTCACCGCCATGCTGCGCTCGAAGGCGTCGATCCCATGGATGGCGCCGGCGCCCTCCGGGCGCAGCTTCAGCCAGCGGCTGCTCGAGGCCTGCGGATCGAAGTCGATGAGGGTCGTCGCGAGGCCGCGCGACGCATAGTAGGCGGACAGGTTCGTGGCCAGGGTCGTCTTCCCGGAGCCGCCCTTGGGGTTCAGCACGACAATACGCCGCATCGAGCCCTTCCGTAGTCGCGACCTGCTGAGCCTACGATGCGGGTGGCTTGCACCGCAACAGCAGGCCGCGATACTTGAGAAACCGGTCCGGCGACCCCATTCCCCGCAACCGGCGCCGCCCGGCCCCCCGATTCCGGAGACCTGCTGCATGACGACCACCACCCCCGAGACCCGCGGCTTCCAGGCGGAGGTGCGCCAGCTGCTCAAGCTGATGATCCACTCGCTCTACAGCCACCGCGAGATCTTCCTGCGCGAGCTCATCTCGAACGCCTCCGACGCCTGCGACAAGCTGCGCTTCGCCGCCCTCGCCGACGACGCGCTGGCCGCCGCGGCAACCACGCTCGAGGTCCGGATCGACTTCGATTCCGCGTCCCGGACGCTCACCGTCACCGACAGTGGCATCGGCATGACCCGCGACGAGGCGGTCGAACACCTCGGCACGATCGCCAGGTCCGGGACCGCCGAGTTCTTCTCGCGCCTGACCGGCGATGCACAGCAGGACAGCCAGCTGATCGGCCAGTTCGGCGTGGGCTTCTACTCCACGTTCATCGTGGCGGAGAGGGTCGAGGTGCTGTCGCGCAAGGCCGGACAGCCGTCGGAATCCGGCGTGCGCTGGATCTCCGCCGGCACCGGCGAGTTTACGGTCGAGACGGTCGAGCGGGCGGAGCACGGCACCTCGGTGGTGCTGCACCTGAAGGAGGATGCCGCCGGCTTCGCCGACGCGTTCCAGCTGCGACAGCTGGTGCGCAGGTACTCCGATCACATCGCGTTCCCGGTGCTGCTGCGCCCGGACGGCGGCAAGGGCGAGTACGACCGGGTCAACCAGGCACAGGCGCTGTGGACCCGCAGCCGGCAGGACATCGCCGACGACGAGTACCGCGAGTTCTACCGGCACATATCGCACGATACCGGCGATCCGCTGGCCTGGACCCATCACCGGGTCGAAGGCCGTCGCGAGTACACGACGCTCCTGTACCTGCCCGCGAGCGCCCCGTTCGACCTGTACAACCGCGATGCGCCGCGCGGGCTCAAGCTCTATGTGCGCCGAGTGTTCATCCTCGACGACGCGCAGCAGTTCCTGCCCTCCTACCTGCGCTTCGTGAGGGGCGTGGTCGACTCGAGCGACCTGCCGCTCAATGTCTCGCGCGAACTGCTGCAGGAGGACGCAGAGGTCGAGGCGATCCGCGGCGCCATCACCCGGCGCGTGCTCGACATGCTGGCCAGGCTCGCCGCCGACGAGCCGGCCCGGTACGCCGATTTCTGGCGCGAGTTCGGCCCGGTCCTGAAGGAAGGCCTGGCCGAGGATCCGGGCAACCGCGAGCGGATCGCGGCGCTGCTGCGTTTCGCCACCAGCCATGACGGTGGCACTGCGGTCGACCAGTCGCTGGCGGACTACGTCGCGCGCATGCGTCCGGGGCAGAAACACATCTATTACCTGGTGGCCGACGGCATCGCGGCCGCGCGCACGAGCCCGCAGCTCGAGGCGCTCAAGGCCCACGGGGTGGAGGCGCTGCTGCTCATCGATCGCATCGACGAGTGGATGGTCGGCCACCTCGGCGAGTTCGACGGCAAGTCGCTGCGCGACGTGGCCCGCGGGGCGCTCGACCTCGAGGGCGTGGTCCCCGACGCCGAGCGCAAGGCCGCGGAGCTGGCGGCGTCGGCCATCGCGCCACTGGCGGCGAGGGTCGGCCGCGTGCTGGGCGAGCGGGTCGCGGGCGTGCGTGCCAGCGAGCGGCTGGCGGAGTCGGCGTCGTGCCTGGTACGCGAGGAGCACGACCTCGGCCCGCAGCTGCGCCGCCTGCTGGAGGCGGCCGGGCAGAAACTGCCGCCCTCCCGCCCCTGGCTCGAGCTCAACCCGGCGCACGACCTGGTCAAGCGGCTGGACGCCGAGCCGGACGGCGCGGGTTTCGATGACCTCGTTCACCTGCTCCATGGCCAGGCGGTCCTGGCCGAAGGGGGCGTGCCGGAGGATCCGGGTGAGTTCGTGCGCTGCATCAACCGGCTGGTGACGGGCGGCGCCGGGGCGCGTCCCGGCATCATCGTGCCGTGAAGATATAATGCCGGCGCAGCGAGGCAACGGAGCAGCATCCATGGCGGACGACGTGCCGACCCGCGACGAACTGAAGGCCCGGCTGACCGCGGAGCAGTACCACGTGACCCAGGAGAAGGGCACGGAGCGTGCCTTCACCGGCCGCTACTACCACCACGATGCCGCGGGTGTGTACCGCTGCGTCTGCTGTGGCCTGGAGCTGTTCGCGTCCGATGCCAAGTATGAGTCCGGTTCCGGCTGGCCGTCCTTCTGGCTGCCGCTCGCAGGCGAGCGCGTGCGCACGCACCGGGACCTGAGCCACGGCATGATCCGCACCGAGGTCAATTGCGCCCGCTGTGGTGCGCATCTCGGCCACGTGTTCGAGGATGGGCCGCAGCCTTCCGGCCTGCGCTACTGCGTCAACTCCGCTGCGCTCGATTTCAAGGAGGGGCGGGAATGAAGCCGACGCTGCCTGTTGCGGCGCTGTTCCTGCTGCTGGCCGGTGTCGCCGGGGCGACCGAACCCCCGGCCGGTGCCGCCGATCGTGAACTGAAGGCCACCGCCGAGCCGGCGACCGAGCCGGCCAAGGATCCCGTGGCGGTAATTCCGCCGGTGCCGGTCACAAGCGCCGGGCCCACGCTCCTGACCGAGGAGCTGAAGCCGGGCTTCGGCGCGGAGGCGGGCGCGGGCATGAACGTCGCCGTGCACTACACCGGCTGGCTGTATGACGCCAACGCGCTGGGGTATCGCGGCAAGAAGTTCGACAGCTCACGCGACCGCGGCCAGCCATTCGTGTTCGTGCTCGGCGCCGGCCGCGTGATCCGCGGCTGGGAGATCGGGGTCACCGGCATGCGGGTCGGCGGCCTGCGCCGGCTGGTCATCCCGCCGGAGCTCGGCTACGGCGCGCGCGCCGTTGGCAATGGCCTGATCCCCGCAAACTCGACCCTCGTGTTCGAGGTGGAGCTGCTCGGGATCGAATCCAACACGGTGACGCCACAGTCCAAGTGAGCCGGGCGCCAGCCTGGCCTGTCCGGGGGGAAAGATGTCCTGCACCGTCCGCGCCGCGGCACTCGCCTCGGCACTTGCCGTGCTGCTCGCCATGGGTACGGCCCAGGCGGCCACCGTCATCCACGCCGGGCGCCTCATCGACGGCAACGCCGACCGGCCGCTCGAGCGGGTGACGGTCACCGTCGAGGGCGAACGCATCCTGCGTATCGAGCGCGACTATCGCGAACCCGCGCCCGGCGACACGCTGATCGACCTGAAGGACGCGACGCTGCTGCCCGGGCTGATGGACATGCACGTGCACATCACCAGCCAGTACAGCCGCACCGCGGAGCTCGACCGCTACCGCAAGACCGAGGCGGACGTGGCGCTCGATTCGGTCGCCTACGCCGCGGCTACACTGCAGGCCGGCTTCACCACGGTGCGCGACCTCGGCGCCAACTATCTCGCTTCCTTCGCCCTGCGCCGTGCGATCGAGGATGGCCGGGTCACCGGGCCACGCATCTTCGCCGCGGGCAAGTCCATCGCCAGCACCGGCGGCCACGCGGACCCGACCAACGGCTACTCGCCGCGCTTGCGCGCGGCGCTCGGCGAGCCGGGTTTCGTCGGCGGCGTCTGCAATGGCCCGGACGAGTGCCGCCAGGCGGTGCGGCAGCGCTACAAGGAAGGCTCGGACCTCATCAAGATCACCGCGACCGGCGGCGTGCTGTCGCTGGCGCGCAGCGGCGAGGCACCGCAGTTCACGGACGAGGAACTCGCGGCAATCGTCGCCACCGCAAAGGACTATGGCTACACGGTGGCGGCCCATGCACATGGGGCCGAGGGCATGAAGCGGGCGGTCCGGGCCGGAGTCGACTCCATCGAGCACGGCACCTTCATGGACACGGAGACCATGGAGTTGATGCGGGAGCGGGGCACCTACTACGTGCCGACGATTTCCGCCGGGCGCTGGGTGTACGAGCAGGGCCAGGACCCGACGTTCTTTCCCGCCGTGGTGCGGCCCAAGGCGCTCGCCATCGGGCCGCAGATCCAAGGTACCTTCGCGCGCGCCTACGCGGCGGGCGTGCCGATCATGTTCGGCACCGACTGCGGCGTGTGCGCGCATGGGACGAACGCGAGGGAGTTTGGCTACATGGTCGAGGCGGGGATGCCGCCGATGGCGGCCCTCAAGGCGGCGACCAGCATCCCGGCGCGGTTCCTCGGTATCGAGGACCGGCTGGGAAGCGTACAGACGGGCAAGCTGGCCGACCTGGTCGCCGTCCCCGGCGACCCGCTCGCCGACATCTCGGCGATGGAGCGGGTGAGTTTCGTCATGAAGGGCGGCGTGGTGTATCGGCGCCCATGACGGGCGACCCGACGGCGAAGCGCGCGTCGACCCAGCGCCGGACCCGCGGCCCGAGCGCCAGGAGCACGCCGCAGGCGATCGGCCAGGCGAGAGCCTCCGCCCGCAGCCAGCGCGCGAGGAAGTCGGCGCTGAAACCGCCATTCACGGCGCTCGCGACACCGGTGACCACCAACGACATGCACAGCGACATGATCGCCGCGAAAGCCAGTTGCGCCCTGCGTCCGACCGCGGGCGCTGCCCGAGTCATGTTGCGGGTCTCCTGATGGTGAAACGCGCCCATGTTAAGCCATGACCCAGCGCCACCGCGCGCCTGAGCGGCTGTTCATCGAGGGCCCCGCCGGCCCGCTCGAGGCGCTCGTGGAGCACCCGGCGGTCGCGACGCCCGGCCTCGTCGCCGTGTGCTGCCATCCGCATCCGCTGTTCGGCGGCACCATGCAGAACAAGGTGGTGCACGCGCTCGCGCGCGCAGCCATGGACTGCGGCGCCACCGCACTGCGGTTCAATTTCCGCGGCGTGGGCGGCAGCGAAGGGGGTTACGACAACGGTATCGGCGAGACCGGCGATGCCATGGCCGTGGCCGACTGGGCGCGGGCTGAAACGGGCGCGAGTAGGCTGTGGGCACTCGGCTTTTCGTTCGGCAGCTTCGTCGCCTTCGGGCTCGCCGGCGGGCGCGCGGCTGAGCGCCTGGTGACCGTGGCGCCCCCTGTCCAGCGTTTCGACTTCTCCCGCATCGAGCGGCCCGCCTGTCCCTGGCTCATCGCGCAGGGCGACGCCGACGAGCTGGTGAACCACGAGTCGGTCGCCGGCTGGACCCGCGAACTCGATCCAGCCCCGACGCTGCGGATGTTCGCCGGCGCGGATCACTTCTTCCACGGGCGGATCACCGAGTTGAGGGAAGTGGTGGCCGGGTGGCTGATGGGGCAGTAGACCGCGAACCGCTGCCCGCGGTCGCATGCGGCTTGCGACCCACCGCCAAAGCAAACAGGGCGCCTCGCGGCGCCCCGTTCGTAGCGTCGTCGCGACAGGCTGGCTTCAGCCAACCATCTCGTTCAGCTGCTTGAGGGCGCGCACACGCACCTTCTTCGAGGCCGGCTTGGCCTTGATCATCATCTTCTCGCCCGTGAAGGGGTTGACGCCCTCGCGAGCCTTGGTCGCCGGCTTCTTCACCACGCGCATCTTGCAGACGCCCGGCATCGTGAAGGTGCTGTTGGCGCGCAGCGACTTCTTCATCACGCCATTCAGCGAGTCGAACACCGCACCGACCTGCTTCTTGGTCAGGTCGGTCTGCTCGGCGATCGTCGTGATGATCTGCGACTTGGTCGGCGCAGAATTCTTTTTCGCCATTAGGTAGTCTCCTGTGGGTTGGCTCGGCGAGTTGATGTCCCGCCTTCATCTAATTTCGGCGCGCACGATACCACGGAAAAAACCGCTGGATAAGAGGGTCGGGCGCAAATCGTGCTATTTTTTTCGAGGTCGCAGGCGTCATCGGTCGAAGCTCCGGGTCAGTCGAACACGCAGTCGAGTGTCGCTGCCGGCCGGAACGGCCTCGATCTCGATGATCACCGGGTCCTGGTTGGCCACCTCGAACCCGGCGATGTAGGACACGTTCGTGTCCTCGAGCACTGCGCGGAACTCGAGCGGCGCCGCCGTGCCGATCAGGCTTCGCTGCGAGCCCTGCACCCTGGCCTCGACGGGTGTCGTTGTCGCTGAATCGCGACGCAATACCGAGACGTTGACGACAACTCGACCGCGACTGCGCTCTATCGCGTAAGTCGTTGCCACCCGTGGGGGAAGTTCGGACGCGAGCAGGATCCCGTAGCGCATCTCGTAGCCACCGGCGGCCACGAAACCGGGGTCGCGCGCCG
>CAZXAS010000078.1:2260-12343 GCA_964638185.1 uncultured Steroidobacteraceae bacterium | reverse complement strand
GATGTGCCCGAGCAAAGTCCCCGAGGGTGAGACCCGCGGCTGGATCATCCCGATCGGCGGCGCCGAGAACAAGGAAAACGACCGGCGCATCCTCGAGCGCTTCGTCGAGGTGTCGGGCGGGCCGGATGCCGACATCGTCATCATTCCGACCGCGAGCCGCCTGCACGAGACCGGCCCGCGCTACGAGCAGGTCTTCCGTTCGCTCGGCGCCGCGCAGGTCGAGGTCATGGACTTCGATACCCGCCGCGACTGCCAGGAGGCCGGCCGGTTGCGCCGGCTCGAGCAGGCGAGCGGCATCTTCTTCACCGGCGGCAACCAGCTCAGGCTGACCTCGCTCCTCGGCGGCACACCGGTCGCCAAGCTGATCCGCATGCGCAATGCCCACGGCACGACCGTGGGCGGCACCAGTGCCGGCGCCAGCATCCTCTCCGAGCACATGATCGCCTTCGGCGACGAGGGATCCTCGGTCATCTCCGGCAGCGTCCGCCTCGCGCCAGGGCTCGGGCTGACCAACCGCTTCATCATCGACCAGCACTTCCGCCAGCGCGACCGGCTCGGGCGGCTCCTGACCGCGCTCGCCTACAACCCGTTCGCGGTCGGCATCGGGCTCGACGAGGACACCGCGGTATTCATCGGCCCCGACGAGACCATCGAGGTCGAGGGCAGTGGCGGCGTCACCGTGGTGGACGCGGCCGGCGTCAGCTTCTCCTCGATGGACAGCGTGACCGAAGGACAGCCCGTGTGCCTGCTCGGGCTCAGCGTGCACGTGCTGGTCGCGGGCGCGACCTTCAACATGCACACGCGCGTCGCCTCGGCCGGAAGGCTCGCGCCGTCGAAGGAGTGAGCGATGCGCATCCTCGATCGCTCGGTCTACGTCGGCCCGTCGCTCTACGCCCATTTTCCCGTCATCCGGCTCGAGCTCGATCTCGGCGAGCTCGAGGCCTGGCCGACCGCCCGGCTCGGCGCCAGCTTCATCGACGGCCTGGCGGAGGCACTGCCCGGGCTTGCCGCGCATGGCTGCTCCTATCGCGAGCCGGGCGGGTTCCTCAGGCGGATGCGCGAGGACGAGGGCACCTGGCTCGGCCACGTGCTCGAGCACGTCGCGCTCGAGCTGCAGAACGTCGCGGGCGAGGACGTGACCTTCGGCAAGACGCGCAGTGCCGGGCGGCCGGGTGTCTATACGGTCGTCTACGAGTACACCGAGCGTGACGAGGGCATCGCGGCCGGGGAACTCGCCTTGCGCCTCTTGTGCGCGCTGCTGCCCGCGGACATCCGCCCGGCCGACACGGTGCCCGCCGACTGGTCCTGGCCGGAGGCGCGTGACGAGTTCATCCGCTTCGCACAGCGCCGTGCGCTGGGCCCGTCCACGGCCGCGCTGGTGCGCGCCGCCGAGGCGCGTGGCATCCCCTGGCTGCGGTTGAACGACCAGTCACTGGTGCAGCTCGGGCACGGCCGCTTCCAGCAGCGCATCCAGGCGACCGTGACCGGCCGCACGCCGCACATCGCCGTGGAACTCGCGAGCGACAAGGAGGAAACCAACAAGATCCTGGCCACGCTCGGCCTGCCGGTGCCGCGCCAGGAGCTGGCGCAGAGCGAGGGCCAGGCCGTGCGCGCCGCGCGCCGCATCGGCTTCCCGGTGGTGACCAAGCCCTACAACGGCAACCACGGCCGCGGCATCTCCATCCGCCTCACCACCGAGGAGGAAGTGATCCAGGGCTATGCGCTGGCACGCGAGCACTCGCGCTCGGTCATCGTCGAGACGTTCCTCGAGGGTGACGACCATCGGCTGCTGGTGGTCAACGGCGAGCTGGTCGCGGCGACGCGCCGCACGCCGGGCCACGTGGTCGGTGACGGTGAACACACCATCGAACAGCTGGTCGAGATCGTGAATCGCGACCCGCGCCGCGGTGTGGGCCACGAGAAGGTGCTGACACGCCTCGAGCTGGATGCGCAGGCGGCGAAGATGCTCGCGGCCGCGGGCCTCGGGGCGGACTCGGTGCCGGCACCCGGCCAGGTGGTCTACCTGCGCTCGACCGCGAACCTCTCGACCGGCGGTACCGCCACCGACGTCACCGACATCATCCACCCCGACAACCGCGACATGGCCGTGCGGGCGGTGCGCGCCATCGGCCTCGACGTCGGCGGCGTCGACTTCCTGTCGACCGACATCGCCGAGAGCTACCGCAGGATCGGCGGCGGCATCTGCGAGATCAACGCGGCGCCGGGCTTCCGCATGCACGTGGCGCCGAGCGAGGGCACGGCGCGCGACGTGGCCGGGCCGGTGATCGACATGCTGTTCCCGCCGGGCACGCCGTCGCGCTTGCCCATCGCGGCGGTCACCGGGACCAACGGCAAGACCACGACGGCGCGCATGCTCGCGCATGTCACCAAGATGGCCGGCTTCACGCCCGGGCTCACCACCACCGACGGCGTCTACATCGACGGGCAGCGCACCGTCACCGGCGACATGACCGGGCCGGTGTCGGCGCGCATGGTGCTGGCCGACCCGCAGGTCGACATCGCGGTGCTCGAGACCGCGCGCGGCGGGCTGCTGCGCGCCGGCATGGGCGTGGCAGAGGTCAACGTCGGCGCCGTGCTGAACGTGCAGCCGGATCATCTCGGGCTCAAGGGCATCGACACCCTCGAGCAGCTCGCGGAAGTGAAGCGCATCGTGGTCGAGGTGGCGACCGACTGCGCGGTACTCAACGCGGACGACCCGCTGGTGCTGCGCATGTCGGGCTACACCGAGGCCAAGAACATCTGCTACGTGACCACCAACCCGCAGCACGCGCTGGTGCGCGAGCACATCCGCGCCGGCGGGCGCGCCTGCGCGCTGGAGGCGGGCGTCAACGGGCAGATGATCACGCTCTATGACCGCGGCGGGCACATCCCGCTGGTCTGGACCCACCTGATCCCCGCGACGCTGGAGGGCCGCGCGCTGCACAACGTGCAGAACGCCATGTTCGCCGCCGCCATGGCGTTCTCGCTCGGCATCAAGCTCGATGCCATCCGCCAGGGCCTGCGCACCTTCGACACCACGTTCTTCCAGGCACCCGGGCGCATGAACGTGTTCAACGAGCACCCCTTCAAGGTGCTGTTCGACTACGGCCACAACGCGCATGCGGTGGGCGTGATGGCCGATCTCGCCGGCCGCCTCGACGTGAGCGGGCGGCGCATCGTGGTGCTGGCGGGCCCCGGCGACCGCCGCGACGAGGACATCCGGGCCATCGCCGAGGCCGTGGCCGGGCGCTTCGATCACTACATCTGCCGCCGCGACGACAACCTGCGCGAGCGGGAGGGCGACGAGGTGCCGCGAATCCAGGCGGCGGCACTCGAGGCCGCCGGCGTCGCGCCCGCGGCGATCTCGATCATCCCGGACGAGCAGGAAGCGATCGACGCGGCGCTCAGGATGGGCCGGCCCGGCGACCTGCTGCTGGTGTTCGCCGATGCGTTGACCCGCTCCTGGAAACAGATCACCAAGTTCCGGCCCGAGGGTGCGCCGGAACCCGCACAGCGCTCGCAGCCGATCACGCTGCCGCCACCGGCAGTCCCAGCGGCCGAGCAGCCGCTCGAGGAGCCCGCGTTCACCTCGCTGGAGGGCCTGATCCGTGACGAACGCGGGATCCGCTTCGCGCCGGAGGCCGGCGACTGAACGAGCCGAGCCCACTGCCCTTCGACGATTCACGGCGCCTGACCGGCGCCAACCTGTTCTTCGCCGGACCCGGGGCCGTGCTCGAGACGCAGGGCGTCGAGCTCGACGCGGACCTCGTCGAGGCGTGGCGCCGGCGTGTTGCGCAGGCGCGCGAGCGCCTCGGCTGGCCGGCCGGGCCCGTCGTCGTCCGTCGCCACGGGACGGGCGCGTCGCTCGCGCAGGCTGCGGCCGCGGACCAGTTGTTCACCGCCACCGAGGTCAACGAGTGGGCATGGTGTGCAACCGTTGCGGAGCGCGACCCGCAGCGCTGGCGTGAGCTCGAGGCGGCGCTCGTTGCGAGCCAGCCGGAGGCAGTGATCCCTGCGGTGCTCGACGAGGCGCTGGCGATGACACGGCTCGTGCGGCTGGCGGCCGCCGAGGCCCGGCCGGCGTTGGTGGAACTGCTCGCGGCGGCGGACCTGCGCGCGCTGCCAGCGCTCCTCGACGACGAGGTGCTCACGCTCGGTGCGGGAAATGGCGGGCGCAGCTTCGCACTCGACGCCCTGCCGGGCGCTGCAGCGGTCGACTGGTCGGCGCTCCACGACATTCCGACCGCGCTGGTGACCGGCTCCAACGGCAAGACCACGACGGTGCGGCTGATCGCGGCCTGTGCCCGTGCCCAGGGCTGGCGCACCGGCTACAACTGCACCGATGGCGTGTTCGTCGACGACACGGCCCTCGAACGCGGTGATTATTCCGGACCGGCCGGTGCACGGGCGGTATTGCGCGAACCGGGCATCGCGGCCGTGGTGCTAGAGACCGCGCGTGGCGGCATCCTGCGCCGCGGCCTGGCGGTGCGCCGGGCACGCGCCGCGATCATCACCAACGTCAGCGCCGATCACTTCGGGGAGTACGGCATCGACGACCTCGACGCGCTCGCCGACGTGAAGCTGGTCGTGGCGCGGGTGCTCGAGCCGCAAGGCCTGCTGGTGGCGAACGCGGACGATGCGCTGCTCGCCCGCAAGGTCATGGCACACGTGGCGGCGCGCACAGATGCGCCTCGGGTCGGCTGGTTCGCGGCGGACCATGCCCGCGCCGAACTCGTGGCGCACCGCGCTAGCGGCGGCGCCACCTGCGGCGTGTCGTCACAGCACCTGCTGCTCGCGCACGATGGCGTCGAGCACGACCTCGGTGCGATCCCGGCCATGCCACTCGCGGTCGGCGGGCACGCCGCCTACAACGTCGCCAACCTTGCCGCGGCCGCGCTCGGGGCCGCTGCGCTCGGGGTGGCGCCCGCGACCATCGCCTCCGTGTTCGCCCGCTTCGGCGCCGCGCCGGGCGACAACCCCGGGCGCCTCACGCGCATCGAGCGGGGCGGGGTGCAGGTTCTCGTCGACTATGCCCACAACCCCGATGGAATCACCGGCGTGCTCGAGCTCGCCCGACGCATGCGGGGCGGCGGGCGCATGGCGCTGCTGCTCGGGCAGGCGGGCAATCGCACCGACGCCGACATCGAGCGACTGGCCACGGTCGTGGCCGGCTTCGGTCCGGACCTCGTGGTGCTCAAGGACATGCAGAAGTACCTGCGTGGACGGGCACCGGGCGAGGTGCCTACGATCCTGCGGCGGGCCCTGCTTCGCGGCGGAATGCCCGCGGCCGCGCTTTGCGACCGGGCGGATGAGGTGGCCGCCGCACGCCACGCACTTGCCTGGGCACTTCCCGGAGACGTCGTGGTCCTGCTGGTGCACGCGCCCGAGGCCCGCAGCGCGGTGCTGGCGATGCTGGACGGCGCGGGCACGCCCGCCCGCTGAAGGGTCCGGGCGTCAGGCTTCGGACCAGACCGCGAGCTCGTTGCCGGCCGGATCCGAAAAATGAAACCGCCGGCCGCCGGGAAACGAGAACGGCTCCTTGACGATGCTTCCACCCGCGGCGCGCACCGCGGCGAGGCTCTGCTCGAGGTCCCTGGAGTAGAGGATCACGAGCGGACCACCAGTCTGGACGTCGTCGGATCGCCGCAGGCCGCCGACTTCGCCATCACCCCCCTGGATGCCGGCGTAGTCCGGACCGTAGTCGTTGAACTTCCATCCGAACGCGTCGGCATAGAAGCGCCTGGCCGCGTCCAGGTCCGCGACAGTGAACTCGATGTAGTCGATGGCATGATGAGGATGCATGGGTCCTCCGCGGAAGGAGCGGGGTACTGGCTGCCGCTCGAGTCGATCCTTGGGTTGCGGCGCGCACGAGGCGCGGCAGTGGGTCGACCAGTGCCGCGAACACCGCCCGCCACTCGTCGACGCCCACGCTTGAACCGCTTTCGTCTACTCCAGGGCGAAGCTGTCAATGGTGGCGAGAAACCGTGCCTCTTCGTCGTCAAAGCGGGCTTCGGGAGCGAGGCAAGTGGTCAGGTAGATGCGTTGGCTCGCAAACACTGCCAGCGCAATCGCCTTGATACCAGAGCCACTGTAACGCCAGACCACAGCCTCCTTGCCTGACACGCGGCGCGCCTCCTCGCCATCGACTGCAAGCCCGACAGCCTTGAACTGGTTGAGCGAAAGCTCTCGGTAGCGTGCTGGCGAGAGATCCATGTTCTGAATCTGCACGTTGCAGCTCGCTGCGGTTCCATCTTTCACGGCACTCTGAAACGACACCGGAGTAGCTGCGATTCCGAAAGCCTTCTCGCCCGGAAACGCTGGCGGTTGCAGCCGGAACCCGTACTCGGTATTCCGGTAAAGCTGTGGCTCACCGGAGAACGCGACTGCTGGCAGAACCAATGCGGCAAGAAGGCATGTGAGCCTTGGTTGCATGGAAGGTCTCCGAGGTACTGGTGGTGACTGCCTGAACAGCAGTGTGCACGTTCGCGCACGTGTGTACATGGTGTCGCTCATCGCTTCTGGCGCAACGGCGGTCGCCGGCCTGGCAGCTTGGGGCCGGACCGCGGGGTCGACTTACCCGGTCGACCTCGCTCACCAAGGGCACCCGATGCGGCACCCTGCAACAGACGCCGGAACGTCGGGCACTCCATGTGGCTCGGGGCAGGGCAGACGGCAGCGTGTCGAAGGCCGTCGCGCATCGCGCTCAGTTTGCGGATTGTCTGGTCCAGCTCGACCGCCTTGGCCGCGAGTTCGAGCCGGTCGATCCGGGGCCGGCCATCCGGCGCGAACATGCCCGCAATTTCGTCGAGCGAGAAGCCCGCTGATCGCCCCAGTGCGATCAGCGCGAGACGTTGCAGCACCGCCGGAGCGAAGACACGGCGCAGGCCCTGCCGGCCAACAGAGGCAATCAGTCCCTTCTCCTCGTAGAAGCGAAGCGTCGAGGCGGGGACGCCTGTTCTCCTGGCCACCTCCGCGATATCCATCTGCGGACCCTTTGACCTCAAGTGGCACTGTGCCGGCTGTGCAGGTTGAAAGCAAGCAGCAGGCAACACGGAACGGAGAACGACCATGGGCCCACTGACATCGACAATCCTGATTGGCGCCGGCGCGACGGCGCTGATCGATTTCTGGGCCATCGCCCGGCGGCACGCGCTCGGCATACCTCTGCCGAACTATGGCCTGGTCGGCCGATGGCTCGGGCACATGCCCCGCGGGCACTTCCGGCATGACTCCATCGCCGCTGCCCGGCCCGTGCGCGGGGAGCTGCTGCTGGGCTGGGGCGCCCACTATGTGATTGGCATCGCGTTCGCAGCGATCCTGGTCGGCGTCTGTGGCGCGAGTTGGCTGCTGCAACCCACGATCGGGCCCGCCGTTGCAGTGGGTGCCGGGACCGTGGCCGCACCCTTCCTGCTGATGCAGCCGGGAATGGGTGCAGGCTTCGCCGCCAGCCGCACGCCACGCCCCGCATCAGCCCGGCTCCACAGCCTGGCTACACACACGCTCTTCGGCCTTGGCCTGTATGCCTGCGGCCGTGCCTTGGCGCTCGTGGGCATGCCGTGACCGCGCACGGGGTCCCGATCCACTTCTACAGGAGAAACAACATGCGTCTTCCCGCCCGCTTCGCACCCGTCCTCTTCGGCGCCCTGCTGTCGGTCATCATGGTCGCCATCGTGTCCGCTTTTGTTCTTGTCACGACACGAGGCATCCACCCGGGATTCCTGCAGCAGTGGCTCGAGAGTTGTGTGACGACCTGGCCTGTCGCCTTCATGGCGGTAACCCTCGTTGCACCCTGGGTACGACGAATCGTCGGTCGCCTGACTGCCCCGGGCAAACCGTAGTGGCGTTCGACAACATGACGCGTGAGCGGAGCTGCCGGAACCGGCGGGATGACCGGGCGCTGCGCGTCGGCTCGAGCGACATCGTGTCGTACGAACGACGCGCACTTCCGAAAGCTTCAGCCCGCCTCCGGGTCAGGATTCGCCGCCGGAGCAACGCTCAGGACCGAGCTCATCCGGACGATCTTCCACTCCGAGTCCGCCTTCCTCCATACGCGCGCCGTCGTCTCCAGGCGCCGTCCTGCCGCATCACTCTGGTAGATCACGGTGACGAACTCGTAGGCGAGACCCGGGTGGAGCACGACCCGATCCGACCAGGAGTCCAAGACGCTCTTCCTGGGGAGGTGGGGGCAGAATTCGAGGAGTTGAGCGTAGTCCCAGGCCCTGCCGTTCTCGATCAACGCAACGTCCTCGGCGATGAAGGTGTTGATCCGTGCACAGTTGCCGCCTCCCTCCACGTACAGTTGCTGGAAGGCCTCGGCCGTCTGGCGGAACTGTGCAGACTCTGTGTCCGAAACCGCCGACTCAGTGCGGCATGCGCCCAGCAGGGGCGTTGCCACGGCCAGGAAACAAAGTAACTCGCGCATTTTCTGGGGCTCCTGCTTGAAGGCGCCGGACTTGCTGTCAGCGTCGACGCCCGTCGCTGTCAACGCGTGCAACCGGCATTCCGGTCAGCCCTGTTCCCGGTCACTCCGCCCTGCCGCGCCGCAACACCCGCTGCGGCTGCAGCGTCCCGAACTGTGCCACGAGCTCCGCGGGATGCGACGCGTCCCACACCACCATGTCTGCCACCTTGCCCGCCTCCAGCGTGCCATGCGAATGGCCCATGCCGAGCGCGCGCGCCGCTTCGCGGGTGACGCCGGCGAGCACCTCCGAAGGTGTCAGGCGGAACAGCGTGCAG
The DNA here is from genome assembly GCA_964638185.1 of uncultured Steroidobacteraceae bacterium. GTDB lineage: Bacteria > Pseudomonadota > Gammaproteobacteria > Steroidobacterales > Steroidobacteraceae > SG8-30. Next base: position 3,607 of record CAZXAS010000078.1, on the reverse strand, counting down.
GCCATCTGCATCGCCAGGCGCAGTGACAGCAAGGGCGCGCTGCCGGGGTTGAAATCCGAGGCGACCGCAATCGGGACCCGGTGGTGGCGCAGGAGCTCGATCGGCGGCTCGCGGGTCTCCCGCAGGTAGTAGAACGCGAGTGGCAGCAGCACGGCCACGGTGCCCGCGTCCGCCATCGCCACAGCCCCGGCCTCGTCGAGGCGCTCGAGATGATCGGCCGACAGTGCCGCGAAACGCGCCGCGAGCGCGGCACCGTGGGAGTTCGATAGCTGTTCGGCGTGCAGTCGCACCGGCAGGCCGTGGCGGCGCGCGGCCTCGAACAGGCGCTCGACCTGGGCTGCCGAGAACGCGATCGACTCGCAGAACGCATCGACCGAGTCGACCAGCCCCGCATCCACGGCCGCCGGCAGGATGGTGTCGATCACGCAGTCGACGTAGGCATCGGGCCGCCCGGAGTACTCGGGCGGCACGGTGTGCGCAGCCAGCAGCGTCGCGTGCACGGTGATCGGCAGCTCGCGGCCCAGGCGGCGCGCGACCCGCAGGAGCTTCAGCTCGGTGTCGAGATCGAGGCCGTAGCCGGACTTCACCTCGAGGCTGGTGACGCCCTCGGCCATGAGCACCCGCGCACGATCAAGTGCCAGCGCGGCGAGCTCGTCCTCGCTGGCGGCGCGGGTCGCGGCCACGGTCGAGAGGATCCCGCCGCCGGCGCGCGCGATGTCGGCGTAGCTCGCCCCAGCGAGTCGCAGCTCGAACTCGCGTGCGCGGTCGCCGGCGAAGGCCAGGTGTGTGTGGCAGTCGATCAGCCCGGGCGTCACCAGCGCGCCGCCGACATCGATCACTTCCGCCTGCGCCGGTGGCGACGGCAGCGCGTCGTGCGGACCGACCCACGCGATGCGCTCGCCGCTGTGCGCGATCGCGGCATGCTCGATGAAGCCGCACGAGGGAGCTCCGCCGACGCAGGTGGCGGCCGCTGCGTTGGTCAGCACCCGGGTCCAACCACTTGAGTCCAGGTCGGTCATCGCCGGGCCGAGCTTAGCCTACGGCGGCGTTGTTTGTGACCCGGCGACGGCCTTGGTTAGGATGGCCGGGGGAGGGCGCCATGACCGACACCGACCGGAACCTGCTGCTCGATGCCCTGCAGGCGGTCCTGCAGAGCCTGTCTGTGCCTGAGCAGTGGTACCAGATCGCCGTCCTGCCGTTGCTCGCGGCAGTGGTATGGCTCGGCGCCCGCGCGGCGCGTCGCTACGGGTCGCAGGCGCGCGCGGCGGAGCCGGACTCGGGCCTTGCGGTCATCGCCGCGCTCGCCGAGCGGGTGGCCGTGCCCACGGCCTTCGGCCTGCTGGCGCT
>CAZXAS010000078.1:0-2160 GCA_964638185.1 uncultured Steroidobacteraceae bacterium | reverse complement strand
TCGCCGCGCTCGCCGAGCGGGTGGCCGTGCCCACGGCCTTCGGCCTGCTGGCGCTGATGGCCGGCGCCGTGCTGCAGTGGCTTTCGCTGCCGCAGGCGCTCATCCGCGCCATCGCGGTGCTGGCGCTGGCGCTCGCCGGTGTGCGGCTGTCGATGGAGGTGCTGAAGCGCGTGCTGCGACCGGGGCCGCTGCTGATGGCCTCGGAGCACGTCATCTCCTGGACGGTGTGGATCGTCGTCGCGCTGTACCTGCTCGGCTGGATCGATCCCATCGCGGCGGCGCTCGAAGGCATCTCGGTGCCGGTCGGCAAGACGCGCATCACGCTGCTCGACGTCGGTCGTGCCGTGGTGACGCTGCTGATCTTCATGGCGGTCGCGAGCTACCTCGGCACGCTGGCCACGCGCGGCATCATGGGCGCGCAGCAGCTGTCCATCGGGCTCAGGGTCGGCGTGGCGAAGTTCGTGCGCCTGTTCCTGTTGCTGTTCGCCGGCCTGCTGGCGCTCAACTACATGGGGGTCGACTTCGCCGCGCTCACGGTGTTCGGCGGCGCGCTCGGCATCGGCCTCGGTTTTGGCCTGCAGCGCATCGCCGCCAACTTCGTCAGCGGCTTCATCCTGGTCGGCGACCGCTCGATCCGCCAGGGTGATGTCATCACCATCGGCGACCGCTTCGGCGTGGTCAAGGAACTGCGCGCCCGCTACATCGTGGTCCAGGACCGCGACGGCGTCGACACGCTGATCCCGAACGAGAACGTCATCAGCTCGGAAGTGGTGAACTGGAGCTACGCGAATCGCGCCATCCGGCTGAAGCTGCCGGTGCAGATCAGCTACGAGGACGATCCACGGCAGGCGCTGGAGATACTGCTGGAGGCCGCGCGCCAGCACCCGCGCGTGCAGAAGTCGCCGGCGCCGGCCAGCCGGGTCATGAACTTCGGCGACAACGGCATCAGCCTGGAACTGCGCTTCTGGATCCTCGATCCCGAGGACGGCGTCAACAATGTCCGCTCGGACCTGTATCTCGAGATCTGGGACCGCTTCAAGGAGGCGGGGATCTCCATTCCCTACCCGCAGCGCGACCTGCACGTGAAAAGCGGCTGGCCGGAAGGCGGGACCCGGCAGTGAGATCCGGCGAGGACCCCGGCCTGCCGCAGCGGGCCGGGGCGAACACGCGCTCCACGAGCGCGTCGGTCCGCTCCTGCCGGCCCGCATCGCAGTAGAAGAGTGTCCGGACCGGCGCTGTTGGGTCCGGCCTGCGGGCGGCGTATCCTGCGGGCCCATGGACACCCGACTCGCTGGATCCGCGCCCGGCCCGCGCGTCGTGCGCGCCCCCCGTGGCACGAAGTTGAGCTGTGCAAGCTGGCTGACCGAGGCGCCGTTTCGCATGCTGCAGAACAACCTCGACCCGGAGGTCGCGGAGCACCCGGACCGGCTCGTCGTCTACGGCGGCATCGGCAAGGCGGCACGCAACTGGGAGGCGTTCGACCGCATCCTCGAGGTCCTGACGCGGCTCGAGGACGACGAGTCGCTGCTCATCCAGTCCGGCAAGCCGGTCGGCGTCTTTCGCACGCACCCGGACGCGCCACGCGTGCTGATCGCCAACTCCAACCTGGTGCCGCACTGGGCGACCTGGGAGCACTTCCAGGAACTCGACCGCAAGGGACTGATGATGTTCGGCCAGATGACGGCCGGTTCGTGGATCTACATCGGGTCGCAGGGAATCGTCCAGGGCACCTACGAGACCTTCGGTGCCTCGGCCCGCCAGGACTTCGGCGGCGATGCGGCCGGCCGCTGGATCCTGACCGCCGGGCTCGGCGGCATGGGAGGCGCGCAGCCGCTGGCGGCGACCATGGCCGGCTTCTCGATGCTGGCGGTGGAGTGCGACGAATCGCGCATCGACTTCCGCCTGCGCACCGGCTACCTCGATCGCAAGGCGACCTCGCTCGACGAGGCGCTCGCCATCATCGATCGCGCCCGATCCGACCGGAGTGCCGTATCGGTGGGCCTGCTCGGCAACGCGGCGGAGGTCTGCCCGGCGCTGGTGGCGCGCGGCGTGGTGCCCGACGTGGTGACGGACCAGACCTCGGCGCACGACCCGCTGAACGGCTACCTGCCGCGCGGCTGGACGCTGGCCCAGGCCGCCGAGGCGCGCCGCAGCGACCCG
>CAZXAS010000077.1:0-12357 GCA_964638185.1 uncultured Steroidobacteraceae bacterium | reverse complement strand
GGGGACAGTCCCCGATGGCGCGGCTACTGCGGCGCCGAGAAACCCGAGGAGTAGAGCACCTTCCCGTCCGGGCGCACGATCACCGCCTCGACACCGTCCAGCCGCTCCACCAGTTCCATGCCCCGCTCCGGCCCAAGCACGAACACCGCGGTCGACAGCCCGTCCGTGAACGTGGCGTCGGCGCCCACGATCGTCACCGAGCGGACCTCGCCGGCACTCTTCCCGGTCCTCGGGTTGATGATGTGGTGGTAGCGCCGCCCGTCCTCATCGAAATAGCGCTCGTAGTCCCCGGACGTCGAGATCGCCGAGTCGACGAGCGGGATGCGCGCGATGACCTTGTCCTTGTCGTCGGGATGGCGGATGCCGACCACCCACGGGCGGCCGAAGCGGTCCCCGGCGATGCGGCTGTCTCCGCCGGCCGTCACCGTCGCGTGGGTCACGCCGAGACCCGCGAGGCGCGCGATGGCACGATCGACCGCGTAGCCCTTGGCGATGCCACCAAGGTCGATACGCACGCCCGGCCGGGTGAAGCGTACCGTCGATGCTTCCCGATCGACGACGACGTGCCGGTAATCGACGGCCGGCAGCCCGGCGGCCAACGCGGTGTCATCGGGCCTGACGTGGTTCCGATAGTCGTAGAGGTAGCCGACGCTGGCATAGGTGATGTCGAAGGCGCCGTCCGTCAGCACGGAATACTCGATGGAACGTGCCACCAGGAGCGCGAGCTCCGGGTCGACCGTGACCGGGCCTTCCGCCGCGTGGTCATTGATCTGCGACAGCTGGCTCTCCGGCTTGTAGTGCGACATCAGCATGTCGACGCGACGCATCTCGTCGAGCACTGTTTCCATCGCCAGCTCGGCGCGCGCAGCGTCCTCTTCCCACAGCTCGACCGCGATCCGCGTGCCCATGATGGCGGCGTCGCGGTAATGCCATTCGGCATGCGCTGGCAGGGATGTGGTCACGAGCCCGAGCACCAGGCCGGGCAGCAGTCGTCGCATGGTCGCCTCCCGTTGGCCGCATGATAGACGCTGCACGCGCGATCTGCTGACCACTGCGTCGCCGAGCGGCTACACTACGGGCAGCAGCACGCGAGCGCGGAACTCGCGTGCGTCCGGGCAGTCACCTGTTCGGGTCCAACGACTTCGAGGAAACCGCCATGCGCAAGATCGCGCTCTCCCTCATCGCCGCGACGGCACTCGTCGCACTGCCGGCCGCCGCATCGGAGAAGGAGGCGGCGCTGGTCGAGCAGTCCCTGACGGTCCTCCGGGATCTCCAGGCCATGCCGGACCTGCAGGTGCCGGACTGGCTGCTGGCGCGCGCCGAGGGCATCGCCATCCTTCCGGAGGTCATCAAGGCCGGGGTGATGGTCGGCGGCCGCGGCGGCACCGGCGTGCTGCTGCTGCGCCAGCCGGACGGTCGCTGGAGCAACCCGCTGTTCGTCGGCATCGGCGCCGGCAGCATCGGCTGGCAGTTCGGCATCCAGGCGGCGGACGTCGTCCTGGTGTTCACGACGCGGGAGAGCATCGAGGGCATCACCGACGGCAAGCTGACGCTCGGTGGCGACGCATCGGTTGCGGCCGGCCCGGTCGGACGCACCGCGTCGGCGGCGACATCGCTGACCCTCGACGCCGAGGTGTATTCCTACTCGCGTACCACCGGGCTCTTCGCGGGCGTGTCGCTCGAGGGAAGCTTCCTGTTCATACGCAAGAGCGCCAATGAGCGCTTCTACGACAAGCGCAACGTGTCCGCCTCGGAGATCCTCGCCGGCGACGCGCCGCTCGCCCCTGCGCCGGCACCGACGCTGATGACCGAGGTCGCGCGGCTCACCGCCCGCCAGCCCGTTGCCGCCGGCGCGGCCGCCGATGCGGCGAGCGCGCCCGCAGCCGCGCCTGCCGCGGCCGCTCCGGCCACGGCGCCCGCCGCCGAGGCACAGACGTTCCCGATGGCCGACCCGAAGCCCGGCGAAGAACCACGCTGACCCACCACTGCGGAGCGCTTGCATGAAGATCGGCTTCGTCGGACTCGGCACCATGGGACAACCGATGGCCCGGCGGCTCGCGCGCGCCGGCCACCAGATGCTCGGCTGGAACCGTACCCGGTCACGCGTGGAACGGCGGGACGGCAGCATCCTGGCCACCGTCGCGACGCCCGCCGAGGCCTGCCAGGCCGACGTGCTGATCACCATGGTCAGCGACGACGCCGCGGTCGAGTCGGTCCTCTACCAGGACGGGCGGCTCATCACCAGCGGCGTGGCCGGCCTCATCCACATCTGCATGAGCACCATCAGCGATCGGCTCGCACTGAAGCTCGCCGCCGACCACGCGGCATTGGGCCAGTCCTACCTGTCGGCGCCGGTGTTCGGCGCGCCCGAAGCCGCACAATCGGGGCGCCTGGTGATCCCCACGACCGGTCCCCGCGCCGCTTTCGAGCGCGTACGCCCGTTGCTCGAGGTCCTCGGCCGCCCGGAGTTCCTGGGCGAGCGGCCGGAAGCCGCCAACGTGGTCAAGTCGGCCGGCAATTTCCTGCTGGCCTCGGTGGTCGAGAGCCTTCGCGATGCGACCGCGCTGGTGCACGCCGCCGGCGTCGATCCACGTGAGTTCACCGGGATCGTCACCCAGGCGCTGTTCCCGACGCCGGTGTACCAGTACCTCGGCGGCATGCTCGCCAGTCGCGAGGCGACGAACGGGGCACGCGTTCCGAATCCGTTCCTCAAGGCGGCCGAGCAATGCGTCGACGCCGCGGCGCGCCTCGGCGTCGAGGTGCCCACCATTCGCCACGTGCACGGGCGCGGCTCCTCCTGAGCCGCGGGGCGATGGCGGCAAGACCGACTTTGGAGGTCTCATGAAGGTCCTTAAGCGCGCACTCCTCGGCGTTACGGTGCTGGTCGGCCTGTTCGTGATCATCGGCCTCATGCTCCCCGGCCGGGTGCACATCGAGCGCTCGGTCGAGATCGATGCACCGGCCTCGCAGGTGTATCCACTCATCGATGGCTATGGGCGCTTCAACGAATGGTCGCCCTGGGCGAACCTCGATCCGGCCACCCGCTATGAGTATTCCGGGCCCGAACGCGGCGTCGGCGCCCGCATGGAATGGCAGAGCGACAGCCGCGAGGTCGGCTCCGGCGCGCAGGAGATCGTCGCCGCCGAGGCCGACCGCTGGGTGCGCACACGCCTCACCTTCGAGGACCAGGGCGAGGCCGAGGCACGGATGGAGCTCGAGTCCACCGGCTCCGGCACGCTCGCGACCTGGTCGCTCGAGATGGATCTCGGCTTGAACCCGGTGACGCGCTGGATCGGCCTGATGATCGAGGGTCCGGTCGGCGCCGACTACGAGCGAGGACTGGCGCAGCTGAAGGCGCTGGCGGAGCGGGAGGCGGCGGCCACGCCGCCGGCCGGGACGCCCGCCACCAGTGACGGCGACGCCGGGCCGGCCCCGCCCGCCGACGGTTGAGCCCTCAGGCGAGTTCCGCCCCGGTGCCGACCGGGCAGCTCACGCCGGTACCGCCGATTCCGCAATAGCCCCCGGGATTCTTCGCCAGGTACTGCTGGTGATAGTCCTCGGCGTAATAGAACGCCGGCATTGGGGCGATCTCGGTCGTGATCCGGCCATGACCCGCGGCGGCGAGCGCCCGCTGGTAGGCCGCAGCCGACGCCTCGGCGGCCACCCGCTGTCGATCATCGGCATAGTAGATCGCCGACCGGTACTGGGTGCCGATGTCGTTGCCCTGGCGCATGCCCTGGGTGGGATCGTGCGACTCCCAGAACACCTTGAGGAGTGCCGCATAGTCCGTCGCCTCGGGGTCGAACACCACCCGCACCACCTCCGTGTGCCCGGTGAGCCCCGAGCAGACCTCCTGGTAGGTCGGGTTGGGCGTCACGCCGCCGGCATACCCCACGGCCGTGACGTACACCCCGGGCTGCTGCCAGAAACGCCGCTCGGCACCCCAGAAGCAGCCGAGTCCGAACACGGCCTCCTGCAGGCCGGTCGGGTAAGGCGGGACCAGGCGCTGGCCATTGACGAAGTGCCGCTCGGGCACCCGCATCGCGTCCTGCCGCCCGGGCAGTGCCTCGGTGGCACCCGGGAGCGATGTACGTCTAGCTGTCGCCATGTCCTGATCCTCCTGCCTCGAACGCCATGGTAATGACCCCGGCCGCCTGCGGCCACCCACGCTCTCGCCCGCAAGCGTCCGTCGGGTATCCTCCGACATTCCCCGGCATGGGCTGCGACATGGTTTCCGCGATCGAATCGGTGACGGTGGGTGTGCAGGACATGGAGGCGGCACTGTCCGTCTTCCAGGGCACGATGGGGTATCGGGTCGAACTCGACGTTCGCGCGTCGGTGAGCCTGCTCGCCGCATGGAGGCTGCCGGTCCACGAGGACGTGCGACTCGTCACCCTGTCGGCGGATGGCTACCCCTGGGGCCGCATCCGTCTCGCCGGTTTCCCGGATGGCTCGGACGCGACGACGCGTCGCGACCACGGCCCGGATGCGCCCGACCGGCCGACCGATGCCGGTCCCAAGGCGCTCGACGTCTACACCGGCGCCCCCATCGAACGCGCGATCGAGTTGCTGGAGCCGTCGGGCTGGACCGCGCGCAGCCGACCGGAGCGCTTCGAGATCGGCCCCAACGACACCGAGGAAGTCATCGTCAGCGGCCCGGACGGCGTGCCGCTCCTGCTGATGGTCGGCCACGCCCATTCGTCGGGCAAGCGCCGCTACGCGCCGGCGCCGGGGGCATTCAGCGAGGTTGCGACCGTATCGGTGGTTTCGGCGCACCTCGACGCCTCACGGCGCTTCTACGAAGAAGCCCTCGGCTACGTGCACGAGGACACCGACGTGGAGCTGCGCGGCGCACAGCGCGACGCCGCCTGCCACGTCTTCGGCGTTCCCGAAGGCACGCGCATCCACTTCGCGATGTATCGCGAGCGGCGGCAGCCGTCGGGCAAGGTCCTGCTGGTGCACTTCTATGAGCGCACCACCGGACCGCTCGCCAATCCGATGCGCCCCGGCCAGGCGGGGCTCGCGCTGATTTCCTGCCGCTGCCCGAATCTCGATGCGCTCTCCGCACGCCTCGGCCGTGCCGGGGGACAGGTGGAATCGGTCATCCAGCATGTCGCCGTCGATGAGGGCGCGCCATGCCGGGTGATGCTGGTGCGCGGTCCCGACGGCGAACTGTTCGAGTTCGTGGAGCGTTGAGACGCCCGACCGGCCTCAGAAGGCCAGGGCGATGCCGGCCAGCAGTTCCGCCTGGAACAGCGACGAGCCACTCGCCACGATCGAGCAGAACCCCTGCCCGTCATCCGAGCGGCAGAAGATCGCGGTGTCGGTGTCCATCATGGTCAGGTAGCCGCGCGCCTCGACGCGCAACGCGACCCGTGGCGATACCGGGACCGCCAGGCCGAGGCCGAGCGACATCGAAAAGCGCGTTCGATCGTCGAGGTCCGGTCCGTCCGGCGTGAAACGCGTGGCTCCGATGCCGGCCGCGAGGTAGGTGTGAACGCGACCCTGACTGTCGATCGGCACCGTGCCACCGATGTGCAGGTATTCGACGTCGACATCGAGGTCGCTGGTGCCGGTGTCGATGCCCGAGTCCTGCCGCGAGTACCACAGCTGCCAGAAGCGATCGTCGCCCTGGTCGTAGCGCAGCTCCAGCGCGAGGGCGAGGCTCGCGCTGCTGTCGAGATCACGCTCGGCCCCGGTGTCTGCGTCCTCGAAACCGCCACCCGCTCGCCCACCCGCGTACGGAACGACCTGCACGAACGGCGCATCGTCGGCGCCGGCCGGTGTGACACAGGATGCCGCCACCAGGATTGCCATGAGTAGAGGAGTACGCATCGGACCGTCCTTGACCGGCCGGGTCGGTAGCGCCCGGCGACCGGGCTATTATGCGCCCTGCCAACCACGCTTCCTGCCCCTGCTCACGTTTTGCTGCCGCAGGCGCCATGGTCGCCGGACGAGCCTGACTGGAACCGCCGCATGACGACCTCCGCGAGCACCCCGCGCATCCGCTTCACCCAGCTGTCCCTCGTGGCCGTGGTCGCGGCAGTGGCATTCTCCGGCGGGCGCGCTCTGGAAGGGCCTGCCGGCCTCGTGGCACAGGCCACGGGCGCCCTGCTGGTGATCGCCGGCACCCTGTGGCGGCTGTGGGCCTCGGCGTTCGTGGCCGGGCGCAAGGATACCGAAGTCGTGGCGGACGGCCCCTACGCCGCGTGCCGGCACCCGCTGTACCTCGGATCGCTCTGTGCCGGACTCGGCATCGGCCTGGCGACGCGCAGCGTGGTACTGAGCGCCTTGATTCCGGCCATGCTCTTCATCGCCTTTGGCGCGGCCATCCGGCGCGAGGAACGCTACCTCGCCGGGCGTCATGGCGACACCTGGGATCGCTATCGCCGCGCCGTGCCGCGCCTGCTGCCACGCCTCGGCCGCACGACGGTCCCGGACCGGCGCAGCGTCGACCTGCCGGTCTACCGGAAGGCCTTCCTGGACGCCGCCTCGATGCTCACGCTGCTCGTCCTAGTGCTGACGGTGGACGCCCTGCGCGGACTGGGGCTGTGGCGCGCCCCCTTCGTGCTGCCGTGACGCAGGTCCTCAAGGCCGACCTGTTCGGCAGCGTCAGCCTCTCGACGCACGGCGGAGACGAGGTCGTCATCCGCCATCTCGAGGGCGCCCGCTGGTGGCTGAAGCCGCTGGCGCGGCACCTCGCGCGCCGCGAGGCCCGCGCCCTCGGGGTGCTCGACGGCACGCCCGGGACGCCCCGGCTCATCGCCTTCGACGGCAACCGGCTGGTGCGCAGCTTCGTCGCCGGCCAGCCGATGCATCTGGCGCGCCCGGACGACGCGGCCTACTACCGCGAGGCCCTGCGGCTGGTGCGGCGCCTGCATCGGGCCGGTGTCGCGCACAACGACCTCGCGAAAGAGCCAAACTGGCTGGTGACGCCCGACGGTGGCCCGGCCCTGGTCGATTTCCAGCTCGCGCTGGTGAGCCCGCGGCGCGGCCGGCTGTTCCGGACACTGGCGCGCGAGGACCTCAGGCACCTGCTCAAGCACAAGCGCAGCTATCGTCCGGCGCGGTTGACCGCTCGCGAGCGGCGCATCCTGGCGACGCCGTCCGCGCTCTCGCGGCTGTGGATGGCGACCGGCAAGCGCGCCTACCAGTTCGTCACCCGGCGCCTGCTCGGCTGGGCCGACCGCGAAGGAGCGGGGGACCGGCAGTTCCACTGAGGCTGCGGGCGCGGGCCGGCTATCCCTTGAACCCCTTGGCGACCAGGTACACCTCCCTGGACCTCGGCCGGGATGCTGCGGGCTTGCGGATCGACACCTTTTCGAAGGCGCTGCGCAGTTCCTTCAGGTAGGCGTCCGAGCCGACGCCCTGGAACAGCTTGGTCACGAACGTGCCGCCGGGCTTGAGCACGCGCCGGACCATGTCCAGCGCCAGTTCCAGCAGGTAGATCGAGGCGGCCTGGTCGACCGAGTTCACGCCGCTGATGTTGGGCGCGATGTCGGAGAGGATCAGGTCCGGCCGGTCATCGCCCAGATGCTCGAGAATGCTGTTCAGCACCGACTCCTCGCGGAAGTCGCCCTGGACGAAGTCGACGTTCCGGATCGCGTCCATCGGGAGGATGTCGGTGGCGAGCACCCGGCCCCTGTCACCCACCAGTTGAGCCGCCACCTGCGACCAGCCACCGGGCGCCGAACCGAGGTCCATGACGAGCATGCCCGGCCTGATCAGGCGGTCCTTCTCGTTCAACTCGATCAGCTTGTAGCTCGAACGCGAGCGATAGCCGTCCTTCTGCGCCTGCTTGACGTAAGGATCGTTGACGTGCTCTTGCAGCCAGCGGCCGCTGCTCTTGGATCGTGCCACGACGGGAACCAGCCTCAGGACCGGGCCAGCTCGCCCGGGATAGGGGAATACGCGGATCGCCGCTACAATTCGCAGGCCATTCTATCCCTCTGCCGGAGACACCGGCCAGGAACCGCGCGTGATCCGCATCACCGGGCTGACCCTTCCCCTCGACCATCCGGATGCCGCCCTGCGCCAGGCCATCGTCAGGCGCCTCGGTATCCGCGACGACGACCTGCTCGACTTCACGGTCTTCAAGCGCAGCTACGATGCGCGCAAGAAGACGAGCGCGATCGTCTTCGTCTACATCATCGACGCGGCGCTGCGTCACGAGGACGCGGTCCTGGCGCGCCTGGCCGGTGATCGCGATGTACTGCCCTCCCCGGACACGAGCTACCACCCGGTGGCGCAGGCGCCGGCGGGCCTGCGCGAACGTCCCGTGGTGGTCGGGTTCGGGCCCTGCGGACTGTTCGCGGCGCTGCTGCTGGCGCAGATGGGCTTCAGGCCGATCGTGCTGGAGCGCGGGCGGGACGTACGCCGCCGCACCCGGGATACCTGGGCATTGTGGCGGCAGCACAGGCTGGACCCTGAGTCCAACGTGCAGTTCGGCGAGGGGGGCGCTGGCCTGTTTTCCGACGGCAAGCTGTACAGCCAGATCAAGGACCCGAAGTTCTACGGCCGCAAGGTGATGCGCGAGTTCGTCCGCGCCGGCGCGCCCGCCGAGATCCTCTACCTCAGCAAGCCGCATATCGGCACCTTCCGCCTGACCGGGGTGGTCGCCGCCATGCGCAACGAGATCCTCGCGCTCGGCGGCGAGGTGCGCTTCGAGTGCCGGGTCACCGACCTGCTGCTCGAGCAGGGCCAGGTCGAAGGCGTGGTCCTCGCGGACGGCGAGAAGATCCTGAGCCGGCACGTGGTGCTCGCACTGGGCCACAGTGCGCGGGACACGTTCCGGATGCTCCAGCGGCGCGGTGTGTACATGGAGCCGAAGCCCTTTGCCGTCGGCTTCAGGATCGAGCACCCGCAGTCGCTCATCGACCGGGCGCGACTCGGCCCATACGCCGGGCATCCGGCACTCGGCGCGGCGGACTACAAGCTGGTGCATCACGCGTCCAATGGCCGCGCGGTCTACAGCTTCTGCATGTGCCCCGGCGGTACGGTCGTCGCGGCGACGTCCGAGGCCGGGCGCGTCGTGACCAACGGCATGAGCCAGTACTCGCGCAGGGAGCGGAACGCGAACGCCGGGATCGTCGTCGGCATCACGCCGGAGCACGACTTCCCGGGCGGCGCGCTGGCCGGGGTCGAGTTGCAGGAGCGCCTGGAGTCGCTCGCATATGAACTGGGCGGACGCGACTACTGCGCGCCGGGCCAGCTGGTCGGCGACTTCATTCGTGGCGTCCCCTCGACGGCGCTTGGCGAAGTGCTGCCTTCCTACCAGCCCGGCGTGAGGCTGGGCGACCTGTCGGACCTGCTGCCGGACTACGCGATCGCGGCGATCCGCGAGGCGCTGCCGGCATTCGGCCGGCAGATCAAGGGATTCGACCGTGCTGACGCCGTCCTCACCGGCGTCGAGTCGCGCACCTCGTCGCCGCTGCGCATCACCCGCGACGCCACGACGCTCGAGAGCCTGAACCTGCGCGGCCTGTACCCGGCCGGCGAAGGCGCCGGCTACGCGGGTGGCATCCTGTCGGCCGGTGTCGACGGCATCAAGGTCGCCGAGGCCGTGGCACGTTCCGTCGTCGCGGGCAGCGGGCCGGTCGAGGTGGGACCGCCGGTGATCCCGGCATGAACCTCGACGACGTCCGCAAGCTGCAGCAGAAGAAGTTCCGCGATGAACTCGGCCATTTCCTGGTGGAAGGCGAGCATCTCGTCCTGGAACTGCAGAAGGCGGCGCAGCACGAGCCGGCGCTGCGGGCCTCCCGCCTGTACGTGACCGGGGAACACGCCCATTGGCAGGGCGCGTTCGAGACCGAGGTCATCACGGAAAGGCAGATGGCGCGGATCTCCGACACGCGCACACCCCAGGGCATCGTTGCCGTGGTGCCACTGCTGCCGGCGCGCGCGCCCCGGGATGGCGAGCGCGCCATCTACCTGCACGAGGTCCGGGATCCGGGCAACCTCGGCACCATCCTGCGTACCCTCGCCTGGTTCGGCGGCTTCCGCTGCCTGCTCGGTCCAGGCAGCGTCGATCCGTACAACGGCAAGGCCGTGCGCGCCAGCATGGGCGCGATCTTCCACGTCCCGATCGAGGCCGGGGTGCCGCTCGGCTCGCTCGGCGAGCGCTACCGCCGGATCGCCCGACTGGACCTCGACGGCGAGCCGCTGCAGTCGGGCGGGTTACGGGCCTGCGACTGCTTCCTGTTCGGCAACGAAGCCCGTGGGCTGCCGCCGGCCACCTCCGCCACGCTCGACCTGCATGCCTTCACCATTCCCGGCTGCGGCGCGATCGACTCGCTGAACCTGGCCGCCGCCGTCAACATCTGCGTCTACGAAATGAGCCGCTGAGCGGCCCCGGCTCAGGCTTCGGTGGCAGGTGGAGGCCACCGCGCTGCGTCGATCCGGTAGTACACCAGCTCCCGCGGCGCTCCGTTCACTTCGCGGCTTTCCCCACCGTCGAGCCGGCCACCGATCTTCTCCATCGCGCGGCGTGATCGCATGTTCCGGCTGCCGACGTGGAACCAGGCGACGTCCACCCAGCGAAACGCGTGCTGGAGCATCAGGTGCTTCAATTCACGATTCGTGGCACCCCCCCAGTGGCTGCGCGCCAGGAACGTGTAGCCGATGACGACCGACCTCGCGGCCGCGTCCCAGCCGTAGTAGCGGGAGGAGCCGATCACGGCGCCATCGGCAATCCCCGTCACCAGCAGTGCCCCGCCCGAGGCCAGTGCCTCCTCGAAGTAGCGCTCGAACACGGGACGCTGGTAGCGGGTCGGCTCCGGGTGCTGTTCCCAGATGAGCGGGTCTGCGGCCACCGCAAAGAGCGGGTCGAAGTCGCCGGGGCAAAGGGGCCTGAGCAGCAGTGACTCCCCCTTGAGCGTGGGTTGCCGGTCCATGGGTCGTTCCTCGGGGGCGCGGCCGCCCCGGACTTCGGGCTGTCGCACAGGATCGGGCGACCAAGCCCGCTAGAATGCGCGCCATGAAGATCTTCTCAGCGCTCTATGATCGCGCCCTGCGGTGGAGCCGTCACCCCCATTCCGAAAGATATCTGGCGGCCGTGAGCTTTACGGAATCGTCGGTCTTCCCGATCCCGCCGGACGTGTTGCTGGCGCCGATGACGCTGGCACGCCCGGAGCGCTGGTGGCGGTTCGCGGTCCTGACCACCGCGGCCTCGGTGCTGGGTGGCCTGTTCGGCTACCTGATCGGCTACACCGCGATCGAAGCCGTCACGCCGCTCCTCCACCGGGTCGGCTACTGGCCACACTTCCTGACGGCGCAGGACTGGTTTGCACGCTACGGCTTCTGGGCCATCTTCGCAGCCGGCTTCACACCGATTCCGTACAAGGTGTTCACGATCGCCGCCGGGGCTGCGCACATGGGACTGGCGCCGTTCGCCCTGGGCTCGGTGGTGGGCCGGGGCGCGCGCTTCCTGCTGGTCGCCGGCCTCGTCCGCTGGGGCGGGGCGCCGATCGAGCATCACATACGTCGTTACATCGACAGGCTCGGCTGGGCCACGCTCGGCATCCTTGCGGTCGGCTATGCGATCTGGGAGACCGCGAGGCGCTGACCAGACCGGACCTGCGTCGCGGTACGCGTCATTGGAGGACGCGCGGGAATCGGCTATCGTTGCCATCCGTCGTCACCCACCGGCAAGCGCATGGCAACCTGCCACGAACACAACCTGCACCGCCCGCAGCCTGTCCGGCGTCCGTTCGGCATCCGCGTCACGCTCAAGCCCGGGGACCCGTTCGCCAGGCTGGTCGGAGCGGACTGGAGCCGGCTGCACTGGTTCGCGACCGAGCGTGAGCGCGACGCGGCACTGCAGGAGATGTGCAGCCGCTACCTGTTCTTCCGCCCGGGCGACGAGCCCTCGCTCGACTTCGAGCGCATCACCCGGGATGGGCCCGAGCGCACGGCGTAGCGATCACTGCAGGCCGCCGAGCAGCAGGTAGAACGAGCTGCTTCCGCCCTCCTCCAGGCCCGCCGCGACATAGACGGGCCCGAGCGGCGTGTCGAGCCCGACAAACAGCGCACCGTTCAGCAGGGCCGAGCCGGTGCCGATGTCGCTGCGGCGCTGCCAGACATTGCCAAGCTCCAGCGACAGGCCGGCGTAGGTCGGGACATTGAGGAAACCCGGCCCGCCGCGCCCGATGCGCCGGTAATAGAGCGCACGGGCGACGGCGAAGTGCGGGCCGCTGAGGGAATCCGCGACGCGCCCCGACAGGTTGAACAGTCCCCCAAGCGTGTAGAAGTCCTGTACCGCATCCTGCGGCCCGTCGAGTGTCGTGCCGCCGGTCAGCCACAGCACCCAGCTGCTCCTGCCACGGGAACGCGCGACCAGCCAGTCGATCGCCAGCTGCT
>CAZXAS010000076.1:7783-12436 GCA_964638185.1 uncultured Steroidobacteraceae bacterium | reverse complement strand
CCACCGCCGGTGACGGCCGTCACGGTGAAGCCGTTGACGTCCCAGCTCTCCTCGCGCCCGGACAGTGACAGCGAAAGCAGGTTGCGCCGGGCAAAGCCGAGCGTGGCCAGCACGGTTCCGCCGACGATCTCGGTGGTGGCGTCCTCGCGAAACGCGCCGGCGGCGGCCTGCGTGTCGAATCCGGCGTCGTCATAGGCGTTGGTGAGTTCGTTGCTCTGGTTGAAGAACAGGCTCGGCCGGATCGCAAGGTCCTGGCCAATTCCGAACTCACCCGCGGCCTGCGCCGACACCGTATCGAACTCCACGCGCTCGAAGCGCGCGCGGTTGGCGAAATCGGACTCGGTGTTGCTGACCGTCGTCGGCGGCTTGCCGTACTCGCCCTCGCGCCATGCGATGCTGAGGCCGAGGCTGCGGCCGTCCTCGCCGAGGACGGCGTTGCCCTGCAGCGCGCGATCCGCGCGGTCGCTGTTGACGCGCTCGCGCCCGGGTTGCAGGGCCGTCGGCTCGAAGTCGCTCGGCAGATCGAAGGAATCGCGGTCATACACTGAACCGGACAAGGAGAGGCCCGCGCCGCCGGCGCGTCCGCTGATCGTGCCACGCGCCAGGAAAGCCTCCGGATCCGAGCCTTCGACGAGGAGCGATCCCTGTGCCTCCGCGCCAGCTGCGCGGGTGATGATCTCGACGATGCCGGCATTGCCGCCGGGACCATAGAGCATCGAACTGGTGCCGCGGGTCACCTTGATCGAGGCGATGTTGTCGACGGGGACGGCAGAGGGGTCGAACTGCCCGTCGAAGCTCGAGTTGAGCGGCACGCCGTCCTGCAGCAGCAGGATGTTGCGCGTACGCAGGCCGCGGATGTCGACGCGCGGCACACCGTCGGCGCCCATGCGGACGTATACGCCGGGCAGCAGCGCAATGGCCTCGTCGAGCGTGCGTGCGCCGCGCTTCTCGATGTCCTCGGCCGTGACCACGTCGACCGTGGCCACTTCCTCGACGATGCGGATGCGCTCGCCGACCACGGTGATGGTCTCGCCGAGCCGGTAGCGCGCCTCGCCCTCGTCTGCCTGCGCGCTGCCGCCGGCGCCGAGACCGAGGCTCAAGGCAATCGCGGCCGAGATGATCGAGCGAGTGGATCCTGACATGACGGTCCCCTTTTTGACCGCGCCATGAAACGCCGGGTACTGGACAGCGTCAACTCGTCATTTGTCGCAATAGGCGAGGCTTTGCCACTTTCGCCGGCCACGGCCACGCGATGATGAATCCGCATCCGGGGCGCCGCCGAAAGGGCAGGGCAACGGGGGTTGGTCACCACACCAACTTGGAGGAAATAATGAAAAGGACTTTCCTGGCCGCGCCATTGCTCGCGGCCACGGTATTGCTCGTGGGTTGCGAGGGCGACGACGGCATCGACGGGGCGGACGGCGCCGCGGGTGTCGACGGCCTCAATTCGCTCGTGAACACGCGGCGCCTCCCGGAAGGCGACGCAGATTGCCCGGGCGGCGGACTCGTGTTCGAGTCGGGACTCGACACGAACCGTAATGGCGCGCTCGATCCTGCCGAGGTCACGGACACCGAGTTCCTCGAGTGTGCGACCGCGCCGCAGCTTCGCGCGCTGCACGCCTCGCCCGATGCACCAGCGGTCAACATCCTGGTGGACGGCGCCACGGCGCTGGCCGGCGTCGACTACGCCGAGGGCTCCGGCTTCCTGCCGGTGGCCGAAAGCGTGCGCGTGCAGGTCGAGGCCATCGTGCCGGGCGGCAATGCCGTGGTCATCGACGAGACGCTCGACCTCGAGTTCAGCACCGACTACACGGTCATCGCCGTGGGTGACGTGGCCGCGCCGATCGCCCCGCTCGTGATCAGCAACCCGAGCAGCGAGCCCATCGCCGCCGGCAGCTTCCGCGCGCAGGTCGTGCATGCGGCACCGGCAGCGCCCCCGGTCGACGTCTACGTGACCGCGCCGGGCGCCGACCTCGCGACCAGCACACCGGTGAATCCGGCGCCGCTGGCCTACCAGGGTGCGACCGACCGTGCCCAGGTGCCGGCCGGGAACTACCAGATCCGCGTCACCCTCGCGGGCGATCCGGCCACGGTGGTGTTCGACTCCGGCGAGCTCGCGCTCGCTGCCGACGCAGACCTGATGATCGTCGCGGTGGAGAACACCGGTCCCGGCGGCACGCCGATCCAGCTCGTGGTGCTCGACGGCACGGCGGCGGCGCCGCTCCTCGATGCGGACACCCCTGCCTCGGTGGTCGCCGTGCACGCCTCACCGGACGCGCCGGCGGTCGATATCCTGGCCGACGTGCGCTCGACCGCGACGGTCGAGGCGCTGCCGCTCGCCGTCAACCTGCCGTTCGCGCAGGCCTGTGCGATTCCGGCGGTGCCCGCCCCGGGCGAGTACGGGCTCAGCGTCACGGCGACCGGTGACCCGACGACCGTCGCGCTGCAGTTCGACCTCGACGTGGCACAGGCGGACGAGTTCACCGCGATCGTGACGGGTTATCTCGGCAGCACACCGGCCATCCAGCCGTTGCCGCTCGCCAACGATACCCGCAGCGTAGTGACCGAGGCGAAGCTGCGCGTCACGCATGCGTCGCCCGGCACCGGGCCGGTCGACCTCTATCTCGTGGCCGACGGCACCGACCTCAATGATGCGGCGGTGGTCCCGAGCTTCGCTGCGGTGCCGTTCACGGCCGACACGGGCATCCTGTCGATCGCGCCGGGTACCTACGACGTGTACGTGACGCCGGCCGGTGACAAGGGCGTCATCGCGATCGAGGTGCAGGACCTCGCACTCGCGGGCGGAGCGGTGCTCGACGTGATCGCGCGTGATCCGGCGGGCAATGGCAGCGAGGGCGTGCTGCCGCAGCTCGTGGTGATCGACTACTCGACGGTAGCCAACTGCGGGCCCTGAGGTCCGAGGTGAGGCCGGGGTCCCGGATGCGGGGCCCCGGCCCGAGCCTGCAGGCCGGCCGGCCCGCCTTGTCAGCGCCTCGTCGATCGCGTCGCGGCCGGCTCGGCCGGAGCCGCGGTGACGGCGCGCTCGAGGTAGGCGCGCACGAATTCCTGCACGAAGGCCGGCGGCAGGCCATTGTCGCCGGTGGTGACCACCGCCCGGTGCATCTCGCGGAAGCGGGTCCAGTAACGTTCGTAGGCCTCGCCGCCGGCTGCGGTGCGGGAGGTCCGGCCGAACTGCTGCTCGAGTTCGTCTGGATCGAGTTTCTCGAGCATCGCCGGCAGGGCGGTGCGCAGCGCGGCGAGTACCGCCTCGTCGTGATGCCGCGAGCGGGTGAACTGGCCGCGGATCTCGTCGACAGCCCGTCCCCCGGAGCTGCCCTGCCCGGACAGGAGTTCGATCAGCGCATCCTCGATCACGGTGACCTGGGCGAAGTGCCCGGTACCCTCGCGACGCCCGCCATCGATGCCCACCTCGCGGGCGAACTTTGCCCGTGAGCGGGCCAGTTCCGTCATGCCGACCAGCATCTCGCGCAACAGCTGGCCGGCCTCCTGGAGCGCCTGTGGGCGGATTTCTGCCGGCAGCGCGTAGGGGTCGAGACCGGCACCCTTGCACAGCGCCACCAGGCCGGGCCACAACTCGCGCTCCTCGGCGCCCGGTGCACGTGCCTGCGGCTTGGCCGCGACCTCCGCCCGGCGCATGCGATCGGTGTTGCCCGGCAGCGGCTGGCCGTAGGCGTCGGCCGGGCGAACCTGGTCGCCGGTGGCATCGACCGACAGCAGCGAGCGCATGCCTACACTGTCGCCCTCGAACATCGTGCTGCCGAAGTCGATCTCGAGCGACTCGTCGGGGTGGAAGTCGTTGCCGCTCGTGATGTCGACGGCGAGGTCGTACTCGCCGATGCGCACCCGGTCGCCCGCGGACAGGCGGAACCGGCCGCCCGGGCCGATCGGCCGGCGACTGTCATTGACGAAGGTACCGTTGGTACTGAGGTCGCGGATATACCACTCGCCGCCGCGATGCTCGATCTCGGCGTGGTGCCCGGATACGTAGCGCTTCGGATCCGGCAGCACCCAGTCGTTGTCGTCCGACCGGCCGATGCGTCCGCCGTTGACCCCGAACACGCCGCGCGGTTCCGCACCGGTGCGGACCGCGATGTCATTGACGATGCGTAGCTTGAGCGCCATCGTCGAGCTTCCCCGTGCAGAAAATGCCACCGTGCGGTCCGGCGGCCACCCGTTGCGCCCGCGCGCCCCGGCGTACCCGTGGCGGCATCTGCGGCCCCGCCGGGGTCCGGATACCGCCTATAATATGCCCTCCACGATAACGGCCCCCCGACCCGAGCGAGATGGCCTCAAGTCACATTTTCAAGGTGCTGTTCGTCAACCAGGGCAAGGTTTACGAAATCTACGCGCGTCGTGTCAGTCATGGCGAGCTGTTCGGCTTCATCGAAGTGGAGGAACTGGTCTTCGGCGAGCGCAGCAGCGTGGTCGTGGACCCGGGTGAGGAGAGGATCAAGGCCGAGTTCAGCGGCGTCAAGCGCACTTACCTGCCACTGCACTCGATCCTGAGGATCGACGAGGTGCGCAAGCAGGGTGTGAGCAAGATCAGCACCTTCGAGGGCGGCAACGTCGCCCAGTTCCCCATGCCGGTGCTGCCCGCCGGCATCGACCCGGGGTCGAAGCGCTGAGCCCGGC
>CAZXAS010000076.1:0-7683 GCA_964638185.1 uncultured Steroidobacteraceae bacterium | reverse complement strand
CCGCACCTCGACCCGGTCGAGGCCGGCGGCCGGCCGGTCTTCGTCGTGCCGCGGCCTGGCACCATCTCGCCGTGGTCGTCGAAGGCGACCGACATCGCCCATGTCTGCGGCCTCGGCGCGGTGCTGCGCATCGAGCGCGGGGTCGAGTATTCCATCGGCATCGACGGCCGGCCGGACGAGGCCGCGCTGCATGCGCTGGCAGCGCCGCTGCATGACCGCATGACCGAGGCGGTGCTGCTCGACGCCCGGCAGGCCGCGGAACTCTTTGCGACCCATGCGCCACGGCCGCTCGCCCACATCCCCCTGTCCACGCGCGGTCGCGATGCGCTGGTCGAGGCGGACCGTGCACTCGGGCTCGCCCTGTCGGCCGACGAGATCGACTACCTCGTCGCGGCCTATGAGCGGCTGGCCCGCGACCCGACCGATGTCGAGATCATGATGTTCGCGCAGGCCAACAGCGAGCACTGCCGGCACAAGATCTTCAATGCCGACTGGCTCATCGACGGCGTGGCGCAGCCGAAGTCGCTGTTCGCGATGATCCGCAACACCCACGCGGTGAGCCCGGCGGGCGTGCTCTCGGCCTACCAGGACAATGCGGCGGTGCTCGAAGGACCGGTCGGCGCGCGCCTCATGGCGGATCCCGGCAGCGGCGAGTATCGCTACGTCGAGGAGCCCGTCGACATCCTGATCAAGGTCGAGACCCACAACCACCCGACGGCGATCTCGCCGTTTCCCGGCGCGGCCACCGGTTCGGGAGGAGAGATCCGCGACGAAGGCGCGACCGGTCGCGGCGGCAAGCCGAAGGCCGGCCTGGTCGGCTTCTCGGTCTCCAACCTGTGCATTCCCGGCCGGGCGCGACCCTGGGAGGGCACGACGGGACGCCCGGGGCGCATCGCCTCGGCGCTCGAGATCATGCTCGACGGACCGCTCGGCGCGGCCGCGTTCAACAACGAGTTCGGCCGGCCCAACGTGGCCGGCTACTTCCGCACCCTCGAACAGCGTGTCGACGGCGACCCGGAAGGCGTGCTGCGCGGCTACCACAAGCCGATCATGATCGCCGGCGGCCTCGGCAACCTGCGCCGCGAGCACGTGCTCAAGTCGGAGGTGCCGGCCGGCGCGCACCTCGTCGTCCTCGGCGGGCCGGCGATGCTCATCGGGCTCGGTGGCGGTGCCGCGTCCTCGGTGGGCAGTGGCGCGAGTTCCGAGGACCTCGACTTCGCCTCGGTGCAGCGCGGCAACCCCGAGATGCAACGGCGTGCGCAGGAGGTCATCGACCGCGCAACGGCACTCGGCGCCGACAACCCCATCCTGCTGGTGCACGACGTGGGCGCCGGCGGCCTGTCCAACGCAGTGCCCGAGACCATCGCGCACAGCCATCGCGGCGGGCGGGTCGACCTGCGCGCGGTGCCGAATGACGAGCCGGGCATGTCGCCGCTCGAGATCTGGTGCAACGAGGCGCAGGAGCGCTATGTACTGGTGATCCGCGAGGACGCCATGGAGGCCTTCGCGCGGCTGTGCCGCCGCGAGCGCTGCCCGTATGCGGCGATCGGCAGGATCACCGACGACGGCATCATCGTGGTGGCCGACCCGCATCACGGCAACCGGCCGGTCGACATGCCGGTCGACGTGCTGCTCGGCAAGCCGCCGCGCATGCGTCGCGATGCCACAAGGGTCGCACGTCGCGGCGACGCCTTCGATGCCGCCGACATCGATCCGGCCGAGGCCCTCGACCGCCTGCTGCGACTCCCCGCGGTCGCCGACAAGACCTTCCTGGTGACGATCGGCGATCGCACCGTCGGCGGGCTGGTCAGCCGCGACCAGATGGTCGGTCCCTGGCAGGTGCCCGTCGCCGACGTCGCCGTCACCGCGTCCGGCTTCCGTGGTCATACCGGCGAGGCGATGGCCATGGGCGAGCGCACGCCGCTCGCGCTCCTCGATGGACCTGCATCCGGGCGCATGGCGATCGGGGAGGCGCTCACCAACATCGTTGCCGCCGACGTGCGCCGGCTGGCCGACGTGCGGCTGTCGGCCAACTGGATGGCTGCCTGTGGCCAGCCGGGCGAGGACGCCGCGCTCTACGACACCGTGCATGCGGTCGGCGAGGAACTCTGCCCGGCGCTCGGCATTGCGATCCCGGTCGGCAAGGACTCCCTGTCCATGCGCTCGGCCTGGCGCGAGGCCGACGGCGAGCGCGCCGTGATCTCGCCCGTGTCGCTCATCATTTCCGCCTTCGCCCCGGTCGGCGATATCCGCCGCACCCTGACACCCGAACTGCGGTCCGACGCCGGCGACACCAGCCTGGTGCTCGTCGACCTCGGCGCCGGGCAGGATCGCCTGGGCGGGTCCTGCCTCGCGCAGGTCTACGGCCGGCTCGGCGACCGGCCGGCCGACGTCGACGACCCCGCGTTGCTCGCCGGCTTCTTCGCCGCCGTGCGCGAGCTCGCCGACGCCGGGCAGCTGCTCGCCTATCACGACCGCTCCGACGGCGGCCTCATGGTCACCGTGCTGGAGATGGCGTTCGCCGGCCGCTCGGGACTTGCGCTCGACCTTGGCGAGGTTCCGGCCGTGAACGCCGCGCTCTACAGCGAGGAACTGGGGGCCGTGCTGCAGGTGCGGGATGCGGACCTCGATGCGGTCGTCGCCGCGTTCGTCCGGCACGACCTCGGCCATTGCGTGCGGCGCATCGGCCGCCCGGATCCGGGGCGTCGCGTGCGGGTCGCCTGCGGGCGACGCACCTGCATCGATGCGCCGCTCGCCGCCCTTCGCGAGGCGTGGTCGGAGACGTCGTGGCTGATGCAGCGACTGCGCGACAATCCCGCCTGCGCCGACGAGGAACAGGCGGCGCGGCTCGACCCCGACGACCCGGGGCTGTCATGGTCGCTTGGCTTCGATCCCGCCGAGGACGTGGCGGCACCGTTCATCGCGAGCGGCGTGCGTCCGCGGGTGGCGATCCTGCGCGAGCAGGGCGTCAACAGCCAGCTCGAGATGGCGGCGGCGTTCGACCGCGCGGGCTTTCGCGCCGTGGACGTGCACATGACCGACCTCATCGAAGGCACGGTCGACCTCGCCGGCTTCGATGGCCTGGTCGCCTGCGGCGGCTTCAGCTACGGCGACGTGCTCGGCGCCGGCGAAGGCTGGGCCAAGTCGATCTTGTTCAACGCCCGGGCGCGCGATGCCTTCGGCGCCTGGTTCCTGCGTCCCACGACGTTCACGCTCGGTGTCTGCAACGGCTGCCAGATGCTCGCCGCCGCCAAGGAACTGATCCCGGGTGCCGGGGACTGGCCGCGCTTCGTGCGTAACCGGTCCGAGCAGTTCGAGGCACGCCTGTCGATGGTGGAGGTGACCGCCTCGCCGTCGCTGTTCCTGGCCGGGATGGCCGGTTCACGACTGCCGATCGCGGTCTCGCATGGCGAGGGTCGCACCGAGTTTCCAGATCGCGCCGCCTTCGACCGCGTCGCGCCACTGGTGGGCCTGCGCTTCATCGACAACCGTGGCGGCGTGGCGGAACGCTATCCGGCGAATCCGAACGGCTCGTTGGGCGGCATTGCCGCGCTCACGACGCCGGACGGGCGCGTCACCATCGCCATGCCGCACCCCGAGCGCGTCTGTCGCAGCGTGCAGAACTCGTGGCGCCCGGCTGGCGCCGGCGAGGACAGCGGCTGGATGCGGATCTTCAGGAACGCCCGGCGCTGGCTGGGCTAGGCGGCGGTCAGGAGCGCGCCTTGCCGAGCGGCGTGACCTTCGGGTCCTTGTCCTCGCTGAAATAGCGGCGAACCATCATCGCCTGCTGCAGGCGGCCGCGGCGCACGTAGGCCTGGTACAAGAGGTCCTTCATCACCTCGAGCAGCACGCCCGCCTGGTAGGCGTCGAGCGGCGGCTGCGGGTCGCCGTCGAAGATCACCTTGCGCACGCGGGTGAAGGTGGCGTCGTCGATCTCCGCCATGCCACGGATCTCCGCGACCTGGTCGTAGAGGTGCAGCTTGCCGGCCTCGCCGAGGTCGGCGAACACCGCCTGCGCGGTGCGCCGGCACATCGAGGCGAAGGCGTTGTGGCAACCGACGGAGAAGCAAGTCAGCGCTTCCTTGAACAGCGTCTCCGCCTCCTCGGGCAGGTGGGTGAAGCTGAATTTCTCGCGCGGCCGTTCCAGCTCGACGAACGCCGGGCTCAGTTCCACGCGGCTGCCGGCGTACACCTTGACCGGGAACTTGAGGAAGATCGGCGCGTTGCAGGACTCGCAGCGATAGACGATGCCGACGTGGCTCGGCTTGTGCAGCTGCATCTGGTTGAAGTCCGGCACCGACACCGGGGTGATGTGCGCGAGCACGTCGCAGTGCGGGCACTGCAGCGCCAGGCCGTGGTCCTGGTCATGGTGCAGGCGGCTGTTGGAATCGATGATGACGGCCATGGCGCGCGGCAGGCCTCCTTCCCTTGGGGAGGAGTGTAGCGCATCGCTGGATGGGGGAGTGAGCCGTGAGCCGTGATCCGTGATCCGTGATCCGTGAGCCGTCAGAGGGGTGGGTCCGCATCGGCGTGGTACAGACGCGGCCCGTGTCTGATTATGTGAGACGAGCCGCCAACCTCTCCGGAGCCCAGTTCTTACGGCTCACGGCTCACGGCTCACGGCTCACAGCTCACCCATGCAACGCCCTGTACCTCAACCTGTGCGGCTGGTCCGCCTCCTCGCCCTTGCGGCGCCGGTAGTCGGCCACGTACTCCTGGTAGTTGCCCTCGAACCAGACCACCTCGCTGTTGCCCTCGAAGGCCAGGATGTGCGTCGCGATGCGGTCGAGGAACCAGCGGTCGTGGGAGATCACCACGGCGCAGCCCGGGAAATTGAGCAGCGCCTCCTCCAGGGCACGCAGGGTCTCGACGTCGAGGTCGTTGGTCGGCTCGTCCAGCAGCAGGACGTTGCCGCCGCTCCTCAGGATCTTGGCGAGGTGCACGCGGTTGCGCTCGCCGCCGGACAGCTCGCCGATGCGTTGCTGCTGCTGGGCGCCGCGGAAGTTGAAGCGACCGACATAGCCGCGCGACGCGGTCTCGTAGTTGCCGACGCGGATCATGTCGAGCCCGCCGGAGATCTCCTGCCAGACCGTGTTGTCCGGGTTCAGGGTGTCGCGTGACTGGTCGACGGCCGCGATCTGCACCGTCGAGCCGATGCGGATCTCGCCGGCGTCCGGCTGCTCGAGCCCGGTCAACATGCGAAACAGCGTCGTCTTGCCGGCGCCGTTCGGGCCGATGATGCCGACAATGCCGCCCTTCGGCAGGCTGAACGACAGCCCGTCGATGAGCAGCCGGTCGCCGAAGCCCTTCCGCAGGCCGTCGACCTCGATCACCTGGTCGCCGAGACGCGGGCCCGGCGGGATGTAGATCTCGTTGGTCTCGTTGCGCTCCTGGAACTCGGCCGAGGACAGCTCCTCGAACTGCCGGAGGCGCGCCTTGCTCTTCGCCTGGCGTGCCTTCGGGTTGGCGCGCACCCATTCGAGTTCGCGCTCGAGCGTGCGGCGCAGCGCCTCCTGCTGCTTCTCCTCCTGGGCCAGGCGCCGCTCCTTCTGCTCGAGCCACGACGAGTAGTTGCCCTGCCAGGGAATGCCGTGGCCACGGTCGAGCTCGAGGATCCAGCCGGCGACGTTGTCCAGGAAGTAGCGGTCGTGGGTGACGCAGATCACCGTCCCGGGATACTGCTCCAGGAACTTCTCCAGCCACGCCACCGACTCTGCGTCGAGGTGGTTGGTGGGCTCGTCGAGCAGCAGCATGTCGGGCTTCGACAGCAGCAGCCGGCACAGGGCGACGCGGCGCTTCTCGCCGCCCGAGAGCTTGCCGACCTGCGCCTCCCAGGGAGGCAGCCGCAGCGCATCGGCGGCGATGTCCAGTTGCCGCTCGAGGTTGTGGCCGTCGACGGTCGCGAGCAGCGCCTCGAGTTCGCCCTGCTCGGCGGCGAGCTTGTCGAAGTCGGCATCCGGCTCGCTGTAGGCGGCGTAGACCTGCTCGAGGCGGGCCAGCGCGTCCTTGATCGGCTGCACCGACTCCTCGACGATCGAGCGCACGTCCTTGGCCGGGTCCAGTTCCGGCTCCTGTGGCAGGTAGCCGATCTTGATCCCCGGCTGCGGGCGGGCCTCCCCCTCGATCTCGGTGTCGAGCCCGGCCATGATGCGCAGGAGCGTGGACTTGCCGGAGCCGTTGAGACCCAGCACCCCGATCTTCGCGCCGGGGAAGAACGACAGGGAGATGTTGCGCAGGATGTGGCGCTTGGGGGGCACGACCTTGCCCACCCGGTTCATGGTGTAGATGAATTGGGCCATGGGTGACGCAGCCAGGGTATGAGTCGGGGGGCGCGGATTATCGGTCAAGCGGCCGCTCGCCGCCACCGGCGGCGGCGCGGCCGTGTGCTACGCTCGACGGGCAACTGGGGAGGGGCTGACCGTCATGTGGGGGAAACGGCCGGTTACCGCGCTCGTGCATGGCGAGCAGATCGCGCGCTATGGCTTCGGCGAGGGACACCCGTTCGGCCCCGACCGCCACGACGCCTTCATCCGCGAGCTCAAGACCGAGGAACTCATGGGCTCGGTCACCGGGCTTGCCCCACGCGCGGCCACCCGCGAAGAACTGGAACTGTTCCACCGGCCCGCCTTCGTCGAGCTGGTGCGGGAGCGTTCCGCCACCGGCCAGGGCTTCCTGGATGCCGGCGACACGCCGGCCTGGCAAGGCGTGTACGAGGCGGCGGCCAGCGTCGTCGGCGCCACGCTGGTCGCGACCGACGCGATCATGGCCGGCGAGGCCCGCCGCGCGTTCGTGCCTATCGCAGGCCTGCACCATGCATCGCGCGGCCATGCCGCCGGGTTCTGCGTGTTCAATGACTGCGGCGTGGTGGCCGAGGTGCTCAAGCGCCGTCATGGCCTCGGCCGCATCGCCTACGTCGACATCGACGCGCACCACGGCGACGGCGTCTATTACTCCTTCGAGGACGATCCGGCCGTGGTGTTCGCGGACATCCACGAGGACGGCCGGTTCCTCTACCCGGGGACCGGCGCGGCGGAGGAGCGCGGCACCGGCCCGGCCCGGGGGACCAAGCTCAACCTGCCGCTGATGCCGGGTTCCGGTGACGACGAGTTCTACGAGGCCTGGCAGAAGGTCGAGGCCCACCTCGAGCAGCACGCGCCGGAGTTCATCATCCTGCAGTGCGGGGCGGACAGCCTCGAGGGCGACCCGATCACCCACCTGCGCTTCTCCGAGGAGGCGCACGCGCATGCCGCGCGCCGCCTGGTCGACATCGCCGAGCGTCACGCGCGCGGCCGCATCCTCGGGGTCGGCGGCGGCGGCTACAACCGCCGCAACCTCGCCCGGGCCTGGACCCGCGTCGTGCAGGCCTTCGTCGAGGCGCCCGCCGCCCGCTGACCGCCTCCGGCGTGGCCGCGACTGTCATGCCGGTGGTCCCAGCGGTTAAACTGTCGGGCCCTGCTGCTGCCGCGCGGAGACTCCCCGGATGTTCGGCCCCGACATGACGATCGCTGGCTTCGACCCTGAACTCGCCGCCGCCATGCAGGCGGAACGACGCCGGCAGGAGCATCACCTCGAGCTCATCGCCTCGGAGAACTACGCGAGCCCCAGGGTACTCGAGGCGCAGGGCTCGGTGCTCACCAACAAGTACGCCGAGGGCTACCCCGGCAAGCGCTACTACGGCGGCTG
>CAZXAS010000075.1:0-12473 GCA_964638185.1 uncultured Steroidobacteraceae bacterium | reverse complement strand
GCCGGGCGGCTCGGCGCGGGGTGTAGCTCACGATGTCGGCCCTTGCCTCATGACCGGCGCGAGTATACGGGGCAGCGCGCCCGGTGTAGCTCGAGGCCGATTCCCGGGCGGTCACGGTTGGCGCCGGCGCCGTCTGTTGCGGGTTGTCGTCGAGATCGATTCGGGGGTGAGGACGGGAGAGGCTGGGCGCGCGGCCTACTCCTGTATGGTCCTCTGTGAATTCGGAAGAGTCGGAAAACGAATTCACAGAGGACCATACAGTCGTCTCCGCACGCCAGGCACCGACATCACCGAGTCGGTCCTGCCCGCCGGCACGTCGCGGCTTCCGGGCACGACATCACTGCGGCACGGCTCCCCGACGGCAGGCCTCACAGCCCAGGCCGGAGACGACTGTAGTCCCCCTGGCTCGCGCGTTTTCCGATTCTTCCGCGCGAGCCAGGGGGATCTACAGGAGTAGGCCGGCCTGGGCCGTGCCGACCTCGACTCGGAAAGCCTCACCGCAGGCACGCCGGCCTGGGCCGTGCCGACCTTGACGCGGCGCGCCTCACTACAGGCACGTCCACACCCTCAGGCGGTCGTCTCCGACGACTGCGATGCCTCGCCGGCGGGAATGCGCTGGACCAGCAGCTTGTCGATCCGCCGCTCGTCCATGTCGACCACCTCGAACCGCAGGTCCTTCCACACGAACGACTCCGCCGTCGTGGGCAGCCGCCCGAGCTGCGCCAGCACGAAGCCCGCGAGCGTCGTGTAGTCGTCGCCGTCGACGAGATCGCGGCGCTCCAGCAGGCGTTCCGCCTCGTCGATCGGCAGGCGCCCGTCGAGCAGCCACGAGTCGTCGCTGCGCCGCACCGCCTCCGGCGACTCCGCACCGCCGACATCCGGCAGTTCGCCCGCGATCGCCTTGAGCACGTCCGCCGGCGAGACGATGCCCTCGATCGAGCCGTGCTCGTCGACCACGACCGCGAGGTGCACTGCGGCCTCTCGGAACAGTTCCAGCAGACGCAGGACCGTGGTCGTCTCCTGCACCACGAGCGGTGCCACGGCGAGGTGCGCGATCTCCGAGTCGTCAGTCGAGCGCACCCACTCGAGCAGGTCGGCGGCCCGCGCGATGCCGATCAGCTCGTCGATCTCGCCGCGGCAGACCAGGAAGCGCGAGTGCCCGCTCGTGCGCACCGTCCGCCACACCGCGTCGCGCGGGTCCTCGACGTCGAGCCACACCAGGTCGCCGCGCGGCACCATGACGCTGCGCACGTTGCGGTCCGCGAGCCGCAGCACGCCTTCGATCATGCGGTGCTCCGCATGGTGGAAGACCCCCTCTCGGGTGCCTTCGGCGATCATGGCGCGGATCTCGTCCTCGGTGACGGCCTGGCGCACCATCCTGCGCATGCCGAGCAGGCGCAGCACCAGGTCCGTGGAGCGCTGCAGCAGCCACACCAGCGGCGCGCCGGCACGGGCGATCCACTGCATCGGCCGCGCCACCACGATGGCGATGGTCTCCGGATGGACGAGCGCCCAGCGCTTCGGCACCAGTTCACCGAACACCAGCGACAGGTAGGTGACCCCGACGACCACGGTCACGTAGCTCGCAGTCTCGGCATAGGGTGCGAGCCACGGCAGCTCGGTCACCAGCCACGCCGCCAGCGGCTCGGCGAAGCTCGCGCCGCTGTAGACACCGGCCAGCACGCCGATGAGCGTGATGCCGATCTGCACTGTCGACAGGAAGCGTGTCGGCTCCTCGAGCAGCCTGAGCGCCGCTGCCGCGCCCTTGCTGCCCTCCTCGGCCAGCTGCTCGAGCCGGGTGCGGCGCGACGACACGACGGCGAGTTCAGCCATGGCGAACAGGCCGTTGACCAGTATCAGTGCGAGCAGTGTCAGGAATTGGGCCAGCATCGTGTCCGGCCCCGCGACGGCGACCGAACCGCGATTCTAGCAGCTAGCGCGGCCGCGACTCCGCCAGGACTGCCATGGCGGGCCCTGATTCGTACCAGCCGCGGGAGCGGTTCACGACCTTGACCACGGCCAGCATGATCGGGACCTCGATCAGCACCCCGACCACGGTAGCGAGCGCGGCGCCGGATTCGAGCCCGAACAGGCTGATCGCCGCGGCGACCGCCAGCTCGAAGAAGTTCGAGGCGCCGATCAAGGCCGACGGTCCGGCGACGCAGTGTGCGACGCCGAACCTGCGGTTCAGCAGGTAGGCCAGCGAGGAGTTGAAGACGACCTGGATCAGGATCGGCACCGCGAGCAGCGCGATGACGAGCGGCTGGCCGAGGATGGCCTCGCCCTGGAAGGCGAACAGCAGCACCAGGGTGGCCAGCAGTGCCACGAGCGACCACGGCCCCATGCGCCGGACGGCGGCCTCGTAGACTGCGTCGCCGCGTGCAAGCAAGGCCCGGCGCCAGGGCTGTGCGATCGCGAGCGGCACCACGATGTACATGACGACCGAGATCAGCAGCGTGTCCCAGGGAACGGCGATGGCGGATACCCCGAGCAGCAGCGCCACCAGCGGTGCAAAGGCGAACACCATGATGACGTCGTTGAGCGCGACCTGGGTGAGCGTGAAGTTGGGTTCGCCGCGCGTCAGGTTGCTCCACACGAACACCATGGCGGTGCACGGCGCGGCCGCGAGCAGGATCAGGCCGGCGACATAGCTGTCGAGCTGGTCGGCCGGCAGCCAGTCGGCGAACAGCCCGCGGATGAAGACCCAGGCCAGCACGGCCATCGAGAACGGCTTCACCGCCCAGTTCACGAACAGCGTCACGCCGATGCCGCGCGCGTGCTGGCGGACTTCGTGCAGCCGCGCGAAGTCGATCTTCACCAGCATCGGGATGATCATGATCCAGATCAGCACGCCGACCGGCAGGTTGACGCGCGCGAGCTCGAGTTTCGACACCGACTCGACCAGGCCCGGCGCGACCTGGCCGAGCGCGATGCCGGCGACGATGCACAGTGCCACCCACAGCGTCAGGTAGCGCTCGAAGAAGCCGAGGCCCGCTCCCTGGGCCTGGCGCGCCGTCACGTCGCACTGCACGCTCATCGCGGCCCTTCGCGCCCGATCTCGTCGAGCCGCTGCTTGAGCTTCAGCCGGTCGAGCGAGGCGATCGGCAGGCTGGTGAAGACCTTGATGCGATGCTCGAGGGCGTTGAAGGCACGACGGAACGCCTGCGTCTTGTCGAAGTCGCTGCCGCCGACCGCCGCAGGATCGTCGACACCCCAGTGCGCCGTCATCGGCTGTCCCGGCCACACCGGGCAGACTTCGCCGGCGGCGTTGTCACAGACCGTGAACACGAAGTCGAGTGCGGGTGCGCCCGGCGCCGCGAACTCGTCCCAGCTCTTGCTGCGCGCGCCCTCGACCGGCAGCTTCATGCGCTCGAGCAGCGCGACGGCGTAGGGATTGACCTTGCCGGCGGGCTGGCTCCCGGCACTGAAGCCGCGGAAGCGCCCGCGGCCCCAGTGGTTCACCAGCGACTCGGCGAGGATGCTCCGCGCCGAGTTGCCGGTGCAGAGGAACAGCACGTTGTAGACGGGCTCCACCGCCATGTCGCTCGTGACGCCGCTCATCGCTCAGCCGCCGCAGCACGCGGCGGTGCGCGTGGCCGCCACGCCCGCTACGGTGGCCGGTCCCCGATCGGCTCCGTACAGGCGCGCCTCGCCGAGGGTGTGGAAGCCCTCCCAGGCGACGCCCTGCGGGTCGACGGCCCAGTGCTTGTCGGAGCGCGCGTAGCAGCAGTTCGCGCCCGGCTCCGCGACGCTGCGCGGATCGGCCGCCTGCATCCGGCGCTCGAGCTCTCCGAGTTCCTCGGCGGAGTCGACCTGCACTCCGAGATGCTCGATACCCGTGTGGCTGCGACCGGCGGAGATCGCGAAGTTGATGCGCGGGTCCTCGAGCATCCACTTCGCATAACCGGGCTTGACGACCGTGGGCTCGACGGCGAACAGCTTCGAGTAGAAGGCGATGCTCGGTTCGAGCTCGCCGACCGACACATGCACGTGAAAGCGCTTCATGACTGTCTCCTCATAGCGGGTCTGGTGGCCGCGCCGCGACCCGTGGCCGGCCGGACCGGTGCACAGGTGGCGCCGCCGCAGCAGTTCTCGGACAGGAAGTCCACCAGTGCCTGCATGGCGTCGAACGCGGCCGAATAGTGGATGAACCGGCCGTCCTGACGGGCCCGCACGAGCCCGGCATGGGACAGCCCCTTCAGATGGAACGACAGCGCCGGCGGCGAGATATCGAGGCGCTCCGCGAGGTCTCCCGCGGTGAGCCCCGCCGGTCCCGCCTGGACGAGCAGCCGGAAGGCGTCGAGACGCGTTTCCTGCGCCAGGGCGGACAGGGCGGCCAGTGCTTCGCTCTTGATCATGGTTAAATATTTAAATAACTATTTAATCGTATGTCAAGCCCCCGGCCGCGGGGCCGCCGTGACGCGGGCTACAGGGGTTCGCCGTCGAGCCGGCGCAGGGCGATCAGCGATGGCCGCGGCGCATGTCCCGGCCCGTCAGGCCAGTGGCTCGCCGGAGTCGCGAGCGACCCGCCCTCGCCGGGATGCTGGATCGTGAGCAGCAGCGCGCGGCCGTCCGGCGTGAATTCGCAACCGCAGACTTCGGCGCCGCGTGGCGCGCTCATCACCTGCCGGACCTGTCCGCGTCCGGGCCCGCGCGTCGCGACGACGTAGCAGCCGTTGTTCGTGCCGCGTGGCTGGTCGCCATCGGTGACCATCCACAGCTCGCCATCGCGACCGAGCGCGAGGTTGTCGGGGCTCCCGAAGGGGCTCGGGCTGGTCGCGTCGCCGCCCTCGACGAACAGGGTCCACGCAAAGGCGGTGGCGCCGCAGTCGCCACCTTCCTCCGTGATCTCGATCACGTGGCCGAATGTGTTCGGCCCGCGCGGGTTCGCGGCATTGGGTCCGAAGTCGACCTCGCGGCCGTTGAACCGGTCGCGGCGAGCCGCGGGCTCGCGGATCAGGTTGTTGGTGAGCGCCACGTAGACACGGCCCGTCGCGCCGTCCGGCGCCACGTCCTCGGGGCGGTCCATCGGCGTGGCGCCGACGAGGTCCGCGGCCGCGCGGACCCTGAGCACCACGTCGCCCTGGCTGTCGAAGCCGTTGGCCGCGATGAGCGGTCCGGTGCCCTGCACCAGCGGCAACCAGTGGCCACTGCCGTCGGTGTCGAAGCGCGCGACGTAGAGTGTGCCGTGGTCGAGCAGGTCGCGATTGACGGCGCGATCGGTCGGGTGCACCGGCCGGTGGCTCACGAACTTGTACAGGTACTCGAAGCGGTCGTCGTCGCCGGTATAGACGACCAGGCGGCCATCGCGTGCCTGGCTGACGCTCGCCGACTCGTGCTTGCAGCGACCGAGCGCCGTGCGCTTGCGCGGCGCCCGGCCTGGGTCGTAGGGATCGATCTCGACCACCCAGCCGAAACGCAGCAGTTCCGTCGGCTCGCGCCCGAGGTCGAAGCGCGGGTCCACGGTCTCCCAGCCATACGCGCTCACCCGGTGGGGCGGCATGCGCCGGTGGGCCTCGACCAGCGCGGCCCCTGCCACGTCGATGGCGGCGCCGTTGCCGAAATAGTCGTCCACATTCTCCTCGGCGGTGAGGAACGTGCCCCAGGGAGTCTGCCCGCCGGCGCAGTTGCCGAGCGTGCCCAGCACCATCACGCCGGCCGGATCGGCGTGGCTGCACAGCAGCCGATGGCCCCGCGCCGGACCTGAGATCACACAGGGCGTGTTGCCGGTGACGCGACGGGCATGACGCGTCGCTGGCCGGTGCTGCCAGCGGCCGCGCGCATTGCGCTCGATGACGGTCACGCTCACGCCGTGCATGGCCTGGGCCAGTGCCACCATCTGCGGGTGGCGGCGCAGGAAGCGCCCGAGGTCTCCGGCCGCGCGGCGTTCCTCGGTCTCGATGCCCGGCAGGAACAGCTCCTCGTTCGTGTACTCGTGGTTGACGCACACGATCCCGCGGTTCGCGGCACCGGCGATCGGGAAGAAGTGCACGGCGTCGGCGTTATAGCCGAACTGCCTCGCTGCCGTGCCCGGCCGGGCGTCGAGCAGGGCGCCGCGGGCCACGGCTCGCGCGTCGAGGTCGGGGGCGTCGGCGAAGAGCGCGTCGCCCCAGCGAACGACGACGTCATGGGTCAGTTCCGGCGCCAGCGTGACGCGGTCCGAGTCGGACCCGGCCAGGCGGGTGATGGGCGCCGCGACGCCGGGGCCCGGCATCAGGGCGGCCACCGACAGCGCAGCGCCTCCCTTGAGCAAGGTGCGCCGCGACAGCCGCGGCTCCGGATGCGCGCCCGTCAGCGCCGCGCCGGGAAGGTCGTCATCCGCCATCTTGCACTCCAGCCGCCGGCCCCGTGCAGCCGGCGGCCAGAACCGGGATTGTCCGGCGGGCTCATGACGATTCCGTGTACGCGCCGCCCGCCACGACCCGGTTGCGGCCGAGGCGCTTGGCCTCGTACAGGCGCTGGTCGGCGGCGCCCACGACGGTTTCCACCGTGTCGGCCTCGCGCGCCACGGCGAGCCCGAAGCTCAGCGTGACCACGAGTCCCGCGGACACGCCCGACCAGTCCTCGGCCTCGACCTGCAGGCGCAGCTTCTCGCACAGCAGTCGTGCCTCCGCCCCGGAGGTCGCGACGAAGCAGAACAGGAACTCCTCGCCGCCGTAGCGCGCCACCAGGTCGGTGCCACGGATGCCGCCGGCGAGGCGCTCGGCCACCCGTTCCAGCACCCGGTCGCCGACGGCGTGCGAGTGCCCGTCGTTGATCTGCTTGAACCAGTCGATGTCGGCGAGCGCGACGACGAGGCCGTGGCCGTGGCGCTGCGCGCGGGCGAGCTCGCGGCGCAGGAAGTCATCGGCGTAGCGACGATTGTGCAGGCCGGTCAGGGTGTCGCGGGTCGCCAGGCGCTCGAGCTGCAGCGTCTTCTCCTGCAGCGCCTCGGTGCGCGCCTCGACCAGCCGCTCCAGGCGCAGCCGCATCTCGGCGAACTCCTTCAGTGCCGCCATGCCGATTGCCAGGACCGCGAGCAGCAACAGGAGCACCGCGGTCTCCATGCGGGTCCAGACGATGGCTACCAGCACGCCGACGAGACCGGCGGTCAGTTCGGTCAGGGTGTCGAGCGCACTGAAGGCCTCGAGCGGCCGGCGCCCACGGATGCGATAGAGCGCCATCATCCCGCCCTCGTTGATCGCCTGCATGACGAGCAGCATCACGAGCAGTGCGCCGAACGACCCCGGTGCAAGGCGCTCGAGCGGCACCGGGCCGCCGATCGCGGCGTACACCAGGCCGCCGGCCAGCACCATCAGCGTCATCAGGCCGGCGTTGGTGAGCGCGGCGTTGATGACCGCCGGTACGGCCACGCCCTTGCGCAGGCGGTGCCATGGGTACAGGAACGAGGCGAGGCCGTTGATCCACGCCGCGTCCACCGGACCGAGCACCAGGATGCTCGACACCTGGGCCACGCGATCGAAGGAGATGTGCCCGAGCACCGGGTGTGCGTAGCCGATCGAGATGGTGAAGAGCCCGAAGGCCAGGAAGAACAGCGCCACCTGCCAGTCGCCCGCGCCGATCACGCCGTGCCCATGAGCGACGGCCCATGGCGCGCCGGGCGTGAACATCGCGAGCGCCACGAGCGCGCCGGCGAACAGGACCACGCCATAGAGCCGCTCGCCGCGCCGCGTCCACGGATGCGGCTCCATGCCTGCGCCTTCAGCCACCGAGGAACATCCGGTACGCGGGATTGCCGGTTTCCTCGACGTACCCGTAGTGCAGCTCGTCCAGGTGGCCGGTGAACTCGGCCCGCTCCGCTGGCGGCACCTGGATGCCGGCCAGCACGCGTCCGTAGTCCGAGCCGTGGTTGCGGTAGTGGAACAGGCTGATGTTCCAGCGCGAGCCGACGGCCTGCAGGAACCTGAGCAGTGCGCCCGGCCGTTCCGGGAACTCGAAGCGGTAGACGAGCTCGTGCTCGATGCCGCGCGCGTGCCCGCCGACCATGTACCGGACGTGCAGCTTGGCCACCTCGTTACCGGTCATGTCGAGCACCTCGAAGCCCGCCGCGGCGATGCTGCGCGCAAGCCCCTCGCGCTCCTCCCGGCCCTGCGACAGCGACAGGCCGACGAAGATGGTGGCGCGCTCGGGGTCGCCGTAGCGGTAGTTGAACTCGGTGACGCTGCGCCGGCCGAGGAGTTCGCAGAAGCGGCGGAAGCTGCCCGGCTGCTCCGGGATCTCCACCGCGAACAGCGCCTCGCGCTCGCCGCCGAGGTCGGCCCGCTCGGCCACGTGCCGCAGCCGGTCGAAGTTCATGTTGGCGCCACAGTTGATGGTCACCAGCCTCCGGTCGCGGCAACCTTCGCGCGCTACCCACTTCTTCATACCCGCCACCGCGAGGCCGCCGGCCGGCTCGACGATGGCGCGCGTGTCCTCGAAGATGTCCTGGATGGCGGCGCAGGTCTCGTCGGTCGACACCAGCACGATCTCGTCGACGTAACGCTGCGCGAGGCGGAAGGTCTCCTCGCCGACGCGGCGCACGGCGACGCCGTCATGGAAGATCCCGACGCGCTCCAGTGTGACGCGCTCGCCCGCGGCGAGCGAGGCGTGCATGCCGGCGGCGTCCTCGGGCTCGACGCCGATGATGCGGATCTCCGGGTACAGCGACTTCACGTACACGGCGATCCCGCCGATCAGGCCGCCGCCGCCGACGGGCACGAAGATCGCGTGGATGCCCTCCGGCCGCTGGCGCAGCAGCTCCATGGCGATGGTGCCCTGCCCGGCGATGACCTCCGGGTCGTCGAACGGGTGGATGAACTCGAGTGCCTGCTCCCGGGCGAGCCCGAGCGAGTGTTCGTAGGCGCTGTCGTAGTCGTCTCCGTACAGCACGATCTCGCCGCCGAGGTCGCGCACCGCCTGGACCTTGATGTCCGGTGTCGTCTGCGGCATCACGATCACCGCGCGGATGCCGCGACGGCGCGCGCCGAGGGCCACGCCCTGCGCATGGTTGCCCGCCGAGGCGCAGATCACGCCGCGTGCCGCCTGCTCGGGCGACAGGTGCGCGATGCGGTTGTAGGCGCCGCGCAGCTTGAACGAGAACACCGGTTGCAGGTCCTCGCGCTTGAACAGCACCTCGTTGCCGAGTCGGCGGGAGAGCCGCGCGGCGGGCTCGAGCGGCGACTCGATCGCGACGTCGTACACGCGCGCCTTGAGGATGCGCTCGATATAGCGGTAATCCATGTGAAACCCCGGGGGAGGACGCCCGAACATTAGCAGGAATGCGCCCGGCCGCGCTTGCCGCGGCCGGGCCCCCACTGCAACATGGCTGGCTTGGCTGCGACCCCTTCCCTGCCGGACCGACGCCTGCTCGGCCGCCGCCTGATCCTGGCCTCGGCCGCGATCGGCGCGCTCGGTCCCTTCGGCATGCACGTGCTGCTGCCGGCGCTGCCGGCCGTCGGCGCCGAGTTCTCCGTGCGCGCCTCGACCACGCAGCTGCTCATCAGCCTGTCGCTGGTCGCGATCGCGCTGGGCAACCTGACCGTCGCACCACTGTCCGACCGCTTCGGCCGCCGCCCGGTGATCCTGGCGGGCCTGGTCCTGTTCCTGGCCGGCAGCGTCGCCGGACTGGTGGCGCCCTCCATCGGCATGCTCATCGCAGCCCGCATCCTCCAGGCCTACGGCGCCGGCGCCGCCATGGCGGTGGCCCGGGCCAGCATCACCGACTTCTTCGGCGTCGACCGCGCGGCCGGCGCCATGGCGACCACCGCGACCGCCGTGCTGGTGGTGCCGATGCTGGCGCCGACGCTGGGCGGCTTCACGGTGGAGTGGATCGGCTGGCGCGCCGCCTTCGGCCTCGCCGTGCTGCTCGGCGCCGCCGTGCTCTACTTCACCCTGGCACGCACCGCCGAGACGCATTCCGCCGCCGCCGCGGCCGGGCCCTCACCGCGCACGCTGGCGAGCTACCGGCGGCTGCTGCGGTCGCCGGAGTACCTGAGCTACGTCGTCTACGGCTCCTGCATGATGGGCACGGTGACGGTGTTCATCACCTCCGCGCCCTATGTCGCGATCGACGTCATGGGCGTCCGCCCGTCGAGCTACGGCATGCTGTTCTTCCTGCCCGCGTTCGCGTCGTTCGTGGGCTTCTTCTTCACCTCGCGCATGGCCCATCGCCTGGGCGGCTGGCGCATGATGCGCATGGGAACGGCGACCGCCTGTGTCGGCAGCGTTGCACTGCTCGGCCTCGCGCTCGCCGGGGTCTGGCACCCGGCCGCGCTTTTCCTGCCGGGCATGCTGGTCTGCGGCGCCAATGCACTGTCGGCGCCGAACTCCACCTCGGGGGCAATCAATGCCATGCGCGACGTGGCCGGTGCGGCCTCGGGACTGCTCGGCTTCCTGCAGCTGCTGACCGGCGCGGTCGCCACGCAGCTCGTCGCCGTGCTGGCCGATGCCACGCCCTATCCGCTGGCGTTCGCCATCGCGATCCTGAATCTCGGCGCGCTCGGCATGCTGGTGCACATCGGACGGCGCCGGCGCATCAGCATCGTTGCCTGAGCCGGCGTCAGGGGCCGGGCCGCTCCACCAGCAGGTGGGCGACGCCGTGCGGGCCACGGACCGTCGCGACGCGCACCGTGCCATGCGGTGCGAGCTCGACCTCGGCCGGTGGCGCGGCAACCGTGCCCCCGGCGGCCTGGCAGTGCGCGACCAGCGCGTCGATGCCACGCACGCGAAGCTCGACCGCGACCAGGCCGCGATTCGGCGCCCGGCAGGTGGCAGCGAGTGACGGCGCGAAGCCGGGTGGCAGGCCGTAGTGGATCACGCCGAGCATGACGTCCTCGACCACGCGCCCGAAGTTGTTGGCGCGCACCTCGGTCGCGCGGCCGAGCCCCACCATGCGCCCGAAGCTCTCGCTCTCGAAACGGTACTGGAGACCGAGCGGCATGCCGAGCCCGCGCTCGTAGAAGTCACGCACCGGCTCGAGCGCGGCAACCGGGCCCGAGCAACTCTGCACTTCGCTCACCAGCCGGTCGGTGACGGTGACGTAGTCGGCGCTCTGTGCGCGCAGCGGGTGGATCAAAGCCACCATGACGCCGTCCGGCGCGCGCAGGTGCAGCTCGTGGAAGCGCTCGCCGCCCGGCAACTCGAGGAGTGCCGGCGGACCGACGGGATCGAAGCCGAATGCCCCGAGGCGCGACCGCGCCCGCGCCAGGTCGGTGCAGAAGAAGTCGACGACCTTGAGCGCGTCGGTCTGGATGCCGACGCCGCCCGGTCGGATGGTCTGGGTCGGCGGCGGGTCGAAGGCCACCAGCCTGACCCCGATGTCCGTCCCGGGCGTGGCCAGGCGCACGCTCGTGGCGGCGTGGCCGGCGACCGCGAACAGGCGCGACGCCGCCTCGGGCCCCAGCGCCTGCGTGGCACGCCGCTCGAGGCCGAGCGCGCCTTCGAACAGCGCGCACTGCCGTGCCAGGTCCGCGGTGCTGATCACCGGGCCGTCACTCGATAAGACCGTTGCTTCCAAGCTTCACCTCCGCGGGACGGAGGATAGCCGGGCGCGGCGCCCGGCGGGGCGCGGTTCAGCGGAGCTCGACGCGGAACCGGGCCTTGCCGAGCTGCAGGACGTCGCCGTCGTGGATGGTGTGGCGCTTCACGCGCCGGTCGTTGACGAAGACGCCGTTGGTGCTGCCGGAATCCTCCACCGTGACGCCGTCCTCGCCGAGCTTGATGACGGCATGGTGGCGGCTCATGAAGGACTCGTCGACCTGCAGGTCGTTCTCCGGCGTGCGGCCGACGGTCACCCGTGTCTTGCCGGGCAGCAGGATCGGGTCGCCCGGCTTGTCGAGCCGGGTGAGCGCGCAGGGCGATACCGCCCGCCCGCGCCGCGGCGCGGGCGGTTCGCCGGCGCCGAGGAGGCCGAGTCCGTCGCGGATGGCGCCGATCGCCGCGGCCTGCGACTGCAGCTCCGACTCGAGCATCGCGATGCGGTCGTCGCGCCGCGACAACTCCGAGGCCACCTCGCCGAGCTGCCGCGCCACGTCGTCGCCTGCCTCGACGGCCGGCGGCGGGGGGGCCGGAACTGCCTGCGCCGCCGCGAGCTCGCGTTCCAGCTGGGCAATGCGCTCGACGAGCTCGGCCTCGCGCGTGGCGTCCGTGACCACCGGTTCACGCCGCTCCGGCCGGTGGCGGAAGTCGGCGGCATAGCGGCGCCGCGCCTCCACCGACCGCAGCTGTTCCTGCAAGGTCATGAGCAGCGCGTCGCGCGCCCTGAGTTCGGTGCGCTGCTCCACCAGCGCGTGATCACGGCTGGCGATGTCGCGCTTGAGTTCGTCGCGCTCGCGTCCGAGGGTGTCGATCTCCTCGCGGGCCACACGGTTGGCATTGCGCAGCTCGGCGACCCGCTCGCGCAGCTGCTGCTTCTCGGCCTCGCCGTCGCCGGGGTCGCGCTCGGCACGCAGTGCCTGGGCCTGCTCCAGTTCCTGCATCCGCTGCAGCGCTTCGTC
>CAZXAS010000074.1:0-12526 GCA_964638185.1 uncultured Steroidobacteraceae bacterium | reverse complement strand
ATACCCGCGAGGCGCTGGAGGAACTCGAGGCCGGGGTGGCGCCCCGCAAGCCGGCGGGCAAGGCCCCCGCGGCGCGACCGAAAGCCCGAGCTAAGGCCGGCAAGGCGCAGCGCAGGAAGCGCGCAGCGAAGTCGCGGGCGCGCAAGACCGGCGACTGACCTGGCGCCCCGGCGGACGCCAGGCGAGTGCCGGGCTTCAGTTCGCGGCGAGCGCCAGCGACTGTCGCGGGTTCAGCAGCCTGATGCTGCGCTCGCCCGCCTGCTTCTCGTCCGCGCCCTCGACGATGAGCCGCTTGACGTCGGCGACCTTCAACTCCGGACGCACGGCCCACAGCTTGCCGGCCAGGTTGGTCACGTTCGGCGCCGCCATGCTGGTGCCGCTGAACTTGATGCGGTCGCCGCCCGGAACGAAGCTGTCCACCTCGAAGCCGTTGGCGTAGACGTCGACATTGCCGAAGCTGGTGAACGAGGTCTCGTCGCCCGCCTGGTCGACCGCGCCGGCGACGATGACGTTCGGCAGCTTGAAGGAGCTCGGCCACACCTCGTCGAACTCGACGTCGTTGTCGGAATTGCCGGCGGCGATCACGAACAGGACATCGGGCGCGTCGCGCAGCGCCTCGTAGAGCGCCTTGTAGCCGATGTCGTAGATGCGCCGGGCGAGCGCCTTGCGTTCCTCCGGCGTGCCGCCCGCGCCGTGCTGCTCGAGCGCCTCCTCGATGCCGGCCAGGCTGCCGCCCCAGCTCATGTTGACGGCGCGGACCCCCTGCTCGACGAAGTAGTCGACGGTGCGCACGACGCTCGCGGCGTCGCGATAGGCCTGCGCAATCGTCGGCCGGTCGCCGATGATGCGATGGTCGAAGGTGATGCGCGCGGTCAGGAGCTTCGCGCCGGGATTGCCGTCGAGGGCGATCCCCGCGACGTGGGTGCCGTGGGCGTAGTTGGCGTAGGCGCTCAGGCCCTCGATGAACGGCTGGTAATCGGCTTTCGGTAGCGACGAGAGCTTGCGCTTCAGTTCGCTGGCCTCCGGGCTGTCGACGCTGGCACGCACGTCCTGCAGGCCCTTGATGTACTGCTGGAACGGCTTCGGATCATCGACCAGCGTGCGGACCGGGTAGAGCAACTCGCTGGTGTAGTCGCCGTGGAGCGTATAGCCGATGCCGTTGATGTCGTCGACGAGGCCGTTGCCGTCGTCATCCACGCCGTTGCCGGCCACCTCCGCGGCGTTCCGCCACGCCTGCCGGCCGAGCGCGTCGATGCCGAGATCGACCCCCGAATCCCAGACCGCCAGCGTGACCGGGCTGCTCGTGGTGCTGCCGGCGAGCGATACCGAACGCTCGGCCCAGATGTCCGGCTTCAGTTCCTCGGCGTTGGCGGCGACCACGGCCGCATAGGCGGCGCCCAGGCGGTCGCGCTGGGGCAGCACGAACTGCAGGGTGTACGCCGCGCCGAGGATGTTCTCCGCCAATGCCTGGCTGAGTTCGCCGCCCGCGGCCGCCGGATCGACCCCGGTCTCGAGGCTGCCGAGTACCAGGCCCGACGAGACGTATTCCAGGTAGCCCTTGGTCTGCTGCAGGTCGTCCTGCACGACATCCCAGGGCAGCGCTGCGAGCGACGACTCCAGATGGCTCGAGAGCGTGCTGTCGTAGGCCCCGTCCGGCGCCTCGCTCGCGGCGATCAGCGCCTCGGT
Source organism: uncultured Steroidobacteraceae bacterium (assembly GCA_964638185.1). Lineage (GTDB taxonomy): Bacteria > Pseudomonadota > Gammaproteobacteria > Steroidobacterales > Steroidobacteraceae > SG8-30. Next base: position 10,840 of record CAZXAS010000074.1, on the reverse strand, counting down.
GATGCGCCCCGACGTCAGCTTGGCCGAAGGTTTCTCCTGCATCTCGCGCACCGTCGCGACCAGTTCCCGTGCCCGGGCCATGTCGCCGTTCAGCATCGCGATGGTCAAGAGCGTGCCATGCATGCGCCGGACCGCGGTGACGTCCTGGATGTCGTACTTCTCGAGGTCGGCGCGGATGTCGCGCTCGATGGCCGCGGCCAGTGCGCGCACCGCCGCCGCGTCGGTCACCATCTCGCTCGGCTTCGCCGGCAATGCATAGGTGTGGGTGGGCAGGTCGGCCAGGCGCGTGATCGGGATCTTGTCGGCCGCGAGGGCGACGGGGGAAAGCGTCGCCATGCCGCAGGCCACGAGCAGGGCGGCGACGGGACCAGTCATCGGGGAGGTCATGCGGGCCATCTTCCAGGGCTCCTCGTGCGCAATGGGGGCGCCCGCAGGCAGCGGGCAAGGGGAGCGATGCTAGCAGAGCGGTACGGCCGGCTACGACCACTCGTCTTGACAGGTGCTCGCCCGGCCCCGAGAATCCGCGACCCCCGAGGGTCTCCTTCCCACCGCGTGGCTAGGTAGCTCAGCTGGTTAGAGCACGGGATTCATAACCCCGGGGTCGAGAGTTCGAGTCTCTCCCTAGCCACCATTCCCGCCCGCTGCCCTGCCGTACTGGACGGCTGTTGCGACATCACAACAGCCCTGAACGTCATTTTGTTGCCTTCACGGCGCCATTGTCGCTAGGCTGCGACGGACGCCATCCAGAAGTTATGACATGCCGCCGGGGCCGGGCTGTTGTGCCCGCCGAGGCCGGCACGCAACACAATGAGGGAATAGCCATGCTGAATCGCAGTTCTGCCCTGAGGCTCGCCGTGCTGGCCGCCCTGGCCGCCGCGCAACCGGCCGTCGCGCAACAGGCCGGCCCCCAGGTATCGGCACTCGAGGAGGTGGTCGTCACGGGTACCCGCGTTGCCGACCGGTCCGCCCTCGAGACCGCGGTGCCGATCGACGTCGTTTCGAACGCCGCGCTCACCAACGTCGGCGTGACCGAACTGAACCAGGCCCTGTCGGCCGCATTGCCCTCCTACAACTTCCCGCGCCCCGGTCTCGCCGACGGCACCGACACCATCCGCCCGGCGACGCTGCGCGGCCTCGCTCCCGACCAGACCCTGGTGCTGCTCAACTCGAAGCGCCGCCATGCAGCCTCGCTGGTCAACGTCAACGGCACGGTGGGACGCGGGTCGTCGGCCGTCGACCTCAACACGATCCCGACGGCGGCGGTGCGCTCCATCGAGGTGCTGCGCGACGGCGCGTCCGCGCAGTACGGGTCGGATGCCATCGCCGGCGTGATCAACATCCGGCTGAAGGAGGACGCCACGGGCGGCGACCTGACGCTCAACTATGGCACGCGCGAGTCGAGCTACTCGGTGCCGACCGGGGCGCCGCCGGCCGGCGCGACCTGGACGGTGCCGTCGCGCGCATCCCAGGACCTGTCCGACGGCGAAACGCTGACCGTATCCGGCTGGAAGGGCCTCAGTCTCGGCGACAGCGGCTTCCTGACGCTCGCCGCGGAGTACAAGGACCAGGATCGCACCGAGCGCGGCGGCTATGACGTCCGCCAGCAGTATCCGCTGGTCGGCGGCGCCTTCGATCCACGCGAGACGACCATCGACCGCTTCAATGCCTGGTACGGCGAGCCGGAACTCGAGCAGCTCACGTTCTTCGCCAATGCCGGCATGGACCTCGACAACGGCGCCCACCTCTACGGCTGGGCCAGCTACCAGGACCGTGACGCGCGCTCCGCGGGCTTCTTCCGCCGCGCCCTCGACGACCGCAACGTCATCGAGATCTATCCCGACGGATTCCTGCCGATCATCGCGCCGACCGTGACGGACTACAGCGCCGCGGTCGGCGTCGAGTGGGAACTCGGTGAGTGGGCCATGGACACCTCGCTGGTGTACGGCTTCAACGAGATGGAATTCACCATCGAGAACACGCTCAACCGGTCGATCGGGCCGACCAGCAAGACCGAGTTCGACGCCGGCGGCTTCGACTACGACCAGCTGGTGTTCAACTTCTCGGGCGTGCGCCAGGTCGAGGTGGGCGGTCTCGCGTCGGCGCTCAACGTCGCGGCGGGCCTCGAGGCGCGGATCGAGAACTACTCCATCTTCGCCGGCGAGCCGGACTCGTACCGCAACGGCGGGGTCTTGCTGCCCAACGGCAGCCCGACGGCATCCGGGGCGCAGGTGTTCCCGGGCTTCCAGCCCGGCAACGAGGTGGACGAGGACCGCACGGCGGTTGGTGCCTACATCGACCTCGAGGCCAACCTGACCGAGAAGCTGCTCGGCTCGGTGGCGGCGCGGGTCGAGGACTACTCCGACTTCGGCAGCAACGTCTCCGGCAAGATCGCCCTGCGATACGACTTCACCGAGAACTTCGCGTTGCGCGGTTCGGTGCAGAACGGCTTCCGTGCGCCGTCGCTGCAGCAGCAGTACTTCGCGACCACGTCGACCAACTTCATCAACGGCGTGCCGTTCGACATCACCACCTTCCCGGTGACAGACCCGGTGGCGGTGGCGCTCGGCGCCCAGCCGCTCGACGCCGAGGAATCGGTGAACTTCTCGCTCGGTGCCGTGATGCAGTTCGGCCCGGTGAGCGTGACGATCGATGCCTACCGGATCGATATCGACGACCGCATCGTGCTGTCCGAGAACCTCACCGACGCGCAGGTCCGTGACTTCCTCACCGCCCAGGGATTCATCGGCGTCGGCGGCGGCCGCTTCTTCATCAATGGCGTGGACACCGAGACCGAGGGCGTGGATGTCGTGATCAGCTGGCCGGTCGCCACCAACGGCGCCGGCAATTTCGACTTCATGCTGGTCGGCAACTGGAACAGCACCGACGTCACCGCGGTCCCGCCGCCTTCCGAGGCGCTCGGCCAGATCTACGCACCGGCCGCGCCGCCGCCGCTGTTCGGACGGGTCAACGTGCTGACGTTCGAGGATGGCACCCCGCAGGACAAGTTCGCGGCGGTCGTGAACTGGAATCTCGGCGGTCTCGGCGCCACGCTGCGTGCGACCCGCTATGGCGAGGCGCTCGATCCGGGCACCTCGGCGCCGCTCGACTTCACGCTCGGCAGCCAGACGCTGATCGACCTGGAGGCGCGCTTCGAGTTCGCCAAGCGGTTCAAGGTGGCGATCGGCGCCGAGAACATCACCGACGAGTACCCGGACGAGTTCGCGGTCAACCGCAACGGTACAGGCAACACGCCGTTCTCGAACTACTCGCCCTTCGGCCGCTCGGGCCGGTTCATCTACGGGCGCCTGACGGTCGGCTTCTGATCCTGCGATCGCGGCCACGGCATCCTGCCGTGGCCGCGACGGGGATCGGCGGCGCGGCCGGGTACGCTTGCCCGGCCGCCGCCGACACTTTCAGGCGCTGCGCCTCGCCGCGGCGGGCGCTGCGAGCTCGGCCATGGCACGATCGATGATGGCCATGCCCTCGTCGACCAGCGCGTCGCTCGCGGTGATGGGGACGAGGACGCGGATGACGTTGCCGTAGACGCCGCAGGACAGCAGGATCAGCCCCAGTTCGCGCGCGCGGCTGGTCAGTGCCCGGGTCAGCTCGGCGTCGGGGCGGTGCGGGTCGCCATCCACACACAATTCGAAGGCGATCATCGCGCCGAGGCCGCGCACCTCGGCGATCTGGGCGTGCCTGGCGGCCAGTGACTCGAGTCTCGCAGTCAGGCGCTTGCCAAGGGCCGACGCGCGTTCGAGGATCTTCTCCTCCTCGAACACGTCGAGTACTGCGCAGGCGGCGGCGCAGGCTACCGGGTTACCGGCGTAGGTGCCGCCGAGGCCGCCAGGACCGCAGGCGTCCATGATGTCGGCCCGGCCGGTCACCGCGGACACCGGGAATCCGCCCGCGATCGACTTGGCGATGGTGGTCAGGTCACCGGCGACGCCATAGTGCTCCATCGCGAACATCCGCCCGGTCCGCCCGGCGCCGCTCTGGATCTCGTCGGCGATGAAGACGATGCCATGCTCGTCGCACAGGGCCCGCAGGCGTTCCATGAACTCCTTCGGCGCCACGTAGAAGCCGCCTTCGCCCTGTACCGGTTCGACGATGATGGCCGCGACGCGCCCAGGCTCGATGTCGCACTTGAAGATCTTCTCGATGCCGGCCATGGCGTCGTCGACCGAGATGCCGTGCAGGGCGCTCGGGAACGGGGCATGGAACACTTCGGCCGGCATGGGGCCGAAGCCCGCCTTGTACGGCGCGACCTTGCCTGTGAGCGCCAGGGACATGAGGGTGCGGCCGTGGAATCCGCCCGCAAAGGCGATGACGCCCGGACGCCGGGTCCAGGCCCGGGCGATCTTCACTGCATTCTCGACCGCCTCCGCGCCGGTCGACATCAACAGCGTCTTCTTCGGGCCGGGTCCCGGGACCAGCCGGTTCAGCCGTTCGGCCAGCTCGACATAAGGTTCGTATCCCACGACCTGGAAACAGGTGTGGGTCAGGCATTCGAGCTGTGCGCGCACTGCCGCGATCACCTTCGGATGGCGATGGCCCGTATTCAGAACGGCAATGCCACCGGCAAAGTCGATGTAGCGGCGGCCGTCGACGTCCCAGATCTCGGCGTTCTCGGCGCGCTGGGCGAACACCGGGTGTGCGAGCGAGACGCCGCGGGCGACCGCGGCATTGCGTCGGTCGAGCAGGGATGCGTTGCTGTTGTCGGTCATGGCGGACTCCGGCCGGATACGGCGCTGTGTCGACGGATGCGTGGGACAGTCTAGCGCAGGTCCACGGGTGACTGCGGCGGCCGTACCGGCAACCTGCCGAGGGCGGCGGCGATGATCGTCGTGACCAGCGAGCCGAGCGCGGCGAGCGCCATGTCCTTCTGCGCGTCCCAGGCGTCGCCCTGGGTCCCGAGGTAGGCCTGGCCGAGGTCGCCGCCGAACACCAGTGCCGCGCCCCATTCGACCAGCTCATAGATGACCGAGTGCGACAGCATGAACAGCAGCGGGAAAAGGAAGGCCCAGACACGCGGGTAGCGGCCATGGTGTGCGAAGAGCTCGATCGCCGCGGGGGTCACCAGCAGCCCGTACAGCAGGTGTACCAGCCGGTCGAAGTGATTGCGCTCGAAGCCGAAGGTCGCATCGACCGGGATGCCGGTGAGCCGCTGGATCCACGCATCGTAGGGAACCAGCGAGTACGTGTAATGCGCGCCGATCTCGTGCAGCACGAGGAACACGAACAGGCAGGTGTAGGCGGGGTTGCTGAAGCGCAGCCGGTTGCGCGTGACCACCAGTGCCGGCACGAGCACCAGCACCAGCAGGTTCTCCAGCAGCCAGTCCTGGCGGTACCAGGGTGCGATGCCGAGCGCGATCCACCATGCCAGGAACGCCACCAGCAGCAGTGCCGGATAGCGGATGTCGGGCCCGGCGTCTGTCCTCATCGGGATTCCCCGCCTGTCATCCTAGGTACACGCCGCGCAGCCTTAGGCACAAGTGGTATTGCCCGATGGCAACAGGCGGGACTAGCCTCATGGCATGACCCCGCAACGGCATTGAGCGGAGGTGCGCCCATGAAGGTCAAGCACATTCTCGTCGCCATGGCCGATCCCACGGCCAAGGCCTCCCCCGCACTGGCGAAGGCCGCTGCGCTCGCCGACAGGACTGGCGCGGAAATCACGCTGTTCCACAGCCTCTACAGCCCGTACGTGGCGGGCGAGCAGTTCTACAGTCCCGACGCGCTCGAACGGGACATCGAGGGCGCCGTCAACGCGCGCAAGCGGCAGCTGGACAAGGTGGCTGCGACGCTGGCGAAGGACGGGCTCAGGGTCCGCGTGCGCGTGCGCTGGGACTACCCGGTCTACGAGAGCATCGTCCGCGAGGTCATGCGCGAGGGAGCCGATCTCGTGGTCGCCGACAGTCACCGGCACAGTCGCGCGGCGCGCGTGGTGCTGACGAATACCGACTGGCAGCTGATCCGCCTGTGCCCGTGCCCGGTGCTGTTCGTCAAGACGACCAGGCCCTACCAGCGCCTGCGGGTGCTGGCCGCGGTCGACCCGCTGCATGCCCACGCCAAGCCCGAGGCGCTCGACCACAACATCATGGCGACGGCGCACGAGCTCGCCGGCAGCTTCAACGGCCAGCTGCACGCGGTGCACTGTTACATGCTGGCCACGCCGTTCACCTCGGGCGTGCTGATGGAGCCGGTACCGTTGCCCGTCAACATCGCAGAGCAGCACCTCGCCCAGGTCAAGAAGGCCTTCGACCAGCTGGTCAAGCGCTACGAGCTCGGGCCGAAGCGCACGCACCTCAGGGCGGGTGTCGCCGCGACCGAGATTGCCGACGTCGCCGCCAAGACCGAGGCTGGCGTGGTGGTGATGGGCGCGGTGTCGCGTAGCGGCCTCAAGCGGCTGTTCATCGGCAGCACCGCGGAGCGGGTCATCGACCAGCTCGATTGCGACGTGCTGGTGATCAAGCCGGCCGGCTTCAAGTCGCCTGTGCCGCGCCGTCCCGGCTACCGGCCGGTGGTACTGCCGCCGCTATAGGACCGCCCGGCCGCCCCCGGATGCTGGCCGCGAGCCCGCGCGCCAGCGCCGCGACGTCGACATCCGCGGTCCTCACCGCGATCGCGATATCCCGTTCGTCGTCCCCGAGTGGCTCGACCGCCCGCAACTGCAAGTCGAGCACGGAGGCGTCCGCCTCCGACGGGTCGCGCCCCGCCAGCGCGCGGCTGGCCAGTCGATTGCGCAGCGTCGCGTCATCCGCCTCGACGGCAACGATGCGGCAGGGTACATCCAGGGCCTCGGCGAGCGAGACGAACGCGCTGCGCTCGCCCTTCAGCAGGCAGGCCGCGTCGATGACGACGCTGAAGCCGGTGCCCAGCGCCTGGCGGGCGAGCATGCCGAGCCGCGCATACGTCGCCTCGGTGGCCTGCGCATCGTAGATCGCTCCGCCGGAGGGCTGCTCCGGGTCGTAGCCGTGCAGCCGCTTGCGCTCCACGTCGGAGCGGATGCGCACGGCGCCGAGTGGCCCGAGCAGCCGGCTGGCCAGCCAGCTCTTGCCGGATCCGGACAGGCCGGTCATCACCACGAGCAGGGGCCGGGGCGGCCTGGCGAAGGCGGCCGCGGTCGCGAGATAGAGGTCGAGGTCCGCCAGCCCATCCGCGCCGGGTGCGGCGGCCGCCTGCGCGGTGCGGATCGCCGCCACCTTGGCGCGCACCATGGCGCGGTAGACCTCGTGGAAGCGGAGCACCTCGAGTGCCGCGAAGTCGCCGCCCTCGGTGAGCCAGCCGTCGAGCATCGCCGCGCGCAGGTCCGGCCGCCGCCGCGCCTCGAGATCCATGGTCAGGAACGCCAGGTCGCTCGCCACGTCGATCCAGCGGAGCGCGGGGTCGAACTCGAGCGCATCGAAGGCCAGCAGTTTCCCGCCGTGGCGCACCACGTTGCCACAGTGCAGGTCGCCGTGGCACTCCCGGACCCGGCCTGCCGCCCGGCGCCTGGCGAAGGCCGGTGCCAGCCGCCCATGGGTCTCGTCGGTCCAGCGCCGCAGGACCGCGACCTCGCGCGCCTGCTGCACCGCCAGCTCCAGCCGCTCGAGGGTGTCGAAGTTCTCGCGACAGGCGGCAAGCGTGTCGCCGCCGCCGGGGACGTCGCCGCCGGGCGGCATGACGGGCAGGTCGCGCTGCAGCCGCGCCAGGTCGCGGCCGAAAGTCATGAGCAGGTCCGGGTCGGCGTCGTCGTGGCGTATCAGCGCATCGAGCTCCTCGTTCCGGTCGAAGCGCCGCATTCGAACCGCGTAGTCGACGGTGACGCCGTTGCCGTCGAGCGTGAGGCCATCGCCTGCGCGCGTGATCCGGGACAGTCCCAGGTACAGGCCCGGCGCCAGGCGCCGATTGATCCGGAGTTCCTCCTCGCAGAAGTGGCGACGCCGCTCGAGGGTCGAGAAGTCGAGGAACGCGAAGCGCACGGGCTTCTTGACCTTGTAGGCCTCGTCGCCACGCAGATAGACCCAGGAGATGTGGGTCTCGACCAGATCGTCAGGACCCCGGCCCCCAGGCCAGGCGCACGGATCGAGCAACGCCCCGGGAAGCTCAGCGCCGGGCGAGCCGCTCGTTGGCCTGCTCATGCCTGAGCGACCCTGTGACCGCCTCCAGCTGGCCTGCGAGATGCTCGACGACGTCGTCGATCGCCAGCACGCCGGCGACGCCGCCATCGTTCCCGACCACCGGTGCGCGCCGCACACCGGCCATGCGAATGGCCGCGAGCGCATCCTCGACCGAGGTGTCGCTGGTGACGGTCACCGGGTCAGCCGACATGGCGTCGCCGACGGTGACCGAGTGCGGGTCGATGTCCGCCGCCACCGCCTCGAGCACGATGTCGCGGTCGGTGAGCACCCCGAGCGGCTGGCGGTCGTTCATGACCACCAGGAAGCCGACGTGCGATTCCCGCATCAGGCGCGCTGCGTCGACGAGATCCGCGCGTGTCCCGATCGTCACGGCGCGGTGCTTGCAGAGGGTTCCAACGTCCATGCTCTCCACCTCCAGTGGGGCAGGGCGCCGGGTCAGTGATCCCGGCGTCGCTCGCCCCGGGTCACGGCGCGTGTCGGCAAGGTCAGCAACTCGTCGGCCTCGTCGCCTTCGGCATCCTCGAGGATGTCCTGCCAGGTCATCGTGCCCGCGACGTCGCCGTCCGCAGCCAGTTCCTCGCCCTGCATGTCGGTGTAGCCGAGCTCGTCCGGCTCCAGGTCGTCGACGGGCCCACTCCAGTCCTCGGGTTGCTCCGCCGCCTCGATGGGCATCTGGCGCCACTCATCGAGATCCATTTCATCGAGCGCGCCGTCGAACTCCTGGATCTCGATCGACCCCGAGGACTCATCGAGCGCCACGACCTGGAACAGGTCGCCCTTGTCGAGATGGCTGTACCAGTGTCCCACCACCGGCTCGAGGCGCTTGCCCATCACTCCGGCCTCCGAGTGCCGCTTCCGACCGACTGAGAATTTTCTCATCCTGGGTCGATCCTACGCCCGCATTCCGTCACGCGCCATTACGTATTTCTCGGCTCATTGCATGGTGCGCTGCAGAAGATCGCGCAGCGCGGCCAGCGACCGCGTGTTGAGCACGTTCTCCGCGCCGAGCCAGCCGCGGCGCGCCTGCGTCACGCCGTCGGCCAGCAGCGCGAAGTCGTCGACGCGATGCGCATCGCTCGCTATCGATACCAGCACGCCGCGCTCGGCGGCGAGCCTGCATCCTGCTGCATCGAGGTCGAGGTGCGCCGGCCGGCTGTCGAGTTCGAGGAAGCAGCCGCGCTCGCGACAGGCGTCGACGATGCGACCGAGGTCGAAGTCGATCGGCGTCCGCTCGTTGACGATGCGCGCGGCCGGATGGGCGAGGATGCTGAAGTGCCGGTGACCGATCGCCTCGATCAGCCGCGAGGTCTGCCGGCGCCGGCTGAGATCGAAGTGATCGTGGACCGCGCCGACGACGAGGTCCAGGCGCTCGAGCAGGCTGTCAGGCAGCGCCAGCGAGCCGTCCTCGAGGATGTCCACCTCGACGCCCTTCAGAAGCTCGATGCCGCGCAGGCGCTCGTTCAGCGCCTCGATTTCGTCGATCTGTGCTGCCAGGCGGTCGGCGTCGAGGCCACGGTGCGCGCCGAGATGGCGGGAATGGTCGGTGATCGCGATGTACTCGAGCCCGTGTGCGCGCGCCGCACGCGCCATGTCGGCGGGCGATGCGTGTCCGTCGGTGGCGTCGGTGTGCACGTGGAGGTCGCCCTTCAGGTCGCCGCGCGTCACCAGTCGCGGCAGCCGTCCCGCACGCGCCGCCTCGATCTCGCCGCTGTCCTCGCGGATCTCCGGGTCGATCCAGGGCAGGCCGACGCTCGCGAAGACGGATTCCTCCGTTGCGCCGGCGACGCGTTCATCGCCGCGGAACACGCCGTACTCGTTGATCTTGAGGCCGCGACGCTGCCCGAGACGCCGGATGTGGATGTTGTGGGCCTTGCTGCCGGTGAAGTAGTGCAGCGCCGCGCCTCGGCTGCCCGGCTCGACGATCCGCACGTCGACCTGCAGGCCGTTCTCGAGCCGCACGCTCGAGCGCGTGTCGCCGGTCGACAGCACCTTGGCCACCCCGTCGCAGGTCGACAGCGCGCGCATGGCGGCCGTTGCGTCCTTCGCGGTCACGAGCAGGTCCAGGTCGCCGACGGTTTCCGAGCCGCGCCGGTAGCTGCCGGCGATGGTGACATCCTCGACGCCCGCGGCACGCTCCAGGCGCGCAACCAGCGGGGCGGCGCAAGTCGTCGCGGTGGCGCGCAGCGTGCGCTTGCCGGTGACGGGATTGGCCAGCGCCTCCGCAAGCTTCGCCTCGAGTTTCGGGCCAAAGCCCTTGAGCGTGCGCAGGCGCTCCTTCTCGATCGCGGACCTGAGCCTGGCGGGGCTCGTGATCCTGAGTTCGCGGCGCAACTGGCGCACGCGCGCGGGGCCGAGGCCGGGCAGGCGCAGCAGGTCCTCGAGGCCGGCCGGCACCGATTTCCTCAGCCGGTCGAGTGCGGCGCAGCGGCCAGTGGTCACGATCTCCGCGATCTTGGCGGCGAGGTCGTCACCGATGCCGTGCAGGCGCGTGAGGTCGCGGCCGGCGGCGACCTGGTCGCTGAGTTCGCGGCCCTGGCCGCGCACCGTTTCGGCGCCGCGCCGATAGGCCCGCACGCGGAACGGGTTCGCCTGCTCGAGCTCGAGCAGGTCGGCGATCTCGTCGAAGATCGCGGCGATGTCCTCGTTGTGGACAGGCATGGCAGTCCTCCTTGCCGGCCTGGCGGTCGTCGTTCTCCTTCCCGGAAAGTGCTCCCGGGATG
>CAZXAS010000073.1:0-12594 GCA_964638185.1 uncultured Steroidobacteraceae bacterium | reverse complement strand
GGGTTGGTGAACTGGCCGACGAGCACGAAACGATCCGGGTCGCTGGCGACGATCTCCTGCGCGCGGGCGATCGCGCCCTTCATGCCCTTGGCGCCCTCGGTCAGCACCAGCTCGGCGCCGAAGGCCTGCAGCATGCGCCGCCGTTCGATGCTCATGGTCTCGGGCATGGTGAGCACCAGCTTGTAGCCCTTCGCAGCCGCGACGAACGCGAGGCCGATGCCGGTGTTGCCGCTGGTCGGCTCGACGAGCACTGTGTCGGTGCCGATCTTGCCCTGTGCCTCGAGGGCCTCGATCATGCTGACCGCGATGCGGTCCTTGACGCTGGCGCAGGGATTGAAGAACTCCAGCTTGAGCACGATCCTGCCCGGCAGGCCCTGGCCGATCTTGTTGAGCCTGACGAGCGGTGTGCGCCCGATGGTGTCGAGGATGCTGTCGTAGATGCGTGCCATGGTGCTGCCCTCGGGAATGACGATGTGCCCGTTGCCAGGCCGGGCCGGTAGCACTGGAAGTTAGGCTCCGACGCGTCCGCCCGGAAATGTCCTTTTACACTCTCCTGATGCCTTCCGGTTATGCCGCGCCGGGAATCAGCGCCCGCGCTCGGGAAACTCGCGCAGCATCGCCGTGACGGTACTGAACGCCGCGTTGCGCAGTTCGTTGCGGCTCGCCGCCACGCCGGAGGCGGTCGCCTGCCAGATCACCTTCTCTCCCTCGCCGGACACGGCCAGCAGGACGAGCGTCGCATCGCGGACCAGGCCTTCGCTGCCCGCCGGATCGGGCACGACGTCGCGGCCGACCAGTGTTCCCGGATCGCGGATCGGGGCATAGGCGTCGCGGGGGTTCTCGTGCACGAACACGGCGATGCGATACGTGACCGTGAAGTCGGGCTCCGCGCCAGCCGCGGCCGCGGCGTAGCCCTTGGCCAGCAGTTCCCGCGTGACGATCTCGCCCAGGCGGGTATCCGCGGTCTTGCCCCGGTCGCCGCTCGAGACCACGGCCTCGGACGAGCGGAAGGCGAAAGTCGACAGGGTGGCCGGGCTGACCGTGCCCGGGCTGCTGAAGATGATCTCCGGGGTCGCCGCGCAGCCCGCGAGCAGCAGGGCGGCCGCCACGACGGGCAGGCGCATTCGGGGGTACCTCAGGAAAAAAAGAAAGGAGGGTAGTCGGGCCACGTGGCACCGGTACCCCCCGACATGGAAATCGTTGCAGCCGGCGGTCAAGCGCCGCCGTAGCTCTCCATTCGCAGGCCCGTTCCACCGTTCGACACGTGCGTCACCACGGCCTGGCGCCGATGAATCTTGGTCACGGCGCCGAGGTTGATGGCAAACGCGAGCTCGACGATGGCGCCCTTGGAGAGCCCGAGGTTGCGAGTCTCGATGAACACGCCATTCGCGCTCAGGTTCTTCGCCCGGCACAACGTCCCGCGGCGGCCGGGGACGCTGATGTAGACGGTGGTGCGAGCGCGATGCCGCGTATGCAGTCGACGTTCCATCTCCCGATCCCCGCTTTTTGTTCGTGGAGACGAATGCGGGACCGAGTATGCCGAGGTCGGACCGTGGTGGGAAGCGGGCACCGGGCAACACCGGTCCACGGCGCGGACAGGCGTTAAAAATCAGTCAGTTGAGGTGCAGAGGCGGCGGATGCTGCTATGCAACATAACGCCCTGCGACCGGCCTCGGCTCATTCGTCCTTGCGACGGATGGCGAGCTGCGCCGGTGCGTCGATACCCATCTTCACGCGCCGGCCGCTGCCGCCGAGCAGCGTGATCAGGATCGGTCCGTTGGCGAAGAGCTCGGCCAGGGTCATGCCCACATCGGCCCCGTCGGCCGGCATGATCTCGATCGATTCGTCCGCGCGGCGGGTGAGCACGAGCATGTCAGCCCCTGGCCGGGGTCAGGCGCGCGCGAGGGCGCGCGCGCCGGCGCGCGGCAGCGCGGCACCGGTGGGTCCGTAGACGGCGGGCTCCGCACCCGTGCCGCGCAGCACGCCCATGGCCTGCTGCACCCTGCGCTGCAGGGAGGCGACGACGAGCCCGTTGGCCTGGTTGGCGCCGCGGCAGCGGCGCAGCAGGTCGGTCAGTGCCCGCCAGCGGGCACCGAGGCCCTGGGCCTGGTGCGGAGATCCAGCGGCAAAGGCCGTGATCCATGCCTCCATCTCGGCGGGTCCGGGACCCGCGCCGATGCGCATGGCCAGCTCGCGCCGGCGCGCCTCGAGTGTCTCGAGTTCGGACAGGGCGCGGGTCTTGGAATCGCTGGCGCCGGCAAGGGCGGCCGCGTCGCGGGCGCCGAGCGCCGCCGATTCGGCAGCGAGCGACGCGAGCAGGGCCTCGCCGGCCTGCATCTGCTCGGCGAGCAGGGCTTCCAGTTGTGTGATCACGGCTCCGCTATCCATGCGCGGGCCTCCTGTCAGCGACCGACCAGCTCGCGCTCGAGGGCGATCAGCTTGGTGGCGACCTTGTCGGCGTCGACCTTGTAGTCGCCGCGCTCGACCGATTCCTTCAGTGCGGCGACCCGCGCCGCGTCGGTATCCGGCGCACTCTGCACGGCGTCGGCCAGCTTCTGCATCTGCCGGGCGGTATCCGTGAGCGTGACCTTGTCGCCGGCCGAACCGCGTGCAGCGGGGGCACGATCCTCGCCGCCGCTTCGCTCCGCGGCGGGCGAGCGGGTGCTGCCGCCTGCCGGTACGGGTCGCTGGCCGATGCCGTCGATCTTGTTGCTCATCACGTTCACTCCGGGAGCCGTCGGCTCCTCACCCGGATATCGACCGTCCGCGGACGGACTTTAGCCTGCCAGGCCCGCCGTGCGCCCCGCGCCCTGCCGGCGCGCTGCCCGATCGGGCCGTTGCCCGGAGTATCGGCCGCGGCAGCCAGAACTTGAACGGCGTCACAGTGGCACCTCGACCAGGTCGGCGGAGCGCACCACCCCCTCCACCTCCCGGCCCGAGGACAGGTTGCGGACTCGCACCCGCTGGTTCAGTCCGCCGTCCGCCAGGACCTCGCCCTTCATGCGCACCGCGACCGTGTCGGTCTGGGCGACCAGGATCACTTCCTGGCCGCGCCGGACGAGCGCTCCGGCGCGGACCTGGGCGGGGCTCACGACTTCGCCCGCGCCCAGGGCGCGGGTCACCTCGAGGCCGCGCAGGTCCTCGATGCGGCGGAAATAGCCGGACGGAAGCCCGTGCAGGTCGCGCTCCGCCAGGATGACGTCGCCCGTCGCCAGTGACGTGTGTGCCGGCAACGGGCGGGCGGCGACCACGACCTGTGCCCGGGCCGACAGGGTGACCGGCACGTAGACGTGCCAGGCCGGCTCCTGGCAGCGCACCTCGACGGTGAGCCGTCCGCCGGCCCGATTGCCCGGGCTCGCCCGCGCCATCAGGGGGTCGGCACAGCGGGGCAGTCGCAGCCGGGGATCGACCCGCGCTTCGCGGACGGTCACGGCTGCTGCGCCCGCCGACAGCCGCAATGCCTCGGCACTCGCGGCGCGTGCGATGTCGGCCGCAGGCTGGATGTCCCCGGCGGAAACGGCGCCGCTTGCAAGCCACAGCAAGGCGCTGGCGATCACGCCCAGGGCCAGCGGCCCGCGCAGGCCGGCGGGCGAAGACACATGAATCGTCATGCACGCGGTACTGCAACCCGCGTGCCAACACGGGCCGGTGGCGCAAGTGCTGGTTTCGCGCCGCGTACTTAGCGGCGCAAGGCCGCGCTTCGTGTGCTGGGGCGCCGGGATCCCGGCGCCGTCAATGATCCGGCGCCCTGTCCCGCCGGTCCCGCCGTTGCCGCCGGGTTGCCGCTCGAGCGGCGCGATGTTGCCGCTCGGGAACCGTCCCACGCGGCCCGCGGCGGTCGCGGCACGCCGCAAACGCGGTTTTTCCGGGCAATCGGCGCTTGGCACGGACCTTGCTGATAGGTCCGTGAGCCGGCCGTTGCCGGCAAGCTGGAAGCAAGCGACATGGCACTGCTGGATGGGGTCTTCGGGTTGAGCGAGGTGTCGCTGATGGCGCGCGGCCAGCGCGCCGGCGTACTGGCTGCCAACATCGCCAACGCCGACACGCCCAACTACAAGGCCCGCGACATCGACTTCGCCGCCGTGTTCGCGTCCCAGCCCGGCGCCGCAACGTTGCCGCTGACGGCGACCCGTGCCGCGCACCTCGGCGCGGCGGGCGGCCCGGTCGCCGGCGGTGACCTCAAGTTCCGCATTCCGTACCAGCCTTCGCTCGACGGCAACACCGTCGAGGCGCAGGTGGAGCAGGCGGCCTTCGCCGACAACGCCGTGCGCTACCAGGCGAGCCTGATGTTCATCAACCGCCGCATCGAAGGCATCCAGTCGGCACTGTCCGGCCAGTGAGGCACGCGTCATGTCCTTGTTCCAGATCTTCGACGTCGCCGGCTCCGCACTGAATGCACAGAGCATCCGGCTCAACACCGTCGCCAGCAACCTCGCCAATGCCGATTCGGTGGCGAGCGCGCCGGAAGACGCCTACCGCGCGCGCCAGCCGGTGTTCGAGGCGGTGTTCAAGGATGCGGGCACCGACCCGTTCGCCGGCGACGCGGCCGCGAGCGTGCGCGTGCTCGGTGTCTGGGAGAGCCCCGCCGCGCCGGTACACCGCCACCAGCCCGGTCACCCGCTCGCGGATGCCGACGGCTACGTGTGGGCCTCGAACGTCAATGCGGTCGAGGAGATGGCGAACATGATCTCCGCGTCGCGCTCCTTCCAGACCAATGTCGAGGTGATGAACACCTCGCGCGACCTGCTGCTCAAGACGATCTCGATGGGCCGCTGACGCGGACCCCGGAGCGATACATGGCCATACCAAGCATCAACAGTGAACTCGAGGCCCTCGGCCTGTCGCGCGACCTGAGCGGCGGCACCAAGAAGTCGGAGGACCTCGGCGCCGAGGACTTCCTGCGCCTGATGATCACGCAGTTCCAGAACCAGGACCCGTTCAAGCCGCTGGAGAGCGGCGAGTTCATCGGCCAGCTGGCGCAGTTCGGCACGGTGTCGGGACTCGCCGAGCTGAAACAGGAGTTCCAGGGCCTGTCGAGTTCCCTGGTCTCCAACCAGGCGCTGCAGGCCTCGGCGCTGCTCGGCCGGGACGTGCTGGTCAACCGTTCCACCGGCTGGCTGCCCGCCCAAGGCGGCATGGGCGGCGCGGTGGACCTGGCGGCGTCGGCACAGCAGGTGCGCGTCCAGGTGCTGTCGGCCAGCGGGGCCGTGGTGCGGACCTTCGACCTCGGCCCCCAGGCCGCCGGGCTCACGCGCTTCAGCTGGGACGGCGTCGGCGACGATGGCCAGGCGCTGCCGGAGGGTGCGTACACGTTCCGTGCGCAGGCCATCAACGGTGCGAGCCAGACGGCGGCGCAGGCGCTCGTGGCCGCGCCGGTCGAGAGCGTCACGCTCGGCGCCGGCCAGTCGGGGCTGTCGCTCAGCCTGCGCGGCCTCGGCGAGATTCCATTCGGCGACGTCCGGCAGATCGGCTGACGCGGCGCCCACCAAGCACATCCAGGAGGACCCACATGCCTTTCCGTATCGCCCTGAGCGGGCTCAATGCAGCGACGTCGGACCTCAACGTCACCGCCAACAACATCGCCAACGCCAATACCACCGGCTTCAAGAGCTCGCGCGCCGAGTTCGCCGACGTGTTCGCGGCCGGGGCACTCGACTCCGGCGGCTCGTCCATCGGCAACGGCGTGCGACTCGCCAACGTCGCGCAGCAGTTCACCCAGGGGAACGTCGAGTTCACGAACTCCGGGCTGGATCTCGCCATCAACGGCCAGGGCTTCTTCACGCTCGCCGACAGCACCGGCCTGGTCTACACGCGCAACGGCATGTTCAGCGTCGACCGCGACGGTTTCGTGGTGAACTCGCAGGCGCAGCGCCTGCAGGCCTACCCGCCGGTCGCGACCGGTGGCTTCAATACCGGCTCCCTGAGCGACCTGAGGCTGCAGACCTCGCAGAGCACGCCGAATGCGACGACCAGCGGCGAGATCGTGGTCAACCTGCCGGCCGCGGCGACCCAGCCGGTCGCGCCGGTGTTCGACCCGACCGACTCGCAGAGCTACAACCACTCGACCTCGACGGTCGTGTACGACACGCTCGGCGCCGCGCACCAGGCCACGTTCTTCTTCGTGAAGACGGCCAACCCCAATGAATGGAGCGTCGGCCTCACCGTCGACGGCACCCAGGTGGGCGGCCTGCAGACCCTGCAGTTCTCGTCGACCGGATTGCAGACGGTGCCCGCCGGTGGCGACATCGCCTTCCCGGCCTTCGACCCGGGCAACGGCGCGAATCCGCTCACCATGACCTTCGATTTCTCGCAGGCGACGCAGTTCGGCAGCCAGTTCGGCATCAGCGCCCTCAACCAGGACGGCTACTCCTCGGGCCGCCTCACCAGCATCGACATCTCCGAGACCGGCGTGGTGTTCGCGCGCTTCACCAACGGGCGCGCGCTCGAGCTCGGCCAGATCGCCATGTCGAACTTCCCCAATCCGCAAGGGCTCAGGCAGCTCGGCGAGACGAGCTGGGGCGAGTCCTTTTCGTCCGGCGGCGTGATCCGCGGCGAGCCGGGCTCGGCCAGCTTCGGGCTCATACAGGCCGGGGCGATCGAGGGCTCGAACGTCGACCTGACCAACGCCCTGGTCAACATGATCACCGCGCAGCGCAACTTCCAGGCGAACGCGCAGATGATCAGCACGGCCGACTCGATCACGCAGACGATCATCAACATCCGCTGACCGGACGGGAACGGAACGGGCATAGACGATGGACAGGATGCTGTGGGTGGCGATGACCGGCGCGGACCAGTTGATGGACGCGCAGTCGATCGTGTCGCACAACCTCGCCAATGCCTCGACCCACGGCTACCGCGCCGACCTGCACGCATTCTCCAGCTACCTGGTCGAGGGACCGGGCTTCCCGACGCGGATCAACGCCGTCGCCGAGCAGCTCGGCTTCGATCCGCGCATCGGCATGCTGCAGGAGACCGGGCGGCCGCTCGACGTCGCGATCCGCGGCGACGGCTACCTCGCCGTGCAGGCGCTGGACGGCAGCGAGGCCTACACGCGTGCAGGAAACCTGAGGGTCAGCGCCAGCGGCGTGCTGGAAACCGCGACCGGCCTCGCCGTACTCGGTGACAGCGGCCCGGTGACGATCCCGCCGGCCGACCAGGTCGCCATCGGCGGCGACGGCACGGTGTCGGTGGTGGCCGAGGGCCTCGGCCCTGAGACGCTGGCCGCGATCGGCCGCATGCGGCTCGTCAATCCGCCGCCGGAACAGCTCGTCAAGGGCGCGGACGGCCTGCTGCGGATGCGCGATGGCGGCACCGCACCTGCCGATGCCGCGGTGCGGCTCGCCAACGGCGCGCTCGAATCGAGCAACGTGAACATGGCCGAGACGCTGGTCGAGATGATCCAGATCTCGCGCCAGTACGAGATGCAGGTGCGGCTGATGAGTACGGCCGACCAGAACGACTCGGCGCTGCAGCAGTTGCTGCGCGCCGGCTGACACCCGGACACCGGGCAGGAGAGCACATGATCGGGGCACTGTGGGCTTCAAAGACGGGACTCGACGCGCAGCAGACGCGCATGTCGGTGGTCTCGAACAACCTCGCCAACGTCAACACCACGGGCTTCAAGCGCACCCGGCCGGTGTTCGAGGACCTGCTGTACCAGAACGTGCGCCAGGTCGGCGCGCAGACCTCGCAGGACACCGAGTACCCGACCGGCATGTACCTCGGCACGGGTGTGCGGATCGTCGCCACCGAGAAGCTCTACAGCCAGGGCGGCCTGCAGGAGACCGGCGGCAGCTTCGATCTCGCGGTGCAGGGCGGCGGATTCTTCGAGGTGCTGCTGCCCGATGGAACCGCCGGCTACACGCGCGACGGTTCCTTCCAGGTCAATGCGGAAGGCCAGCTGGTGACCGCGAGCGGCTATGAGGTGCAGCCGCCGGTGACGGTGCCGGACGACGCCCTGAGCGTCACCGTCGGCGCCGACGGCACCGTGAGCGTGACCACGCCGGGCAATGCCACGCCGACCACGATCGGCCAGATCCAGCTCACCGACTTCATCAACCCGGCCGGGCTCCAGCCGCGCGGCGAGAACCTGTTGCTCGAATCGGCAGCGAGCGGTCCGCCCACGGTGGGCACGCCGGGCTTGAACGGCCTCGGCAACATCGTGCAGGGATCGCTCGAGACCTCCAACGTCAACGTCGTCGAGGAACTGGTGAACATGATCGAGACCCAGCGCGCCTACGAGATGAACGCGCGTGCCGTGTCCACCATCGACCAGATGGTCGGCTTCCTGACCCAGAGCCTCTGATCCCGCAGGCAATGACCATGGCCCATACCGCTAGCGCCCACCTGCTTTCCGCCGTCCGGCTCGCCGTGGTGCTGCTGCCACTCGCCGGCTGCGACACGCTGAACGGGCATGCCGGGCCGATGTCCATGCCGCCGCCACCGCCGCCCATGCCGATCGCGGCCGAGGCGACCAACGGCGCGATCTACGCCGCGGGCACGGAGCTGTCGCTGTTCGAGGACCTGCGCGCACGCCGCGTCGGCGACATCCTCACCATCGTGCTGCAGGAGTCGACCAGCGCTTCGAAGAGCGCCTCGACCAGCACCAAAAAGGAGACCGACATCAGCCTGCCGGGACCGACCATCGCCGGACGCCCGGTGACGGTCAACGGCACACCGATCCTCGAGACCTCGGTGAGCGGCAATCGCGAGTTCGACGGCGAGGGCTCCGCCAGCCAGAGCAATCGCCTGGCCGGGAACATCTCGGTCACGGTGGTGGAACGGCTGGCCAACGGCAACCTGGTCGTCCAGGGCCAGAAGTGGCTGCGCCTCAACCACGGTGACGAGTTCGTGCAGATTGCCGGCATCGTACGGCCGCGCGACGTGCAGGAAGACAACACGATCACCTCGGATCGCGTGGCGGAGGCCCGCATCAGCTATGGCGGCCGCGGCGTCGTCGCCAACGCCAACCGGCCGGGCTGGCTCGATCGTTTCTTCAACTCGCCCGTGATGCCCTACTGAGGCCCGCCATGAGTTCCACCCACCGCCGCTTCCGTCGCCTGCTGGCCGCTGCACTGCTCGTGCTGGCAGCCGCGCCGGCGTCGGCGGAGCGCATCAAGGACCTGACGATGGTCGCCGGCGTGCGCTCCAACCAGCTGGTCGGCTACGGCCTGGTGGTTGGGCTCGACGGTACCGGCGACCAGACGAGCCAGGCGCCATTCACGACCCAGAGCCTCAAGAACTTCCTGGCGCAGCTCGGCGTCAACGTGCCCGCGGACGTGAACCCACAGCTGAAGAACGTCGCGGCCGTCGCCGTCCACGCCGAGCTTCCGCCCTTCGCCAAGCCCGGCCAGCCGATCGATGTCACGGTCAGTTCCATCGGCAACGCCAAGAGCCTGCGGGGCGGGGCGCTGCTCATCGCCCCGCTCAGGGGCCTCGATGGCCAGGTGTACGCGATGGCGCAGGGCAACCTGGTCGTCGGCGGCTTCGGTGCCGAGGGCCGCGACGGTTCGCGCATCTCCGTCAACGTGCCGAGCGCCGGGCGGATTCCCGGCGGTGCGACGGTCGAGCGCGAAGTGGCGGCCACGTTGGGCGGCGCCCAGTCGCTGACGCTCAACCTCAACACCGCGGACTTCACCACCGCGACCCGGCTCGCCGAGCGCATCAACCGCGAGTTCGGCGCCGGGACCGCCACACCCCTCGACTCGGCCTCGGTGCAGGTGGCGGCGCCGGCCGATACCGCGCAGCGGGTCGCGTTCCTGTCCCTGGTGGAGAATCTCGAGCTGGAGCCCGGCAGCGGGCCAGCGCGGGTGGTGATCAACTCGCGCACCGGCACCGTGGTGATCGGCGCCAACGTGCGCGTCGCCGCGGCCGCGGTCACCCATGGCTCGCTCACCGTCAGCATCCAGGAAGACCTGCAGGTGAGCCAGCCTGGGCCCTTCGCCGACCGGGCCCAAACCGTCGTCACGCGCGACAGCAGCATCGAGGTGACCGAGAGCGGCAGCCCGATGTTCCTGTTCGAGCCCGGCGTCACGCTCGAGGAGATCGTGCGTGCCGTGAACCAGGTCGGTGCCGCCCCCGGTGACCTGGTGGCGATCCTCGAGGCCCTGCACCAGGCGGGCGCGCTGCGCGCCCAGCTGATCGTGATCTGAGCCATGTCGATCGACCGCCTCCAGCTGCAGGCGCCCATGCCGGACCAGTCGGTGACCGACTTCCAGGGCCTGCGCGACCTCAAGGCCCGCGCCACCAGCGACGCGCCGGCCGCGCTCGAGGCCGTGGCCCAGCAGTTCGAGGCGCTGTTCCTCAACATGATGCTCGACAGCATGCGGGCGGCAACGATCGACGGCGGTCTCGACGATTCCGGCGAGGGCGAGCTCTACCAGCAGCTGTTCGACCGGCAGATCGCCTCCGGCATTGCCTCGGGCGAGGGCATCGGCATCGCGCGCATGCTGGTCGAGCAGCTGTCGCGGTCGATCCCTGGCGCAAAGCGCCCGGTCGCCGACCCGCCGGCCCGCGCCATCGGTGATTCGACCGCGGCCGCGGGCGGTGCCGGCGAGCCAGGGGGCGGCTCACCGGCCCGGTTCATCCGCGAGGTGCTGCCCCATGCACGGCGCGCGGCGGCCGACCTCGGCGTCGACCCGATGGCCCTGGTGGCGCAGGCAGCACTCGAGACCGGCTGGGGCGCGCGCCTGCCGCGTCGCGCCGATGGCTCGAGCTCGATGAACCTGTTCGGGGTGAAGGCCGGCGGGTCATGGAGCGGGGAACGCGTGGCTGCCGGCACGCTGGAGTTCGAGGGCGGACTGCCGGCCAGGCGCGTCGAGCAGTTCCGCGCCTACGACAGCGTGGGGCAGTCGTTCGACGACTACGTGCAGTTGCTGCGCGGCAGCCCGCGCTACGCCGCGGCACTCGAGGCCGGCGGTGATCCGGCGCGCTACGCCGAGGCCCTGCAGGCGGCAGGCTATGCGACCGACCCTGACTATGCGGCCAAGCTGCGCGCCATCCTGGCGAGCGAGCCGATCGCCGCTGCACGGTCCGCACTCAAGGACCCGGACGCGGGGCCGATCACGTGACTACAGCGCCACACGCCCCGCGCCGCGGCCGAGGCGCCGAGGGCATGAACATGGGGACCCGCCATGGTTGACATCCTGCGCACCGGGGTCTCCGGCCTGCTGGCCTTCCAGCGCGGACTGGCGACCACCAGCCAGAACATCGCCAATGCGGCGACCGAGGGCTACAGCCGCCAGCGCGCGGAACTGACCGCGCGCTCACCGGAACCCTTCGGCAGCGGTTTCATCGGCCGTGGCGTCGACATCACCACCGTGCGGCGGCTGTACGACCAGTTTGCTGTCGGGCAGCTGCGCACCTCGAGTTCCGAGTTCGGCCGCCTGTCCGAGTACGCCGGCCTGGCGGCACGCGTCGACGACATCCTGGCGGACCCCGACGGCGGCGTGGGCGCCGCCCTGCAGGGCTTCTTCGCCGCCTGGCAGGATGTCGCGACCAACCCGGCCTCGACGACTTCGCGCCAGTTGCTGCTGTCGCAGGCCCAGACCCTGGCGGCCCGCTTCCGCGACACCGCCGCGCGGCTCGACCAGGTCGAGACAGACGCCAATGGCGGGATCCGGGCGCGCCTCGACGAGATCAACAGCATCTCGGCCTCGGTGGCGCGCCTCAACCAGGACATACAGACTGCCACCGGCATCGCCGGCGGCCAGCCGCCGAACGACCTGCTCGACGAGCGCGACCGGCTGATCGGCCGGCTGTCCCAGCTCGTCAACGTGCAGACGGTCGAGGGCAACGACGGCTACCTCAACGTGTTCGTCGGCAACGGCCAGTCGCTGGTGCTCGGGAACTTCAGCGCCCGGCTCGAGACGGCGCCGAGCGCGCTCGATGCCAGCCGCGTCGACATCGTCTACCGTGGCAGCGGTGGCGCCCAGCAGGTGATCACACAGTTCGTCACCGGTGGCGAGCTCGGCGGCCTGCTGCAGGTGCGCAGTGAAGTGCTCGATCCGGCCCGCCAGCAGCTCGGGCTGGTTGCGACCACCCTGGCGGCGGCGATGAACTCGCAGCAGGCCGCCGGCATGAACCTCGACGGCCAGCTCGGCGCAGCCCTGTTCGCCGTCGCGCCACCACAGGTGGTGGCCGACGTGCAGAATGGCGGGACCGCGGGCGTGACGGCCGCCGTGGCCGACCCGGGCGCCCTGACCGGCGACGACTACACCCTGCGTTTCGATGGCGCCGCCTGGTCCGCGACACGGAACTCGACCGGCGCCGCGGTCACGCTCACCGGCACCGGGACCGGCGCGGATCCCTTCGTCGTCGACGGGCTGGCGATCACCGTGACCGCGGGTGCCGCGGCCGGCGACCGGTTTTCGGTGCGCGGCACGCGTGACGCTGCCACCAGCCTGCGGTCCGTACTCGTCGACCCGCGTGGCGTTGCCGCGGCGGCGCCGATCCGTGCCGCCGCGGCGGCAGCGAATCTCGGCACCGGCAGCATCACCCCGGGGGAGGTCGTCGATCCGGCCGATCCCGGCCTGCTGGCCCCGGTCGACATCCAGTTCCTGACGCCATCGACGTACAGCATCAACGGCGCCG
>CAZXAS010000072.1:0-12751 GCA_964638185.1 uncultured Steroidobacteraceae bacterium | reverse complement strand
CCGCGACGAAGGTTGACGCTCCCCGACCCCAACCTTACGATGCCCGGACGATCGAAAATCCCGCCCACCTGGGCGCGGGCAAGCATCGAAAGTCGAACCAAACGGTCACGATGGTGGCTCGCGTCGGTTCCTCCGCGACGATCAGCCGTGAATCCCGCCAGGCCCGGAAGGGAGCAACGGTAGCGGTAGCATCGGGTGCCGGAGGGGTGCTGGCGCGGGCCGCCTCCATTCGAGGCGACCTGGGACTGCGAGGGATGTCCGGACCCCGATGAGCTACCTTGTCCTTGCCCGCAAATGGCGGCCCCGGCGCTTCGAGGAACTGGTCGGCCAGGAACACGTCCTGCGCGCGCTCGTCAATGCGCTGGACTCGGGCCGCGTGCACCATGCGTTCCTGTTCACCGGCACCCGCGGTGTCGGCAAGACCACCATCGCGCGGATCCTTGCCAAGTCGCTCAATTGCGAGACCGGCGTCACGTCGCGTCCCTGCGGCGAGTGCGCGGCCTGTCGGGAGATCGACGAGGGCCGCTTCGTCGACCTGATCGAGGTCGACGCCGCCTCGCGCACCAAGGTCGACGATACCCGCGAGCTGCTCGACAACGTGCAGTACGCGCCGACACGCGGTCGCTACAAGGTGTACCTCATCGACGAGGTGCACATGCTGTCGAACCACTCCTTCAACGCGTTGCTCAAGACGCTCGAGGAGCCCCCGCCGCACGTCAAGTTCCTGCTCGCGACCACCGATCCGCAGAAGCTGCCGGTCACGGTGCTGTCCCGGTGCCTGCAGTTCAGCCTCAAGCGGCTGCCGCCGTCGCTCATCGCGGAACGGCTGCGCAAGATCCTCGAGGCCGAGGGCATGGACTACGAGCCCGCGGCGCTCAAGCTGCTGGCCAGGGCGGCGGATGGCAGCCTGCGTGACGGTCTCTCGCTGCTCGACCAGATGCTGGCTTTCGGCGGAGGTCGCGTCGGCGAGGCCGACGCGCGGGCCATGCTCGGTACCATCGATCGCGACCACGTCCTGCGCCTGCTCGATCGCATCGCGGAGCACGACGCCGCGGGGCTCATGGCCTGCGTCGCCGCCATCGACGAACAGGGGCCGGACTACGCGCAGGTGCTCGACGAACTCGCGAGCCTGCTGCAGAAGGTGTCGTTGCAGCAGGCGATACCCGAGCTGCCGGCGGGTGAGGTGTGGGGCATGGACGAACTCGCCGATTTCGCTGCGCGCCTGCCGGCCGAGGACCTGCAACTCTTCTACCAGGTTGCCATCCTCGGGCGGCGGGACCTGCCACTGGCGCCGGAGCCCCGCAGCGGCTTCGAGATGGTCCTGCTCAGGATGCTGGCCTTCCGTCCGGTGGACGGCGCTCCGGCCGAGACCGCGCCACCGCCACGGGCGGCCGGGCGGACCGGGCGCGCTTCGGCCGCGTCGCCGCCAGCCGCGGCTGCCGGGACGGCGGTGACCGCCGACTTCTCCGACTGGCGTGCGGTCGTGGACCGTCTTGGCCTGCAGGGTGCCGCGCGCCAGCTCGCTTCGCACTTGAGCTACGAGTCGACCGAGGGCAACCTGCTGCGACTGCGCCTCGATGCGCGCGGGGCGGCGATGCATACCCGGCAGCTGGAGGAGCGGCTGGTGCAGGCCGTGTCGAGGCTGGCCGGCCGTGCGCTCAGGCTGGAACTCCGGCTGACCGAGGACCCGGTCGAGACGCCGGCGCGCGCCGCGGAGCGCGAGGAGCTGGCGCGGCTCGAGCAGGCGCGCCAGTCGCTCGAGCAGGACCCGACCGTGCGCGCGCTGAAGGACCGGTTCGGGGCGGTGATCCAGCCGGATTCCGTCAAGCCGGTCGGATAGAATCCGGGCGTCACGAGCCCACCTGGAGCGGACATGAAGCAGAACATCGGCGCACTGATGCGCCAGGCGCAGCAGTTGCAGGAGAACATGCAGAAGGCGCAGGAGGAGCTGGCCCTGCTCGAGGTCGTGGGCGAGTCGGGCGGCGGCATGGTCAAGGTGACCATGAACGGCAAGCACGAGGTTCGCCGTGTGCAGATCGATCCTGCCGCGGCCGGCGCGGGCGACGTCGAGATGCTCGAGGACCTGGTCGCGGCCGCCTGCAACGACGCTGCGCGCAAGGCGGCCGAGGCGACCCAGCAGAAGATGTCCGGCCTGATGGGTGGGCTGCCGCTGCCGCCCGGCATGAAACTGCCTTTCTGACGATGCGGCGGGACGATTGAAGTACTCGCCGACACTCGGACGTCTCATCGAGGCCCTGCGCATATTGCCGGGTGTCGGTCCGAAGTCCGCGCAGCGCATGGCGTTCCAGCTGCTCGAGCGCAACCGCGAGGGCGCCCGGGCGCTCGCGCGCGCGCTCGACGCAGCCGCGATATCCGTCGTTCATTGCAGCCGCTGTCGCATGCTGACCGACGGCGAACTCTGTGTCGTCTGCGCCGACGCGAGGCGCGATGCGTCTTTGCTGTGCGTGGTGGAGTCGCCCGCCGACGTCGCCGCGGTGGAGCAGTCCGGCGGCTATCGCGGGCGGTACTTCGTGCTCATGGGCCACCTGTCGCCGCTGGATGGGATCGGCCCGGCCGAGCTCGGCGTACCACGCTTCGAGGCCCTGCTCGACGAGGATGGGGTGCGCGAAGTCATCCTCGCCACCAACCCGACGGTCGAGGGCGAGGCCACGGCACACTATCTCGGCGGCCTCGTCACCCGCCGGGGCATCCGTGCCTCGCGCATCGCGCACGGTGTTCCGGTCGGCGGCGAGCTCGAGTACGTGGACGGCGGCACGCTTGCGCATGCGCTCGCCGGGCGGCAGTTCATTTCCTGACCGGACCATCGCGGCCGCCACGCAGCCTGCCGGTGGTCCGCAGCCGTTCCTCCATGCTGCCGGCCAGCTTCAGCAATTGACGGTAGCTCGCCAGTCGCCGCTGTGACACGCGGCCGGCCGCCACCGCCGCCGCAACCGCGCAGCCGGGTTCCGAGACGTGCCGGCAGTCTGGAAAACGACAGCCCTGCGACTCACGCGCGATCTCGCGAAACCCCGTGGCGACATCGCGCGGCGAGGGCAGCGGCGGCGCGAAGTCGCGCACTCCCGGCGAATCCATCAGGCCTCCTCCACCCGGCAGCCGGTAGAGGCTCGAGGCGGTGGTCGTATGACGTCCCTCCTCGGTGGCGCGCGAAATCTCCTGGACCGCAGCCTCGACGCCGGGCACCAGCAGGTTGATGAGCGAACTCTTGCCGGCACCGGACTGGCCAACCAGCACGCTGGTGCGGTCTCGCAGCAGTTCAGCGAGCGGCCTCGAGCCGCCCTCGCGCCGCTTGGTGGTGCGCACCACGGGATAGCCGAGACCGCGGTAGGTATCCAGTTCGGCCATGAACGCCACGTCATCGGCCGCCGGCAGGTCGCATTTGTTCAGGACGACCGCGGCACCGAGGCCGGCCCATTCGGCGGCTGCGAGATACCGGTCGCACAACTCGAAGTCCGGCGCCGGGACGGGCGCCAGCACGGCGACCAGCTGCTCGAGGTTCGCGACGATGACCTCGCTCGTGCCCGCCGCATTGATCCGGGCGAGCTCCGAGCGGCGGGGTTCCACGGCCGTGATGAGTCCTTCGGCGCCTTCGGCGCCCGCCGCGACCCAGCGGACGCGATCGCCGCAGACGACGCGCAGGCGGCGACCGAACAGCCGGCAGTTGAAGCGACGCGCAGCCTCGTCCTCGACCAGGACCCGCCGGCCATGGGCTGCCACGATCCGTCCCGCGTGCTCTTTTTCGGCTTTGGCGTCCATGTTGCGGCGGGGCCGACTCTAGCCTTTGGTAGAATCCGGGGCAACATGGATACCGGCGACAACCTGGTCTGGGTCGACCTCGAAATGACCGGCCTCGATCCCGACAGCGACCGCATCATCGAGATTGCGACCGTGGTCACCAACCGCGACCTCGACGTGCTTGCGGAAGGGCCGGTGATCGCGATTTCGCAGCCGGCGGTGGCGCTCGAGGCGATGGACGACTGGAACCGCAGCACCCACGGCGGTTCCGGCCTGCTCGCGCGCGTGAGGGCGAGCACGATCGACGAACGCGAGGCCGAACTGGCCACCCTCGATTTCCTGGGCCGGCACGTTGCGCGCGGCGCGTCGCCGATGTGCGGCAACAGCATCTGCCAGGACCGCCGCTTCCTCGCCCGGTGGATGCCGGAGCTCGAGAAGTTCTTCCACTACCGCAACCTCGACGTCAGCACGCTCAAGGAACTGGCGCGTCGCTGGGCCCCCGCGGTGCACGCCGGCTTCACCAAGAAATCCACCCACCTCGCGCTCGAGGACATTCGTGACTCGATCGCGGAGCTCAGGCACTACCGCGAGACCCTGATCGCGCCGGCCTGGCGCGGCCAGGAGGCCTGACGTCGATGCTGCCGGATCGCGCGACCGGCGAGGGCGGGGCGGGGGTCGACAAGGTGTTGCACGAAGGCGGCTGTCACTGCGGAGCCGTGCGTTTCCGGGTGGCCGCGCCACGGGACCTGGACGTGCTGGAATGCAACTGCTCCATCTGCAGCGCGTCGGGCTTCCTGCACCTCATCGTCGCGCGAGAAGACTTCGAACTCGTCCGCGGGGAGGACTGCCTGGTCGAGTACCGCTTCAACACCCAGGCGGCGCGGCACCTCTTCTGCGGCCGGTGCGGGGTCAAGTCCTTCTATGTCCCGCGCTCGCATCCTGACGGATACAGCATCAACGCCCGTTGCCTGGACGAGCGCGAGGTCCGCTCGCTCACCGTACGCCGCTACGACGGCCGCGACTGGGAGCGGGCGCGGGCCGCCCTGGCCACGGCCGAAGCGGCTTCAGGCCCGCGCCGGGGTACCGGAGAGGAATAACCAGGTCTCGACCACGGTATCCGGGTTCAGCGAGATGCTGTCGATGCCCTGGTCCACGAGCCAGCGGGCGAGCTCTGGATGATCCGACGGGCCCTGCCCGCAGATTCCGACGTACTTTCCCGCCTTGCGACAGGCCTGGATGGCCATCGACAGCAGTGCCTTGACCGCGGCGTCGCGCTCGTCGAACGAAGCGGCGACGATGCCTGAGTCCCGGTCCAGCCCGAGTGTCAGCTGCGTCATGTCGTTGGACCCGATCGACATGCCGTCGAAGAACTCGAGGTAGCGGTCGGCGAGGAGCGCATTGGTGGGCAACTCGCACATCATGATGACCTTGAGGCCGTTGCGGCCACGCTCGAGGCCGTTCCCAGCCAGCAGTTCCACCACGCGGCGGCCTTCGTCGACGGTGCGCACGAACGGCACCATCACCTGGACGTTGTCGAGCCCCATCTCGTCGCGCACCTTGCAGAGCGCCCGGCACTCGAGTTCGAAGCAGGGCCGGAATGTCTCGTCCACGTAGCGTGCGGCGCCGCGGAACCCCAGCATCGGGTTCTCTTCGTGCGGCTCGTACAGCCTGCCGCCGATGAGATTGGCGTACTCGTTGGACTTGAAGTCGGAAAGCCGCACGATCACCGGCTCCGGCGCGAAGGCCGCGGCGATGCTGGCGATGCCCTCCGCGAGCTTGTCGACGTAGAAACCGACCGGGTCGCTGTAGCCGGCCATCTGGCGGCGGATCTGTTCCTGCAGGGCCGGCTCCAGCCGGTCGAACTCCAGCAGCGCGCGGGGATGGACGCCGATGGTGCGGTTGATGATGAATTCCAGGCGCGCCAGTCCCACGCCGTTGTTGGGGATCCCGGCGAAATCGAAGGCCCGGTCCGGATTGCCGACGTTCATCATGATCCTGACCGGTGGCGTGGGCAGCGCGTCGAGTTCGATCTGCTGCTGCTCGAAGTCGAGCACGCCGTCGAAGATGAGCCCGGTATCGCCCTCGGCGCAGGACACCGTGACGGGCTGGCCTTCGGACAGCGCCTCGGTCGCGTCGCCGCAGCCGACCACCGCCGGGATGCCGAGTTCGCGCGCGATGATCGCCGCGTGGCAGGTTCGGCCGCCGCGGTTGGTGACGATGGCCGAAGCGCGCTTCATCACCGGTTCCCAGTCCGGGTCGGTCATGTCCGCCACCAGCACGTCGCCGGGCTGGACCCGCGACATCTGCTTGATGTCGCGGATCACGCGGGTGGTGCCGGCGCCGATGCGCTGCCCGATCGCACGGCCGCTTGCCAGCACGCGCGAGCGCGCCTTGAGGCTGTAGCGCTGGATGCTGCGGCCGGCACGGCTCTGCACGGTCTCCGGCCTGGCCTGCAGCACGTAGATCTCGCCGGTCGAGCCGTCCTTGCCCCACTCGATGTCCATCGGGCATCCGTAGTGATTCTCGATGACCATGGCCTGGCGGGCCAGTTCGACGATGTCGTCGTCGTCGATGCAGAAGCGCTGCCGGTCCGCCGCCGGCACTTCGACGGTCTGCACCCGGCGCGAGGCATCGCTGCCTTCGGCGTAGATCATCTTCGCCGCCTTGGCGCCGAGGCTGCGGCGGATCACCGGGTAGCGCCCGGCCTCGACGGCGCGCTTGTAGACGTAGAACTCGTCCGGGTTGACGGCGCCCTGGACGACCATCTCGCCGAGCCCGAAGGAGGCGGTGATGAAGACCACGCCACGGAATCCGGACTCCGTGTCGAGCGTGAACATGACGCCGCTCGAACCGAGGTCGCTGCGGACCATGTGCTGCACGCCGACGGATATCGCGACCTGCGAGTGGTCGAAGCCCTGGTGCACGCGGTAGGCGATGGCGCGATCGTTGAACAGGCTGGCGTAGACCTCGTGCATGGCGCGCAGGACCTGCTCGCGGCCGCGGACATTGAGGAAGGTCTCCTGCTGTCCGGCGAAGGACGCGCCCGGCAGGTCCTCGGCGGTGGCCGACGAGCGAACGGCGACCGCGATCTCGCGGCCGGCCGACATCCTGTCCCAGGCCGTGACGATTTCCTCCTGCAGGCGCGCGTGGAACGGCGTCTCGAGCATCCAGCCGCGGATCCGCGCGCCGATCTCGGCCAGGCGCTCGACGTCGTCGACGTCGAGACCGTCCAGTTCCGCGCGGATGCGCTCGGCCAGTCCGCCCTGTGCAAGGAAATCCCGGTAGGCCTGGGCAGTCGTTGCGAATCCGCCCGGCACCCGCACGCCGAGCCGCACGAGGTTGGCGATCATCTCGCCGATCGAGGCATTCTTGCCGCCGACGATCTCGACGTCGCCGATGCCGAGCTGTTCGAATGGAATGATGTAGGCGCTCAAGGTCGGCCCCCGGAATTGGTCGTTCCTGCTAGGATCGCGAGCGGCGCGACACGCGGGCGGTCGTCGTCGACAGCCCGGGCAGGAAGGAATAGGTGAATAACAAGAGAACGGTCTTCTTCGTGTCGGACCAGACCGGCGTCACTGCCGAAACGATGGGGCACAGCCTGCTTACGCAGTTCGACAGCCTGGAGTTCAGGCCCGTCACTTTGCCATTCATATCGAGCGTTGACAAGGCAGTGGAAGCCGTTGCCCGCATCGATGCGGTGGCGCTGGAGGACGGTGTCCGGCCGGTGGTGTTCTCGACGCTGGTCCGGGACGAGGTGCGCGAGGTCGTCAAGCGTGCCAACTGCCTGTACCTGGATTTCTTCGACGCATTCCTCGGCCCGCTGGAGCAGGAACTCGGCCAGCCCTCGTCACATGCGCAGGGCCGCGCCCACGGCATGACCGATCTTGCCGCCTACACCGCGCGGATCAACGCCACGAACTTCGCGCTGGCCAACGACGACGGTGCCCAGACCCGCGACTACGACAAGGCCGACGTGATTCTCATCGGTGTTTCGCGTTCGGGCAAGACGCCCACCTGCGTCTACATGGCCCTGCAATACGGCATATTCGCCGCGAACTACCCGCTGACCGAGGACGACCTCGAGGGCAGCCGGCTGCCGGCGTCGCTCGTGCCGTTCGTCGGCAAGCTGTTCGGGCTCACCATCCGTCCCGACCGGCTGCAGCAGATCCGGCAGGAGCGCCGGCCGGAAAGCCGCTACGCCTCCATGCAGCAGTGCACCTTCGAACTGCGCTCCGCCGAGCGGCTGTTCGAGCGCTTCGGTGTGCCCTGCCTCGACACGACCGACTGTTCGATCGAGGAGATCGCCAGCAAGGTGCTGGAGCGAAAGGGCATCGCGCGTCGCACACGTGCATGACGAAACCGTGACCATCGCCTCACTTGGCCGCTCCTGAGCGGGCGAATCGCTGTGATATAGTCAAATCATGTTATCGGATGACCTGTGTGCGATTTCCTGGCGCGCAAGGCCGCGGTCCTTCGTCGGTCTCATGACGCTTTACGAAAGCAACTTCATCCGCCTCGGCTGGCTGGTCGAAGACCCGCGACGCATCGAGGACAGGGCCGTGTCCGAGGTGCAGGACGACTGCCCGCTCGAGCTCGCCGTGCTCGAGCGTGCGCGCTACACCACGACGCTCGGGCTGTCGTACCTGTTCGAGTCGTCCGGAGGCACGCTGCGTGAACCGGGGCTCGAGCTCAGGGTCTATCATGACGCGCGCCTTGCCGAGGCAACCGCCGTCCACGGCAGCGATTCGCACCCGGGCCTGCGCCGGCTGGCGGCGGCGCTGCCCCGCTCGGCCGACGTGCGCTGGGCGGGCAACATGCTCCTGAACAAGTGGCTCGAGTACTGCGCAGGCCGCGGACATCGCTTCGCCTACGCCACCGCCTGACCACGACTGCATGCTCCGGCCATGAACAAGCTTGAGAAGTGGCCCGGGCTCAGGCTCCCGGTTGTCGGGCGTGACGACCCGGCCGAGGACGAACGGCTGCTCAAGCTGTTCTGGAACCGCGCCGAGCTCAAGAAGGGCCTGCAGGAACTCGACGACCAGCTGCACAACCTGCGAGACCGCCTCAAGCAGCAGGAAGGCGCCAACGCCCGGCTCGAGGAACAGCTCGACCAGCTCGAGGTGCTGCTCGGATCGCCGTCCAGGGGACACGAGGCGCTGGTGCACTTCGGCCTCAAGGGCCTGTGGCGCGAGTGCCGCTCGCAGCTCGAGCAGTTCGCGGGCGACCTGCGGCGCCAGCGCCAGGATCACGAGCGCAAGCGCCTGCTGGCCGAGTTCCAGCACGATCGCGCCGAGCGGATCAAGGTCGCCGATGCGCGCCTCGCCGCCGCCGAGTCCGACCACGAAGGACGCCGCGAGCGCCTCGCCGCCATCGACGCACGCCATGCGCGGTTGACCGGGTTCTGGAACTACTTCAGGCGCCGGGAGCTCGCCGTCGAGGCAGAAGCCCTGCGTGGCGCCGTGGCCGAGGCGGCACGTGTCGTGGAGGACATGCGCGAGGCGCGGCGGACGCTCGAGAAGGAGCCTACGCCCGAGTTCCCCGGGCTGTCGGTCGATGGCCGGCGCGCGGTCAACCTCGCGGTGATCGCCTATGCGCAGCTGCTGTGTACCCGCCTGGCGGCATCGGGGCTGGCCGCCGAGGCCCGGCTGGCCGCCCACCGGCGCGTGCAGGACGCGCGCCACGGTTCGCGCGCGGAGTGCCTCACGCGCCTGGACGAGATCGCGCGCGGCCTGGCGGTGGTGAAGGCCGCCGAGAACCTGGCGCCCGAGGTCCGTACCCGCACCGAGAAGCTGCGCACGGCCGTATCGTTCCGCACGCCCGACGAGACCGTGCCGGCTCCGGCATCGCTGCCACCGACCACGGCCGGCGGCGGCAACGTCCTGATCGACGACTACTGGGACATCAATCGCGTCCTGCTGGGCTGAGCCGCCGCTGCCTGGCGCCCGTGCTCAGGCCCGCTCCGGGCTCGGCGTCGCCGCGCCGGCCGAGGCGACGACGACGCGTCGCCGCCACTGGTTCAGGTCGTCGAGCCAAACGTAGATGAGCGGCACGAACACGAGCGAGGTCAGCGCCCCGAAGGCCAGGCCCGACATCAATGCGCGCGCCATCGGGAAGTACGCCGGGCCGCCGCCGCCGATCTGGGTGTCGCCGAGTGCGAGCGGCAGCATCGCGAGCAGGGTCGTCATCGTCGTCATCAGGATCGGACGCAGCCGGTCGCGACCGGCCTGCAGGATCGCCGCGCGCCTCTCCATTCCCTGGTGTCGCAGGTCGAGGATGTGCGCGACCAGCACGATGCCGATGTTCACCACCACGCCGATGAGGATCATGATGCCGAGCATGGCCATGAAGGTCATGGTGGTGCCGCTCAGCGCGAGGCCCCAGAACACGCCCACGATGGCGAAGACGATCGAGGTGATGATCGACAGCGGGTACAGGGTCGACTCGAACAGCGATGCCATCACCAGGAAGATCAGCACGACCGCGAGCAGTATGTTGACGATCATGTCCTGCGCGGTCTCGTCATCCTCCTGCACGCCGCGTCCGAAGCTCCAGGCATAGCCGGCGGGCAGGGTGTAGTCCTTCATGGCTGCCTCGGCCTGCTTGCGTACCTCCTGCATCGAGGAGTCGCGGGCGACGATGCCCTCGATGCTGACGGTGGTCAGGCGGTCGACCCGCTCGATGGCGCGCTCCGCGGTCCGGACGCGGAAGGTGGCGACCGATCCGAGCGTCGCGCGCTCGCCGCCCGGCAGGAACAGCGGTGTTGCGGCGAGGTCCTCCACTGTCTGTCGCGCATCGGCACGGAATGCGAGTCGCATCTCGACCTCCCTGTCGGTGGTGCGAAACTCCTTCAGGCGATCGCCACGCATGGCCACGGCGATGGTCTGTGCCACGAGCTGGGTGGGCAGGCCGAGCTGGGCTGCGCGCGCGCGGTCCACGATCACCTGCAGCTCCTGCTCGCCGCCGCGCGCGGTCGTGCGTACCGAGTCGAGTCCGGGCAGCTGTGAAAGGTGGCGTACGACGTCGCGCGACAGGTCGATGAGCTTCAGCGTCGACTCGCCGGTGAGTCGCAGGCTGAAGCCCCCAGCCCCACCCTGGTTCTCCTCGAAGCGGAAGCTCGGCTTGCCTATGATGATCTCGGGCAGGTCCTTCTCGATCTCCACCATCAGGTCCCGTGCGTCCATCGGTAGCTCGTCGCGCGGCTTGAGGACGATGCTCGACATGGCGTCATCGGGCGTGTAGTAGCTGTAGACGATGTCGATGCCGAAGCGATCCTTGTTCTCGGCCAGATAGCTCTCGACCCGGTCGACCGCTTCCTCCACGCGCTGCAGCGGATAGTTGCCGTCGATGTGATAGGGCAGGTTGAGCCGGTCGGAAACGTCCTGCGGAAACATGTCGACCTTGAGGATTCCGGTCACGAACAGCGGGACCGGCGATACCAGGATGGCGAGGATGAGCCCGGCGGACTTCCAGCGATGCACGAGGACCCAGTCGAGAATGCGCTCGTAGCGGTCCTGCAGCCGCGCGAAGCGCGACCCGGACTTGACCGCCGGCGGGGCGGGGAAGCGTGCCGTCAGGGTCGGGATGATGGTCTGCGCAACCAGCAGCGAGGCGATCATCGCGACGACGATCGGTACGGCGACGTGGACCATGAACAGGGACATCTCGTTCTTCTTGCCGAAGACGATCGGCAGGAAAACGATGATCGTGGACAGGGTCCCGGCCAGCACGGCCATGCCGACCTCCTGCACGCCGGTCCGCGTCGCGCCCAGGGCATCGCCCGGCCGCAGCTGGCGGTGGCGGAAGATGCTCTCCGTGGTGACGACGGCATTGTCAACGAGCAGGCCCACCGCCAGCATCATGCCCATCATCGAGAGGATGTTGAGGGTGAAGCCGAGGAAATACATTGCCGCCAGCGTGATGACGAGCGAGAACGGCACCGCCAGGCTGACGATCAGCGTGGTCGGCCAGTCGCGCAGGAACATGAACAGCACGATCAGCGCGAGCCCGGCACCGATGAGTCCGGCGTTGCGCAGGTCGGTCAGCGATGAGCGGATGCCCTCGGCCTGGTTCAAGAGCACGATGACGTCGAGGCCCTGCAACTGGGGATCGAGGCGTGCCTCGTCGATCTCGGCCATCACCCTGTCGGCAAGATCCACGATGTTGTAGCCGCTCGCCTTGAAGACGTCGAGCCCGACACCGGGCCGGCCATTCAGGTGGCGCCCGACCGTCAGGTCCGGGGAAACGAGTCGCACGTCGGCGATGTCGCGCAGGCGCACGTTGCCGGTCACGAGGAAGTCGCGGACGTCCTCGATCGTGGTGAAGGTCCCGATCGGGCGGACCGACAGCCGCTGGCCGCCCTCGATGATCTCGCCCGCGCTGACCGAGAAGTTGGCGCGCTCCAGGGCGTTGCGCAGCTCGCCGACATCGATGCCGTGCGCGGCGACCCGCACCGGGTCGACGAGGACGCGCAGTTCCAGCGGCTCGACGCCCTCGAGTGAGACCCGCGCCACGCCGTCGAGGCGCTCCAGCGGTCGCTTGAGGCGCCGATCGAGCATGTCGTATTGCCGCGAAAGGTCCTCGCTGCTCGAGATCCGGATGGCGACCACCCGGTCGTCGCCCGCCGCAAAGACGTTGGTGATGATGCGATTGGCGGAGTCCGGGAACTGATGACGGATGGATTCCAGCTTGGTGCGCACTTCGAAGGCGATCGCCGCGGGGTCGCGATCCCAGTCGAACAGCACGATCAGTTCCGCACCGGTCTCTGAGGAGGTCGAGCGCAGCTCCTTGATGCCGGACAGGGTCGCAACGGCCTCCTCGGCCGGGCGCGTGATCAGCTGTTCGACTTCCTCCGGGGTCGAGCCGTCATAAGGGATGCGCACCTGCAGTCCCGGGAAACGGATGTCGGGGAAGAGCTCGAGCGGCAGCATCCAGCCCGAGATGACTCCGACCAGCGACAGCGCCACGAAGGTCATCAGCGTCGTGACCGGCCGCCGCAACG
>CAZXAS010000071.1:0-12979 GCA_964638185.1 uncultured Steroidobacteraceae bacterium | reverse complement strand
TTGACGACACCGAGCAGCACCGCGGCCAGCAAGAGCGTGGTGGGCGTGTCGACGTGGAGCCCGTCGACCCACTCGGTCGCGAGCCACAGTCCGAGGGCGGCGATGGCCGCCCGCAGGATGAAATTGGGCATTCCGTTGTCCTCCGCGCAACGCGGGCGCTGGCGGGCATTATCGCCCGAATCGCCTCAGCGATGTCGCAGTCCGCGCTGGATGACGATGTCGACCCGCTGCAGCAGGGCCGGGTTGCGCAGTACGTCGCCGCGCACCGCGATGACGTCGGCGTACTTGCCGGGTGCCAGCGTGCCGCTCTCGTGCTCCACCCGCAGCGCGAGCGCCGCCTCGTGCGTGGCCGCCTGGATCGCCTTCGCCGGGTCCATGCCGCAGGCCCGCACCCAGTAGTCGATCTCCTGCCAGGTGGAGCGCGCGTGCAGGTGCGCGGGCGCGCCGGAGTCGGAACCGAGCACCAGCCGGAGCCCGGTCGACTCGAGCTGGCGGAGCTTGGTGCACAGGGTCGGCGCGCGCGACGCCGGCATGTCGTACCAGGTGACACGGTCGAGCCGCGCCAGCGACCCCAGGATGTCGCGCGCGACGAGCGGCGGCAGCGCCGCCACCACCGCGGGGTCGTCGAGCGGCTCGGCATTCCGGACCAGGTCCTCGTAGTTGAGTACCCCGGAGATCGCCGGCGACCACGCCAGCCGGCGGCTCGCGCCGCCGTCGGCCGCGCGGCGCAGGGCCTCGACGAGCGGTTCCGGGATCTCCGGTGCAGCCCCGAAGTCGAGCCCCACGAAGCCGTCGACCCCGGCCTCGAGCCCGCGCTCGACGCCGGCCACGCGCTCGCCGTAGGCCTGCACCGGCAGGCCGCGCACCCGCGCCTCGTTGATCACGTCAGCGAGCCACTGCGCCGGCCACAGGTCGAGGTCACCCAGGAGCAGGTAGTCCGCGCCTCCGGCCGCGAGCCGCGCGACGCGCTCGCGGCCCGCGGCGGCGTTCTCGACCGGCCAGTGCCATGGATCGGCGCCCGGTGTGGCCTGCGGCACCAGCGCCGGCCCGGTGACGAACAGGGTCGGCCCCGGAATGCGCCGTTCCCGAATACGGTCGCGCGTGCTGACCGCGGCGTCGAGTGGCGCGGCCAGCGTGCGCGCGCTGGTGACGCCGGCGTCGAGCAACTGCCTGGCCGCAAGGGGCATGACGACGCGCCCGGCGATGGGGGCGTAGGTCTCGCTCCAGCGCTGCTCGTCGCCATGACCGAGGCGTGCGAGGTGCACCTGCAGGTCCCACAGGCCGGGCATGACGGTCATGCCCTCGGTCGAGATCACCTCCGCGTCGGGCGGGATGACCACCGAGTCGACCGAGCCGACCGCGACGATGCGCTCGCCTTCGATCACCACCACGCCATTGGCGAGCGGCGTGTTGCCGTAGCCGTCGACCACCGTGCCGCCGGCCAGCACCAGTGCGCGTTCCGCATGGGCAGTGATGGCGCAGGCGGCGAACAGCGTCGCCGCCGCCAGGAGCAGGGAACCCCTCACGATGCGCGCCGCTCGAGTTCGCCGCTGTCGAGTCGCTTCTGCAGGTAGCTGAAGGCGACGGCCCAGCCGGAGCGCAGCCGCTTCAGCACCGGGTTCCATTCCGGGTCGCCGGGCACGCCGGAACCGAGCAGGCGCAGCAACCGGCGCTCGCCACGCGTGTCGATGATGAAGTCCTCGACGAGGACGTGGTCACCGGGCGCCGGCCATTCGGGGTTGTGGTCGAAGATGAGCCGCAGGCGGCGCTGCGGTTCGAAGCGATCGATGTGCGCGCTGCGCCGGCCGAGCAGCTTCCAGTTGACGGTATAGGCGCCGCCTTCGCGCGGGTCGATCTCGATCAACTCCCCGTACCACAGCGCGAGCGCCGCGGGTTCGACGAGCGCACGCCACAGCGCCCCGGCGGAAGCGTCGGTCTCGAAGGACTGCATGTAGCCGCGTTGGGTGGATTTCATGTCTCGGGAGGGCAATGACCTGGGGGCATTCTGCCGAAACCTGCGCCGGGAGCAACACCGGCCCGGGTCGCCGCCCGGCGACGCCGGCCTGCTCTACGGCGCCCGGGCCGGCGCCTCGGCATCGCCGGCGCGGCGCCGGAGGTTCTTGTCCTGGTACATGCGCTTGTCGGCGACGGCGAGCACGTCGGCCGCCGTGCGTCCGTCGCGGGGATACATGGCCGCGCCGACGCTGACCGTGACCCGGTGCATCCGCCCCGAGGCCTCGAACAGGCTCTGGTAGACCGTATTGCGGATGCGTTGCGCGACTGCCTCGGCCATCTGCGCATTCGCGTCCGGCAGGAACACCACGAACTCGTCGCCGCCATAGCGTGCGGCCACGTCGGTGGTGCGGATTGCGCGCTTGATCGACTCGGCCACGTTCCTGAGGGCGCTGTTGCCGGCGTCATGGCCGAGCGTGTCGTTCAACTGCTTGAGCCGGTCCATGTCGATCATCAGCACCGCGTAGCCGGTACCGGTGGCGCCGGTGCGGGCCGCATGCTCGCGGCCGAGCATGTCGGTGAAGCTGCCGAGGTTGAGCAGGCCCGTGTGGGCATCGCGCTCGGCGAGTTCCGCGATGCGCTGGCGCGCGCTCATGATCGAGCCGGACAGCCGCTGGGTCAGGTAGGCCACCAGCGCGAACGGACCGAGCTCGCCCAGGATGCGCGCGACGAGCGGCAGGCCGGCGCTGACGCCTGGCGCCTCGAGCGACAGGAGGCTCAGCCAGGCGACGGTCACGAGCCCGAAGGCCGCCACGGTGCCGCGCGCACCGAGCACGACCGCCGCCAGCACGATGGGCAGCAGGAACAGGTTGACCAGCGGGCTCGCGGTGGCCCCCGACTGCGCCGCGACGAAGGTGATGAAGGCGACGGTGACGGCGACCCCGATGGCGATGCGGGCCACGGTGGCGCGCAGCGGGAAGAAGCGCGACCGGAACAGCAGCACGAAGGCGCCGAAAGCCGCCATGGCCGCGACCGTCGCACCGGTCTGCGGCAGCGGCGTGCGGTCGACGGCGAGGTAGAGCCCGACCACCGCGAGCACCAGCCAGTCGACCTGGGCCACGCTTTGCAGGAACGACTCGTGCTCGTCGGAACGTCGGCGCGGCGGCTTCGGCACGGGATCGTCCGCCGGACTCATGCGCCCTCCACTGGCCGCTGCAGGCGCGCCTCGACCGCGGCGCGCACCGCGGCGCCCTCGAGCCGCTCGACCAGCGCCAGCGCGAAGTCCATGGCCGTGCCCGGCCCGCGCGACGTGACGACGCTGCCGTCGCTGACC
Source organism: uncultured Steroidobacteraceae bacterium (assembly GCA_964638185.1). Classification (GTDB taxonomy): domain Bacteria; phylum Pseudomonadota; class Gammaproteobacteria; order Steroidobacterales; family Steroidobacteraceae; genus SG8-30. The sequence goes on along the minus strand of CAZXAS010000071.1, from coordinate 9,693 downwards.
ACCGGGTCGCCGACGAGCACGAGGCCGCGCACGGTCGCGGCATCGAGGAAGCCGGGAAAGCTGGTCGCGCGACGGCCATCCAGCAGCCCGGCCGCCGCGAGCACCGCGGGCGCCGCGCAGATCGCCGCCGTCGTGCGCCCGGCCGCGGCCATGCGCTTGAGCAGGTCGACCAGTCGTGCGTCGTCGCGCAGGTGATGTGCGCCGGGCAGGCCGCCGGGGAGGGCGATCATGTCGAAATCCTGGTCGAGGACGGCCGCGAGCATGGTGTCTGCGGCGACGCTGATGCCGTGGTTGCCGGTGACCGGGCTCGACTCGAGCGCGGCGGTCACCACCTCGACACCGGCACGCCTGAGCAGGTCGACGATGGTGACGGCCTCGAGCTCCTCGAAGCCCGGCGCCAGCGGCACCAGCACCCGCTTCATGGCCACCGTGACCGGCCGCCATGCGCCATGGTCAGTTTCCGGACGGTTGTGCGACGGCGACCCGGGCGGCCTTGCCGTCGTGCAGCCAGCCGACCGCAGCGGCGAGCTCGGCATCGCGCGCTGGCCAGACGGCGTCGATGGCGGTCGCGGTTTCGAGCGCTCCGCGCTCGACCGGGATGTCCGGCTCGATGCCCAGTTCGTGGATCGAGGTCCCGGAGGGGGTGTAGTAACGCGAGGTGGTGAGCTTGATCGCCTGGCCATCCGACAGCGGCAGCACGGTCTGCACCGAGCCCTTGCCGTAGGTGGTGCGCCCGACCAGCACCGCGCGGCGATGGTCCTTGAGCGCGCCGGCGACGATCTCCGACGCCGAGGCCGAACCGCCGTTGACCAGCACCGCGAGCCGGGCGCCCGGGGCCAGCTGGCCGCGGTGCGCGTGCATGCTGAAGCGCGCATCGTCGGCGCGCCCGTGGGCGCTGACGATCAGGCCCTCGTCGAGGAAGGCGTCGGCCACGTCCACGCCGGCCTCGAGCACGCCGCCGGGGTTGTTGCGCAGGTCGAGCACCAGGCCGGTCAGCGGCACCCCGGACGCGCGCTCGAGCGCGTCGACGGCCGCGCCGAGGTCCCGCGCCGTGGTGTCGCTGAAGTGCGAGATGCGCAGGTACCCGAGCCCCGGCTCGAGCAGCGCCTGGCGCACGCTCTGCACTTCCACGCGCGCTCGCTCGATCGCGTATTCCAGCGGCTCGTCGACACCGGGCCGGTCGAGGGTCACCCGCACCAGCGTGCCGACCTCGCCACGCATGCGCGTGATGGCCTCGCCCAGGCCGTTGGTGGCGACCTCGTGGCCGTCAATGGCCATGATCACGTCCCCGGTGCGCAGGCCCGCCCGCGCCGCCGGCGAACCGTCGATGGGCGCCACCACGACCACGCGGCCGTCCTCCCAGGACACCTCGATGCCGATGCCCGAGTAATTGCCCTCGGTGGCGATCCGCAGGTCTTCGACCGCGCCGTCGTCCAGGAAGGACGAGTGCGCATCGAGTCCGGCCACCATCCCGCGGATCGCGTGCTGCATCAGCTCGTGGTCGTCGATGCGGTCGACGTACTCGGCCCTGATCCGGTCGATGACCTCGGCGAGCAGCCGTGCCTCGGCGCTCGGCAGCGGCGCGACCGGCGCGTCCCGGCCTGCCACGACGCCGTCGCTGACCGCCAGGGCGAAGCCCAGGGCGGTGCCGAGCAGGAGCGCGAGCAGGGTGTGCTGGCGACGGAACATGTGGGGAATCTTACCGCAGGCGCCGCCCGTCAGACCCCCGGCACCCCGCAACCCGGTGCCGGACTTGGATTATTGGAGTTTGCCCCCCGCCCAAACTCCAATAATCCAAGTCCGGTACCGGTGGGTGGGTGGGCGGCGAGCCTAGGGGGTGGGCGACAAGGCCTGGCCCTGCCGGGCGGCGACTGCCTCGGCGGCCATCATGTCCGACAGCGCCAGGTCCCCCAGGATGTCCTCCAGCGGGATCGGCCGGCCCACGGCGAAGCCCTGCCCGAAGTCCACTCCGAGCGAGGCCATGCGCATGCGCAGTTCGTCGGTCTCGACGTACTCCGCCACGGTCTCCATGCCCATCGTGTGGGCAAGCTGGGCGATGGCGCGAATCATCGACTCGCTGCGCTGGTTGGTGGCTGCGTCCCGGACGAAGCTGCCGTCGATCTTGAGCACCGTCACCGGCAGCGCCTTCAGGTAGGCGAGCGACGACAGCCCCGTGCCGAAGTCGTCGAGCGCGAAGCTGCAGCCGTGGGCACGCATGCGCTGCATCAGGCGATCTGCACGCGCCACGTCGGAGACCGCGGCGGTCTCGGTGACCTCGAAGCACAGCAGCTCCGGCGGCAGACCCGAGGCGAGCAGCTCCTGCTCGAGGAAGCCGACGAAGTCCTCGTCGGCGATCGAGGATCCGGACAGGTTGATCGAGAATCGCAGCTGGCGGCCGCCGAGGATGCCGGCCTGCGACTTCAATGCGCCGAGCGCATGCCGGACGACCCAGCGGTCGACCTGCGGCATGAGCTGGTAGCGCTCCGCCGCCGACATGAACTTCTCCGGCGGCAGCACCTCGCCGTTCTCACCGAGCATCCTGAGCAGGAGCTCGAAGCGCGGCTCGGTCGTTCCTTCCGTGAGCGGCAGGATCGCCTGCGCGTAGAGCGTGAAACGGTCGTGCTCGAGGGCCTCGTGCAGCCGCTGTACGACCAGCACGTCGGCATGCCGGCGCATGATGCTCTGGTCGGCGTCCTGGAACATCTCCGCGCGGCCACGGCCGCGCTCCTTGGCCGCCTTGCAGGCGAGCTCCGCGCTCGCGAGGCCGTGGGCGAAGGGCGCCTGCGAATCGGGCATCTCCGCCACGCCGATGCTGACCGACACCTGCACCTTGCCGTCGGGCCGCACGTAGCACTGCGCCGCGCACTCGTCGCACAGCATCTGCGCGACCGACGCCGCGGTGTCGAGGTCGCAGTCGGGCAGGAACAGCGCGAAGCGGTCGCCCGAGATCCGCGCCGCGAGCGCACCCGGGCGCGGCCGGCGGCGCAGCACTTCGGCGATCTTGCAGATCGCCTCGTCGCCGACGTGCATGCCGAAGTTGTCGTTGATGACGTGCATGCGGTCCGCGTCGACGTACAGCATGCAGTGGGTCGTTCCAGGATCGCGCCCGGCGAGTGCCGCGCGCACCTGGCGCTCGAACGTCCCGCGCGTCAGGAGCGAGGTGGCCGCATCGTAGTTGCTCTGCAGCACCGCCGAGGTCTTGCGCGACAGCAGTTCCGCCATGCGCTCGCCGCGGCGGTCGAAGTCGCCGCCGTCCGCCGGACGGAACAGCGCCAGGAAACCCTGCACGCGACCTGACGAATGGCGTACCGGCACCGACAGGATCTTGTAGGGCGGCAGGCCGGAGGTCGACGCGTTCACCTTGTTGATGATCAGCGGCCGGCGCTGCAGCTGCGAGAAGTTGAGCAGGTGGCGGTGGGTCGCGGTCAGGATGCTGGTCTGGGGCTTGCCGCCGCCGCGTGTCTTGCACAGGGCGACGTTGCGCTCCGGCACCACCATCGCGCCGAGCACGCAATCGAGGTGATCCACGCAGGTCTGCAACAGCACGGCGAGTTCGTCGGCCTGCTCGGGGCTGTCCGGGTCGTCCGGCGCGACCTGGAGCAGGAGGTCGAGGTCGCCGTCGCGGGTCTGCAGGTCGCGGCTCATCAGGCCGAGCGCGACGCGTGCCTGGAACTCCCGCTGCAGGCACTCGAGTGCCGGCCGGGCGAGGTTCTGGATGAACGAGAACGGACGGTCCTCGCCGTCGCGGGTGAGCAGCACGGCGATGGCGACGAGGCCGCCGCCGTCGTCGCGCAGGCGGAAGACGTAGGCGGGCGCGCCCTCGAAGTCGCGCAGGAAACCGTCGATCTGCGCCGTGGTGGCGGGCGGTGGTGCGGCGAGCGCGTCCTCGACCAGCGGCTGCGGGTCCGGACCGTCGTAGCTGTCGGCGATCCACAGCGGCGTGCCGCGCGAATCATAGAACGCGATGCCCGTGGCCCGTGGCACCAGCATGCGCAGCAGGTGGCCATACGGGTCGAGACTCGGCTTCGCCGCACTCAGGTGTAGGGGGACCGCTGCAACCATGTTCGGGGCCTTGTCAAACATCCGTGTCCGGCTCCTGGCCGGCTTCCCGCAGACTGCGGCAAGGGCCTTTTGGCGTCTTTGACGTAATGCACAGAATCCAGCGGTCCCCTCGCTCGACCCGCCCGCGAACCGCGCGTCGGGGCCGGCCCCTAGGGGCCGGAACCACGGAACCAGCGGCGCGGGTCCTCCGGGGTCCGGCCGCGACGGACCTCGACGTAGAGCTCCGGCTGCGCCTGCCCGCCGCTGTCGCCGACCGTGCCGATCACGTCGCCCGCCTTGACGCTCTCGCCGACCGACTTGAACAGCTGCTCGTTGTGGCCGTAGAGGGTCATGTAGCCGCCACCGTGATCGATGATCAGGAGCAGCCCGAGGCCTGGCAGCCAGTCCGAGTAGGCGACCCGCCCGGCGTAGGGCGCGCGCACCTCGGTGCCGCGCGCGGTGGCGATCAGCACGCCATTCCACTTGAGCCCGCCACCGCGTGACTGGCCGAAGTTGGCGACGATCTTCCCCGGCGCCGGCCAGGGCAGCTTGCCCCGCACCCGGGCGAACGGCTGCCCGCTCGGCGCCGGCGAGTCCTCCAGCGCGCGCCTGAGGTCGGCGAGCAGTTTCTCGAGCGTGGCGGCCTCGCGCTTCAGCTTGGCGATCGAGTCATTGCGCGTCTTGATCCCGCTGTTGATCGCCGCGAGCGCGCGGGCACGCTCGGCCCGCGCGGCGTCGACCGCGGCGAGCTCCCGCTCGCGTTCCTTCTCCAGCGCCGCGAGCCGGTCGCGCTCGGCCTGCTCGTCCGCCGCCAGTTCCTCTAGACGCGCCACGGTGCCCTCGATCTCGCCGATGCGGCCCGCACGGGCCCGGCCCAGGTAGCCGTAGTACGCCAGCACCCGCCCCAGTTGCGCCGGGTCCTTCTGGCTGAGCAGCAGCTTGAGCTGCTCCTCGCGCCCGGTGACATAGGCGGACCGCAGTTCCGCCGCGAGCGCCGCGCGCTGCTCCTCCAGGCGCTCTTCCTCGGCCTCGCGCCTGCTGTCGAGGTCGGCGAGCCGGGCATCGGTCTCGCGGACCTGCCGGCGCACGGCGTCGAGGCGCGCGCGCGCATCGCGGGCGTCTCCCTCGGTCTTGCGCAGGGTGACCGTGAGCTTGTCGCGACGGCCGATGTCCTCGCGCACCGACTGCTGCAGCTTCTCGATGCGCTGCTGCACGCGCTTGAGGTCGGACTCCGGGTCCTTGGTGGCGGCGAGCGCCGGCACGACGACCAGGGCGAGGCCAAGCAGCAGTGGCGGCAACAGGCGCATGGGGGACACGGGCGAAGAGGGGGCGCTCATGTTAGCCGAGGTCCTGTCCGAGCATGGCGCTAAGCCCTTGTTTCTGTAAGAAGTCGACCCATTCGGCCCTGCCGGGCCCGCCGCTGCCGGCGAACCGCCAGACATTGCTATAATGCGCGGCTATTTTCACGGTGCGTGCCCCCGGCGGCCCCCATACAGGCTCACTGACGATGGACCGGCTGATCGAATACATCGGCAATCACCCGCTGCTCGCCGGCGCCGCCGGCCTGATGGCGGTCGTGGTGCTCGCCTACGAGCTGCGCCAGCGTGCCAATGCCGCCGCGGCCGTCTCGCCGGGCGAGGCAGTGCGGCTCATGAACGAAGGCGCCCTGGTGCTCGACATCCGCTCCGCCAATCAGTTCAAGGACGGGCACATCAGCGGCGCGCGCAACGTGCCCGGCGACCAGATCGCCGAGGGCGCCAAGGCGCTCGAGAAGGCCAAGGGCAAGACGCTCATCACCTGCTGCGACAGTGGCATCACCTCGGCGGCCGCGGCGCGCAAGCTGACACAGCTCGGGCTCGGGCCGGTCTACAACCTGCGCGGCGGGCTCGCGGCTTGGCGACAGGACAACCTGCCGGTCGTGAAAGGCTGACCATGGGCGCGCCGGAAGTCGTCATCTACACGACGGGCTGGTGCCCGTTCTGCATGCGCGCCAAGGCGCTGCTGGAGCGCAAGGGCGTCGCCTATACGGAGCTCGACGTCGAGAGCCGCGCCGGGCTTCGCCAGCAGATGATCGAGCGCAGCGGCCGGCGCAGCGTGCCGCAGGTCTTCGTCGGATCCACCCACATCGGCGGGTCGGACGAACTCGCGGCCGCCGAGCAGAGCGGCGAGCTCGACCGCCTGCTCACCGCGGCCGCGGCAAGCTGACCGGCAAGCTTCCCCCGATCCGCCTGTTTCAACGTCAAGACGCGACAAGAGAGGACTCTCATGGCTGAAGAAAACACCCTGGGCGGCAACTCGGCCGACAACGGCCAGGGCCCGGCGGTCACGCTGCAGAGCGTGTACGTGAAGGACCTGTCCTTCGAGGCCCCGAAGGGCCCGTTCGTGCCGGCCCAGACGGCCGAGCCGAAGATCCAGCTCAACCTCAACACCTCGTCGAGCGTCGTCGGCACCGACACCCATGAGGTGGTGCTCAGCGTGACGCTCGAGGCCAAGAGCGGCGAGACCGCGGTCTACGTCGCCGAGGTCAAGCAGGGCGGCCTGTTCACCATCCGCGGCTTCAGCGTCGACGACACCCGCCGCGTGCTCGGCTCGTTCGCCCCGAACGTGCTGTTCCCGTACGTGCGCCAGACCGTGTCCGACGTGATCAGCAAGGGCGGCTTCCCGCCGTTCTTCCTGCCGCCGGTGAACTTCGATGCCCTGTACGAGCGCTCGGTGAAGGAGCAGGCCGCACGCCAGGCGGCTGCCGCGGCCGGCGAAGCGCCCAAGCCGGTCAACTGAGCGACGATCCCCGGGGACGCGCCGCAGTGCAGCCGATCACCGTACTCGGCGCGGGCTCGTGGGGCACCGCGCTCGCCATCCAGTTCGCGCGCGCGGAGCGGCCCACCGTCCTGTGGGGTCGCGCCGAGGACGAGCCCAAGCGGCTCGCACGCGAGCGTTGCAACGCCCGCTACCTGCCTGGCGCAGCGTTCCCGCCCTCGCTCACGGTGGAGGCGGACCTCGCCGCCGCCTGTGCCGCGGCGGCGGACGTGCTGGTCGTGGTGCCGTCGAGTGCGCTGCGCGCCGTCCTGACCGGCATCCGCCCGCTGCTGCGCCCCGACGCCCGGGTGGCCTGGGCGACCAAGGGCTTCGAACTCACGACCGGCAAGCTGCCACACCAGGTTGCGCGCGAGGTGCTCGGGCCGGAAGTGCCGATCGCCGTGTTGTCCGGGCCGACGTTCGCCAAGGAAGTCGGCATCGGGCTGCCGACTGCCATCGCCTGCGCTTCGCCGGACCCGGCTTTCGCGCTCGAGCTCGCGCGCAGCATCTCCACCTCGAACCTGCGTGCCTACACACAGCCGGACATCATCGGCGTCGAGGTGGGCGGCGCGGTCAAGAACGTCATCGCGATCGCCACCGGCGCGTCGGACGGCATGGGTTTCGGCGCGAACGCCAGGGTGTTCCTGATCACCCGCGGACTGGCCGAGCTGGTGAGGCTCGGCACGGCGCTCGGGGCACAGCGCGAGACCTTCATGGGACTCACCGGACTCGGCGACCTGGTGCTCACCTGCACCGACGACCAGTCGCGCAATCGCCGTTTCGGCCTCGCCGTGGCCCGCGGCCTGACGGTGGAGGACGCGGTGCGCGACATCGGCCAGGTGGTCGAGGGCTACCACGCCGCGCGGGCAGTGCGGGCGGTGGCCGACCAGCACGGCGTGGACATGCCGATCTGCGAGCACGTCTACCGCGTGATCTACGAGGGCCTGGACATCAGGAGCGTGGTCGAGGCGCTGATGAGCCGGGCGGTGTCGGCGGAGTAAACCCCAGCTGCCGCCAGGCCTCGAACACCACGATCGCGGCGGCATTCGACAGGTTGACGCTGCGGTTGCCCGGCAGCATGGGCAGGCGCAGTACGTCCTCGGCGGCCACGCGCGCCAGGGCCTCGGGCGGCAGTCCCTCGGTCTCCCGCCCGAACAGCAGCGCGTCGCCCGGCCGGTACGCCACTTCCGTATACAGCCGCTGCCCGCCGGTCTCGATGGCGAACAGCCGCGGTCCGCCCAGCGCGGCCAGGCAGGCGTCGAGGTCGGCGTGCCGGTGCACCCGCGCCATCTCGTGGTAGTCGAGCCCGGCCCGCCGCACCTGTGCATCGTCGATCGAGAAGCCGAGGCGCCCGACCAGATGCAGCGTCGCGCCGGTATTGGCGCACAACCGGATCACGTTGCCGGTATTCGGGGGAATCTGCGGCTCGTACAGGATGACGTGGAACATCGGTGGGCGATCCGGGCGGGTTAAGATAAGCCGTACAAGATATACGGCGAAGCGCCGTCGAGGCCCGCATGTTCGAGAAGCTCGAGACCCTGCCCCCGGATCCGATCCTCGGGCTGTCGACCGCCTTTCGCGAGGATCCATCGGCCGACAAGGTCGACCTGAGCGTCGGCGTCTACCGCGACCGTTCCGGCGTGACGCCCGTCATGCGTTCCATCGCGACCGCCGAGCGTGCGCTGGTCGCGGGGCAGTCGACCAAGGTCTACCTGCCGCCGGCCGGTGCACCGGTCTTCCGCGAGGAGATCTTCCGGCTCGTGCTGGGGCCCGAAGCCGCGCAGCTGCGCGAGCGCGCCGCGGTGATCCAGGCACCGGGCGGCTGCGGCGCATTGCGGCTCGGTGGCGAACTCGTGGAGCGGGCGACGCCGGGCGCGCGCATACACCTGAGCGACCCGACCTGGCCGAACCACGGTCCGCTCCTGTCGGGGGCGGGACTGACCCTCGACCGCTATCCGTATTGCAGGCCGGGCGCGCATGCACTCGACCTGCAGGCCATGCTGGACGCGCTGGCCCAGGCAGAGCGCGGCACGCTGGTGATGCTGCAGGCCTCCTGCCACAACCCGACCGGCATCGACCCCGATCGAGCGCAGTGGTCGGCGATCCTGGAAGTGGTCGCAGCGCGCAGCCTGGTGCCGTTCTTCGACATCGCCTACCAGGGACTCGGCGACGACCTCGACACCGATGCCTGGCCAATACGCGAGGCCGCGCGCCTGCTGCCGGAGATGCTGGTGGCGGTGTCGAGCTCGAAGAACTTCGGCCTTTATCGCGAGCGCACCGGTGCCTTGATCGTCCTGGCCCAGGATGCGGGGCGGGTGAAGGCCATCGAGAGCCAGGCCAACAAGGCGGCACGCTCGATGTACTCGATGCCGCCCGCGCACGGCGCGCTGCTGGCCGGCCACATCCTCGCTGACGCCACGCTCGCCGCCGAATGGCGCGCCGAGGTGGCGACGATGGCCAAGCGGCTGCGGGCACTGCGCTCGGCACTCGCGGACGGGATCGCCGCGGCCCGCCCGGGCGTCGACGCTTCGTGGCTGACGCAGCAGCGCGGCATGTTCTCGCTGCTCGGCCTCGCGCCCGAGGCGGTCCGCTCGCTGCGCGAGCAGCACCACGTCTACATGGGCTTCGACAGTCGCGTGAACATCGCCGGGCTGTCCGAGGACAACGTCGCGCGCGTCGCTGCACTGGTTGCACCGCACCTCTGACAACCGGACCGCGGGTTTCGGTTGAGGCCGATTCGGGGGTGAGGACGGCAGAGGCTAGGCGCGCGGCAGGTGGGTCAGGGTCGTGGCCGATTGGGGGGCGATGACGGTTGCGGCGGGGCGCGCGGCCTACTCCTGTATGGTCCTCTGTGAA